>JBKQMH010000001.1:0-34457 GCA_052146795.1 Verrucomicrobiia bacterium
CCTGGTGAATCCAACCAACACAGAAAAATGGAGGACTGAGATGAAGAAGTTACTATCGACAACATTGATCGCGGCAATTGCGGGACTGGCGGCGTACGCACCGCGCGTGCGGGCGCAGGCGATCTTCGTGCCGGGCTACGACGTGCCGTCGACCATCGCCACGAATGCGTTCACGATCAATGGCACCAACGGCACGCTCGTCACGCCGCTGGTCATCACCAGCAGCACCAACGGCGCGACGGTAACGGTCGTGACCAACACCGCGAACTCGAACCGCGTGTTCCTGAACGTCATCCAGCAGGGCACCAACCCCTGCGACGTGGTGTACGATCAGGCCGCCACGGCCAACAGCATCGGCGATTACCTTGGCGGCGCGGTCGGCGCGACGTGGACCACCAAACGTCCCGCGCTCTACAAGGGACCCGTGACGCTCATTCTGCATTCCCACGCGACGAACCAGACGACGACCGTCTGGACCATCGAAGGCAGCACGGGCGGACTGTAACGGCAACCCCCCACCCCGGCTGACAATGGCGACATTGCTCCAACGCGGATGGATCCGCCTTCGCCAAAGGCTTCGGCGGACAAGCCGGCTGCGCGGCGCGGCCAGCGGCATCACGTCGTATCTCAAATCCCCGGCGGATTCGACGCGCGGCCTGATTTTCTTCGGCGAGAGTAATCTGGTGGATCCGGATGCGGCTCGCCGGGAGGCTCGCCCTCCCCAACCCGGCACGTTGATCAAAGCGCAGGTGGCGGAGCGCTGGATCAACCAGGTCACGCGCGGGCTCACGCCCGAGGGGATTGACGACTATCTCATGTCGGCCATCAGCGGCGACACGCTCAACCAGTTCGCGATGTTTGAGGAGATGGAGGAAAAATGGCCGGAGCTCCGGCTGGCGCTCTACAAACACAAATTCAAGGCCGCGCGCCGCAACCCGCGCATCGTCCCGCCCGATCATCCGCAGAACCCCGCGCTCGCCCGCGAGAAGGCCGAGTTCGCGAACCACGTTTTTGCTGGCATCCGCCACTGGCATCGCACCGCGTTCAATCTCCTCGACGCGGTCGGCAAAGGCATCAGCGCCGCCGAGATCGACTGGCAAATCGGCGACGTGGTGGGGCGCGACCGGCGCGCGCATCGCGAGGCGGTGGTCATCGCCGAGATGCCCTGGGTCAACTACCGGCACTGGAGTTATTGGTGGGACAAACCCGAATTGCAGGTGTTCCCCGACCTGCGCAATCGCGCCCTGCACTTCGAAATCCCCGACCGCAAATTCGTCGTCTTCCATCACCTCTCGAAGAGCGGCCACCCCGCGCGCGCGGCGATGCTGCGTCCGCTGGCGTGGTATTTCCTCATCTACTTGTTTGCAATGAAGGACTGGGGCACGCTCGCTGAGACGTTCGGCGTCGATGTCGCCCATGCGTTTTGCAGCAAGGACGCCACGCAAGAGCAGCGCAACACAATCCTGCTCCATCTCTCGCGGCTGGCCGCGCGGGCGGGCGTGTTTGATGAAGGCACGGCGATCACTCTCCAGCGCGCCGCCAGCACCAGCTCGTTCCCGCAGGAAACCATCGTCAAATACTGTTCCGAGAAGGCGCTCGAATGTCTCCTCGGCGCGACATTGGCCACTCAGGCCGGCGAACACGGCGCGCGCTCGCTCGGCCTCGTCCAGCAGGATGAAACGGAGGAACTGGTCGATTGGACCTGCCTGCTGTTCGCCGGCACGATGACCGGCACCGCGTTGCGCTGGTTGATGGATTTCAACTTCGCCGAGCCCGGCGACAATCCCGTGATGGAACTGCCCGGCGCGAACCGGCGCGATCTCGCCGCGCTGGCGAATGTTCTCAACCTGCTCGTCAACCTCGGCGTGCGCGTGCCAGAGGCCTGGGTCCACGCGCAATTCGACATCCCCCACCCGCAACCGCTCGATCTGGTGGACGACGCAACCCCCGGCGAGCCGAAACTCGAACGCGTCCTCACCCCGAACCGCAACGGCCCCGTTGATCCCATGCGCACCGACACATTCGGCAATCCATTGACCGCCGCGCAAGCCCAACGCGCCCTCGACGCGATCCGCCTTCGCGCCATTGCCGAAGGTTGCGACCTGCGCGCGTTTGACCAACTTAGCGGGCCGATTGAATCGCTCATCGCCGGTAAAAGATCCCCGGCCGACGCGCTTCACGAACTCAAAACCGCTGCCGACGCTCTCGCGCCCGCCCAACTCGACGGCCTCACGCCGCAACTTCTCATCCTCGGCGACCTGCTCGCTCGCGATGGGCTCAATTCACGCAACTCCGGAGACCACCATGACTGAAAAGAAAACCTGCGATCACATGAACCCCGACGGGACGTTCAAGGAAGTCGATGTCTCACGCTTCAACGGCTGTGTCCTCCACATGATGGAATGCGAAGGCCACGACAAAGAGTCCGCCACCAAGATCTGCGGCAAGATCGCGCAGGAGAAACTCGCCGGAACGGACAAAAAACCCGTCGCACTTACGGGTCTGGCGACGGAATTAGCGGCCGCAAGCGGGGACGCTCGCGCTACCAAGAATGCGGATTTGTGGATTGTGTATCTTCCGAAGGGCGATCACACAGTCGATCAAATCGCCGGGGACGGTTCTCCGTCCAAGCTCCGCGTCAATCCCTCGGCGCTGTCTGCGAAACGCATGGAAGCCGCCCTTCGTCTGACTCAGGGTAAACCCGCCGGCAACCGCGCATACACGGATTACAATCATGATGACAAGGAAGCCAGTGGCCGCCCGTTGAAATTCGCCTGGCACGACGACCTCGGCGTGATCGGACTCACGCGGCGCACGCCCGCGGCGTTGAAAGCCACGACGGGCGACCCGCCGGAGTTCCAAGCGTTCTCGCCGCACGTGCCGATCGACCCCGAGACCGGCGAAGCGGTCGGCATCTACATGAATTGCGGCGGGTTCGTCAACCGTCCGTTGTTCGGCGATGCCACATCGCTTTCCGCCGCGGCCCATTTGCCGCAGGAACTCGTCGCCGCCGACGCGAGTGCTGTCGAGTTGATCAGCCCCGACCTCGGAGTCGGGGAAATCGCTGCGCTCGAAGAGGAACATGCCGAAACCGTAATCGCGCAGGCAGATCGACCGAAGGTCCCGCGATCCTTTGATGGCCTGATCGCCCGGCTCTGCGCGCGCTACCAACTCGACCCTGCGACCGTTGCGGAAGAGGCATTGGTCGCTGCCTTCGAGCGCGACCTCACCGACACCGCTTCGCTCACGGCCCGCGCCCGTTTGGCCGAGCACGCCATCGTCGCGCTCGGTTTTGACCAATCCGCGACGCCCACCCCCGAAGAGCTGACCGCGAAAGCCGCCACGCTTCGCCAACCGTCCGACGACGAAATCGGAAAGGAGCTGGCCGGCTTCGCGGTCGGCTCGGGCATTCTTGCGCCCGCCGAGCGCGCCGAGTGGGAACGTCGCCTCGCCAAGGACCGGCGCGGTTGGAGCAAGGAACTGGCCACCAAGGCGCCGAGCGTGTTGCTTGCTCGCGTGATCAAGGACCCACCCGTCATCGGCGCGGCGGGCGGCGTCCGTCAAAAGGCCCGGTGGGAACATCGCGTGGACGAACTCTGCGCGAGCGATCCGTTCATCGCGCCCATCGCGTTGAAAGATCCCGCGCGCGCCCGGTCCATTGCCCTCGAACGCATCGCGAAGGAAGAACCCGCGCTGTTGAAACAATAACCCGATACCGAAACCAACAAAAAAGGAGAACCAAACAATGTGGAGCAGAACAGTCCAGTCGCCGGTCAATCTCGGCCAGGCCGTCATCCGCGGCAGCATCGATGGCAACGTCGTCCCCGCCGTCGATGGCACCCAACCGACCTTCCCGGTGTTCAGTGAACGCCCCGACGTGGGCACCACCATCGCCGCCGGATACACGGTCGCCATCTGTACCGATACCGAGGACCGCGAAATCTATCTGCCGCTCGGCAACACCGTCACGGAATTCAATTACCTGATGTCGGACGCCAACGGCAACTGGATCCCCGCGACCTCGGGCAATTTCGTCGGCGCGCAGGCGCTGCAGAGCGGCGTGGCCGGCGATGTCATCAAGGCCCGCCCCGCGCAATTCAAACTGCCGTAACCGATCAGCGACCACCAACCATCATTATAAGGAGTCAATCTCATGGCATCCGAACCCCAACTTCTCAGCCTCAACGCCCAACTGACCACGTTCGTCGCGGGCGTGCAACCACCCGACCTGCTCGGGCGCATCATCGCGCCGCCGTCCCCGGCGCAATTGATCAGTGACGTGAAATTCAACTGGTGGAAATTCGATCCCGCCGAGTACCTCCGCAAGCTGGACACGAAGGTCAACCGCCGCGGCTCGATCCCGGTGACGGATTTCAGTTTCACCACTGACACCGACGTGCTCGCCGATCAGGGCCAGCAGATCATTAATCCGAACGACATCAGTATGATCAGCGAAGATCAGCCGCCGCAGATTCTGCAGGTGCCGGTGAACGTCCGCATGGCCAAACTCAAGGCGCTCACCGAGACGTTCTGGTTCTCGCACGAATTCGAGGTCCACGACCTCATCTTCACCGCGTCGAACTACCAGTCCACCAACAACCGCACCGCGGCCCCGACCGACATGCTCGATAACGCCGACAACGATGTCATCAAGATCATCCAGAGCATCCTCGACACGCCGCTCATCCCGCCGAATGCGCTGGTCATGGGCCTCGCCGTGTGGCGTCCGTTGCAGCGTCATCCGCAACTCGTGAGCGCGATCAAGGCCGTCCTCGGCAGCCGCGCCGCCATCAGCGGCCAGGTCAACCAAGACGAGGTCGCCGCGCTCTTCGGCCTCAAGCAGGTCCTCGTCGGCAAGCAACGCACCAACCTCGCCAATCCCGGCCAGACCGCCAGCTATTCGCGTATCTGGGGCAAGAACCTCGCCGCCATTCGTATCGAGGAAGCGCCGACCTCCACCGTCTCGCCCTACCCCGGCACGGCGTTGACCGCTTACGGCAACATCATGAATGCCGGCCCGGTCTTCGTCGCCTCGCGCACCATCCAGCCGGGTGATGAGAACGGCGGGTTGTACGGCGCCATTGCCGACATCATCGGCCACACGCGCAAGGTTCTCATGGTGAATCCGGATTCGTGCTACCTGCTGAGCAACTGCGTGGTCAACGACGTGTAACCAAGCCGCCCCAACCCCGATCCCTCTCCCTACGGGGGAGAGGGCCAGGGTGAGGGGCGCAACGATCAACCATGAACACAATCATCTCCGCATTCCTCGCCGCCACCGACGTGACCAACGCCTTCAGCCCGAACCTGCTCATCCAGTGGCTCGACGACCCGGTCAATCCCACGGGTACGCTCAACACCACCCTCCGCGACACGATCATCGCCCGCGTCAACGGCGAAGCCAGCAGCCTCACGTCGGACAAATTGCAGTTCCCGATGACGGTAAACGACGCGGACGCCGCCAACATCCAGGCCACCCTCGTTGGGTTCGCGCTCGATATGTTCGAGTACTACGCGCTGAAGGACAAACCGCATATCCTCGAAGCCTACAAAGGCGTACAGGAAGGTTACAACCGTGCCATCGCCTGGCTCGAAGATGTTCGCGACGGCAAAGCCACCATCGGCACCAGCAAGGTCGTCCCCGGCGCCGAAGCCCGCACCGCCGCCGTCGAAACCACCGGCCACAAAGGAACCTTCGATCGCCGCCGATTGCGAGGCTGGTAACCATGAACCATCACCCATTTTCCATCAGCCATTCCTGACAATGCCCTTCTCCATTGAACAACGCGGATTCGACGATCAGGGCCTCCGCCTCCGGCTGATCGCCGATAGCCTCGACAATCCCGATCCGCTCCTCGGCCAACTCGCCTCCGACCTCGCACAAATGTGGCAGGACAACATCGACGCCGGTCCGAACGAACGCTGGGAAGCGGGTCCCTCGTACCGGGCGCAGGCCCTTGGGGGCGCCACGCTCGTGGATAGCGGACGCATGAAAGCCTCTATCATCGGACGACAAAGCGGGCCGTTGGAAATCACTGTCGGCAGCGATCTCACGGTCGGCGCTGGTTGGGACCTGCTGGCCATTCACGAATTCGGCGCGGATGTGCAAGCGACCTCCGCTCCATGGCTGACATTTTCTTATCCACTCGGCTCATACACGCCGGACAGTCCGTCCAACAGGTCGTCCAATCGCCCGACCTCCGATCCGGGCTGGGCACGGAAAAAACAGGTCCGCATCCCTCGTCGCCCAACGGCCCCATTCGATTGGGACAGCGGCGAACTGACTCCCGACGCCGACGCCCTCATCCAATCCCGCATCGACGAATACTTCGCTGAGGTCTCAGGGGCACAATCATGAGCGACTATCTTATAGATATTGAGGATGCCATGATCGCGAAGATCAGCTCCGCCACGCGCCCCGATGACAACACGCGCCCGTTCTTCAATCGCGTCGACGTCTTCCGCGGCGAAAAAGCCGAGGTGTTCCTCGCCGTGGCCCGCGAAACCGCCCCGTCCGCCTGGCTGCGGCTCGACCGCATGCTTAACAAACCCGAGGAGTTCCGCGGCGCGCGCACGCTCGGCCAGCCGGTTACCCAGGGCACATTGCGCAACGAGTTGAACTGCGTCTGGTCGCTGTTCCTCTGCGCCCGGTCGTTACGCGCAACCAGGGAGCTTTCCCAGGGCGGCCCCGGCGTCATCGGCGCCTACGACATGATCAATCTCGTCGTCGGCCCCACCGGTTCGCCGCCCGCCACCGCCGGCCAGTTGCGTGGGTGGTCCCCCATCACGCAAGCCGAACCATTCATTTTCGTCGGTCTGGAACTGCTCGGCCAGACCACCACCGAGGCCGTCTACGAAGTCCAATGAGAACCCGAGTACAACTCTAGGAGAATCACCCATGGCCAATCTCGCAATCCGCAATCGTCTCACCGTCGGCGATGTCTGGCAGGGCGGCGCGGTCGCTCTGTTCAATGCCAATTACACCGGCGTGCTGCTCGATCTCGGCAACGTCACCGATTCCGCATTCGATCAGGAATTGGAAGCGACCGATTTCCGCACCGCCCGCGCCACCGGCACCCTGATCACCGAGGCCCGCCCCATCAAACGCCTCGAACTGCCCATCACCATCAAGGTTAACTCGCCGGACCCGGCCGCGCTCGACCTCGCCCTGTTCGGCACCGGCCAGACCGCCTTCACCCAGGCATCGGCCACCGGCTCGACCCAAAACATCACCGTCGCCGCGCTCAATATGTGGCACAAAATCGCCGGCTTCGAAATCGCCAACGTCGTTGTCGCAAAGGGAAGCACCACCGCCACCTTCGGCACCGATTACGATCTCGACACCGAACTCGGCGCGGTCAAGCCCCTCACCGGCGGCATGTTTTCCGTTTCGGATGTGATGGCGTTGACCTTCAACCTCACGTCGATCTCCACCGTCGAAAGCAAACTCGAAACGTACGTCGGCTTCACCTACGGCGAGTTCTACCTCTACATGGTGCTCCCGCCAAACGAGGGCCGCACGACCGAGCAGGTCTGGCTCCGCCACATGGCCAAATCCAGGTTGGAGCCCGCCGGCAAACCGGGCTTTTCACCCGACAAACCGATGGAATGGGACTACAAAATTACCCCCATCCCCAGCGGCGATCCCACCTACCCGTTCGGTTACCTTCGCCAAATCAAATGATGAGGGTCCATGACTGATACCCAAACCAACGCCAAACCGCGTTTGCGAGACCCGCTCGAGGTCGTTTACGAGGACGGCCGTCGCGAATCCATCATCGTCAAGCGCCTCTCGAACACCGACATGATGAAATGGGTCGACCTCGGCTTCGACAAGCAATTCCTTGTCTTTCGTTCCGTCGAACGCGCGGAAGACTCGGGAGGGCGAGGCTACTGCCGAGCCGATCAACCCTGGTTCGACTCCCTCACCCAGGATTCCGCCTTCGTGGTGGTTGAGCGCGCCCTCGCGCTCAACCATTCCCCCATCGAAAAAAAGTCATGGCCGCGGTCCTGGAGAACCTCCAATCGTGGTTGTCGTTAATGACGCCACCGAATTCCTCCGTGCCCGCGGCCACCGGGTCGACGAGCTGACCGACTATGAACTCCACGACGCCTTCGATGCCGCATTCAAAAACTGGCAGCACGGCCTTATCGAAGCCGCCTTTTACACCGGCCTCCCATGGGTAACCAAACCGCGCGACTGGAAAAAATACTGCGATGAACTCCACAACGCCATCGAAGGACGAAAGAACACCAATGCAGCCGACCGCCTCCTCGGCAGTTTTATCCGTCAAGGCGTGCCCGTCTCATCCTGAGCCACGACTCGCCCAACCCCTGAACCGCCATGCCCGGCAATAACATCGCCGAAATCGTCCTCCGCGTCACCACCGAGGGCACGCAAAACGCCCAGGTGATGGCCAGTCAGTTGAATCAGGTCGATCAGGCCGCGCGTCAACTCACCACGTCCACGCTCTTGGCCACGAACGCGCAACGGGCCTGCACCGCCGAAGTGGGGCGCACGCATTCGCAACTGGCCAAACTCCTTCAGGATTGGGGCGACCTCGAACGGCAGGTCGACCATTTCTCGGCCACGACGCTGCGAAACTTCTCCACGACTTCAGCTCGCGCGCTGACGGAGTGGATCGAAGGATCCGGCAAAGCCCGCGATGCCTTCCGCGGGTTCGTCACTCAGGTCATCGAAGGCCTGATCCAGATGGTCATTCAACAGGGCATCGCCCACGCCATCGGCATGGCGCAAACCCGCGAAGCTGGTGCTCAGCAAGCGGCCACCAATGCGCAGATCACCGCCAGCGCCGCGCCCGCTGCCGCCACCCAAGCCGCCGCCACGTTCGGCGCAAACGCCGCTGGTGTCCTCGCGGTTGTCGCAGTTATCGCCGCCGCTATCGGCATTCTGGCGGCCACACGCCACGCCGCCGGCGGCGTGGTCCATGGACCGGGCAGCGAAACAAGCGATTCGATTCCCGCGTGGTTGTCGCACAACGAATACGTCCATACCGCCGCCGCCCATCGCTATTACGGCACCGCCGCAATGGACGCCATTAACACGCGGAACATCCCACGCGAAGCGATCCATGCCGCCATGAGTCACCGGACATTTGCGATGGGCGGCGCGGTCGCAATGCCGGCATTCGCCAGCGGCGGGTTCGTTGGTGGCACAGGCATCTCGCCGGTGGATGTCTCCGTCGGCGGACCGCTCGTTATGCTCGGCATCGGCAATGAGGAGATCAACCGTCTCATGTCCACCAGTGAGATGCAGAAACAATTGTTCGATCATCTGGCGAAAAACGCGGTGCGCACCTCGCGCCTCGTCACCCGCAACGGAGGACATCGAAGCGAGGCATGATCAGCGGGCTTACCATATTGCCGTTTCGGGCGAACTGGGCCGGGGGAGTAACGCTCCGGTCCACGTTTGCGACGAACCAGGGGATCGAGTCCAGTGCGGGATCGATGACGCGGACGGCGCTACGGGACTATGGCCAGCGCCAGATCAAGTTCAAGCTGTTGCCCGACCGGGATTTTCGCAGGCAGTGGGATGCGTTCCGCGAGGTCAACCCGCCGGGCACGCTGCTCGGGATTCCGTTGTGGAGCGAACAGGGAATTGTGTTGACCGCCAACGCTTCCGCGGGTGCCACCAGTTTGTCGGTATCCAGCACCGCCTTCGTCGACTGGCGCGGGGAAGGCGTCCTCGTCAGCGCGTTTCCTGCCGGCAGCCCGCAGGCGTTGACGGTCGAAGGTTTCGAGATCTCCTCGATCAGCGGGAACACGATCACGATCCCGTCGCCGGGCCTCACCAATGCGTTCAACGCCGGCGATGAAGTCCTGCCGCTCATGCGCGGTCGCCAGGTCGCGGATTACGGCGAAGACGTGCTGTCGCCGGAAGTTTCGGAGATCGAGCTGACATTCGATGAGGCGCTGAATTATATGTCCGCCGTCGCGTTCACGACCGCGCCGACGTACCCGAGCTACATCGGGCTGCCCGTGCTGCCGCTGATCGCCGACTGGTCGCAGTCGCCGAAGTCGAGCATCACCCAGGGCACGCACTACGTCGCGCAAGGGCTCAACGCCGAGTCGCTGGCCGTTTTCCAGATCTACCTCCGCCAGCGCGTCTCGCATCGCGTGGGCATGGACGGCCTCGCCGATCGCGCCCTGCTCTGGCAGTTCTTTCACGATCGGAAGGGACGTTACGACCGATTTTGGCTGCCCGCGCTCAAAGACGAACTGAAACTCTCGGCCAACATTTCTTCCGGCGACACGACGCTCCAGCTCCTGAATTCCACCCAGTTCGCCTCGCGCTATGACCTCGGCGCGGACCTGCGACGCGCCATTTTCATCACCGATGGGTTCAACTATTGGATCCGGCAAATAATCAACCTCAGCGGAGGGACCAACCGCGTAACGATCAACAACCCGCTCGGCTCCGCCGTGTCGATGAACCAGTGCCAGATCGGTCTGCTGACACTGGTGCAATTCGCCGCGGATGACCTGATGCTGGACCTGCAGGCGCCCGTCGTCGCCACGGCGAACCTGGCATTCACCGAACTCGAAAAAGAATACGCCGAGGTGATCGGGGCGGGTAGCGGGGATGCCTCCGGTACGCGTGTGGGGATGGAGTTGGTGGCGTGAGAACCGTCCCTCTCGCATGGACTGCCTTGGAAACCGCTCGCGAGCGGCAGGTGGCGCTGCTGTTTCACATCTGGATCAGGCGCGACGCGTACAACAATGGCGCGACTGCCGGCCGGGTGACGCCGCCGGCAGGCTGGGGTTCATGGACGTACTCGAGCGGCTTCCAAGGCAATGTAAGTTTCACCGACCTGGCCAACTACGCGCAGGACTGGACCGCGCCGAACACGCCAATGACGCGCACCTACGTGCCGGCGGCGATTGAGTTCGATGCCAGCCAGGTCTTTCGCAACGAGAGCACCGCGCTCGATCCGCACGACATCACGCTGCAGGTCGATCCGACCATCGAGCCGTTCGCCGATTATGTGAACCGCATCTGGCCGCTGACATTCGGGATCACGATCTACAAGGTCCACCGCAACCCTGCCTCCGAGTCCGGGGTCGCCACGGTCGATAACGGCAGCGGCACGCGGATGCCAGTGGTGGACGTGCTGTTTGTCGGCTACTTGCACGCCGATGACACGCTGGAACTCAACGGTGCCGGGCTGGAATTGAACATCGATCCCGGGTCGGGCGGCTCATCGGCGAAAGCCAGGCTGGCCACGCAATGGGACCACATCACGAAGATTCTCGATCGTCTCGTGCCGCGGCCGGTGTTCAGCATCGATTGTCCGAAGTCGCTGTTCTCGACCGGCAACGGCGCGGCCGTCGATTGCAATGCCGACATGCCGCACGTCCAGGTCACCGGCACCGTCCTCCAGATGAATGGCATCGTGATCAGCGCGCTCGAATGGGGCGCGGCAGCCGCGGCGTTCATGACCGCCACCGGCGCCATCAGCTCGCCGTTCATCCAGGGCCTGATCCAGTACACCGCGACCGATCCCGTGAGCGGACTCGATTTCACCTTCACGCTCAATGTCAACGGCGCGGCGCAACGCCTCGTCGGCAGCAGCACCTACGGCGATCTGTACCTGGAAATGTTCCCGCCGCTGCTCGGGGTCGGCACGGTCGTGGCCGCGTTCTATGGATGCGATCGAACGCGCAACACCTGCCAGACCGTGCACATCCCATCGGGCGCGGTCGCCGCCGTGCCGGGCACATTCTCGCCGGGCACGCTGCGGATCTCGCTCGAACTGCTTTCGACGGTGCTTTCCGCCGACAGCACGCAGAACCCGGTGGGGGCATACGTCTACATCACGGCGACCCAGGTGTGGATCAAGTACATGCGGAACAACTCGAACCAGATCGGCGACATCTATCTCGGCGCGGGCACGGATAACTCATGGGACCCGACGTGGACGTCGCAGGGGTCGAGCATTATCACCAACCCGGTCTACACGCTCGCCGGCGCCTCGCCCGCACTGGTCGGCCCCCCCGCTCAAGCGGGGTACCACGTCACCATCAACAGCAATGCCGACACCGAGCCCACCATTACCCAGCAACCCACCGCGACCAATGGGTACGTGACGATCGTGCGCTGCCCGGGCGGTTCGCCCGGCATTTTCGATTTCACCATCGCCTGGGTGGCCAACACAGGCACGACGGTGACGATCGGCAACCTGTCAAATTTCGGGGGCACAGATATTCCGATCGAGCACCCGAGCTTGGAGACGACGTCATGAGCGACGCCAAGGATTTCCGGGGAGCGCACGCGCCCTACTTCCGCACGCCCGAGCGGATCGACGCGCTGAAGTGTCAGTTACAGCAATGGGCGGGGACGCGTTGGGCGCACGCGGGGACGCGTCCCAACGAGATGCGGTGCGGTGTAACGGGCGATTGTTTGTTCTGGGTCCACGCGTTCAAGGCGATTGGTGCGCTGCCGCGCCACATCGAGATTCCCGACTACCGCAAGATGGAAGCCGCGGGCGACAGCATGTACACCCTGCGGACGCGCATCATGGCCACGGGCGTCGCCGAGCTGGTGTGGGAACGGGAGTGTAGCCGCGCCTCTGTGAGGCGCGCAGAAGAATCAGCGGCTCATAGAGCCGCTGCCACACTGCCGCTTCCAATCTTTCGCGTCGGCGACGTGCTGTTGTTCACCAACGGGATGAGCGGCGCGCATACGGGCCTCGTCTGCCAGCGGCTGCCGGTCCATTTCGCGCATCTCAGCCGGAACGGATTCAACGAGGAACCGCTCAACCAAGCGCACTGGCTGGCGGATTTGTTTTTTGTCTATCGCCTGCTCGACCCCGAGGTGTCGCCTTGAGCATCCTCGCCGCCCCAACGCCTCCCGCCAATGCCTCGCGGCGAATGACCAACTCGGCGCGAATCGCGTCGAACGTGCTGGGCACGCCGTGGCCGGTGCTGTGGGGCACGCGCGATTTGTCCGGCACGTTGGTCGCGTGGACAAACCACACGTACAATTCCAGCGGGTCATCGGGCAAAGGCGGAGGCATCGTGTCGGGCGGGGAACGCGATTACCGCACATTCGCGCTCGGGCTGTGCATCGGCCCCGTCGACTCCATCAATGCCATCTGGTATGACAATCAATTGATCTGGACGGGGAACGTCACCATCGCCAGCGCCGCAACCACAGCTAGCGCCACGCAGGGCGTCGGCTCGGTCATCCTCACCGATAACGCCCAGCGCGGCACGATCTGTTTCTACTTCGGCCTCGACACGCAGACGCAGGACCCGATCCTGGCGCAATTCATCCCCAACGCGCCGTTCTATCGCGGCATGTGCTATGCCGTGTTCCACGGTCCGCGTCCCGGCACGAAGGGCTTCCGCATCGGCAGCGCCGACACGCTCTGCCAGATCGCGGTGAATGTGACGCGGATTCCACCGGCGCCGCCGGGTACGCCGTTCAGTGCGACGGTCTCGCCGAACCCGGGCAACGCCGCTGCCGAGGGCCAGTCGATCGCAGTGGCGACGAACGTGAGCGCCTTCACCGGCGGCAAGACGATGTTCTATTCGCTCACGGCGGAATGGGCCTCAAACCTCAACCAGCTTAACGTGTCCTGGACTACGCTCGCCGGGACGGACACGCCCGGGTCGGCGCTGATCACTAGCGGCATCCCGTTCGCGGTGGGTTCGCTCGGGTTGATGGTCACTCTGACCTGGTCAAACTACTCGACGCCGCCCGTTGTATTCGGTGACGCGGCCCAGTGGAGCATTCTGGTGACATCCAACGCCGCGGCGGCCAACAGCGGGGCCAATGTCGCGGCGATGATCTACGAGTTGCTCACATCGACCGTTTCTGGCTTCGCGCTGAACCCCGCGCTACTCGACGTCAACCAATTCAACGCCTTCGCCGTCCAGGCCAACTACGCCGGGCTGAATTACATGACCACGGAGAAAGCCGACGCGCGCAACCTGATCAAGGACATCCTCGGCAACGTCCAGGGCGCGCTGACGATCTCCAACGGCCTGATCGCGCCGCGGCTGATGGGTTATCTGCCGGGCAATGTGTTCGTGACGGCCCTCACCCTCGAAGCCGACGACATCGTCGGTTACAAGATCCGCCCGGGCGCATGGTACGAACTCCCCCACCACGTGACGGTGAAGTACCGCGACGCCGGCCGATTCTATCGCGACACAACACTCTCGCTGCCCGGCGCCGGCGACGTGGGCGATGATGAGAAAGCCGTCGAGTTCGATCTGCCGATGGTGACCAACCTGCCCACCGCCCGACTGATCGGCCTGCGGATGAAGGCGCTGGAGGCGCTGCCCAAGAAACCGGATACACTGATCTGCGGCAGAAGCGCGTTCCCGATCCAGTTCGGCGACATCATCTCGCTCAACGCGCCGACCATCGGCACGCTGCCAGCCGCGTTCGGTTATCAGCCGGGCAATCCGCTCGTGGTGCTGGCGGTACGCGAGAAAGGCCCGGGCGACGAGACGATCGAGATCGATGTCGCGCCCGACGTGTTCGGCTACCTGCCCGTCGTGAACACAGCCACCGGCTCCGGCGGCGAAGGCGTGCCGGTTGGCCCGGCTACGCCGTTCAACCGGATCAGCGTGCAGGACGCGTTCGAGTGTCCCCACGAATTCGCGACCGACGGTAGCAAGCGGTTCGTGCTTTTCGCGGCCCGCACCGATCCGGATGCGCAGGGATTCTCGCTGTGGGACTCGATCGAGAATCCGCCTGTCGATTACACCGAGGCTGATTCCGACGCCCTGTTTCACCCCGGGGGCACCATCCTCGATTCGCAGATGCCGCTGTTCACAATGGACCGCAGCGCCTACATCGATTTCAACCCGGCGAGCCAAGACATCGATTCCTGGCAGAGCGTCAACGACAACGGGTGGTTCTCGTACCAGTTCCTCATCCTTATCGGCAGCGGCGATACGGCATCGCTGTATGCGGCGGAGGAACTGATTTACCTCGGCTCGAACACATATCGCATCCAAGGCATCTACGGCCCACTCTCGGACACACTGCCCAACAATGCGCCGACCGGGGACATTTGGATCTTCGCCGTCCAGCCGCTCTACAACATCCTCGGTCAACCCGCCTGGGTCCTCGGCACGACGGTTTCATTCAAGGGCATCCCGTTTGGCAGCCGATTGTCGCCGACGCTGGCCGAGGCGCTCGCCGCCCAAGCCGTGGTCGAGAACCGCGCTCTGTGCCCGCGCGCCGCGGTCAATCCCAACGCCAATGGCCTCGGCGCGATCATGAACCCGACCTACAGCAGCGCGGGCACGTCGCCGGCCTCCGACATCGCGCTCGCATGGGACCTGTGCAACCGTCCATTCGGATTCGGCGCGGAAACCAACCCGTGCGAATTCGATCCCGCCATCGCCAGCGAGGTCACGCAATGCCAGGTGGATGTCATCGTCGGCGGCACGGTTGTCCGCACCGCGACGGTCGCCGTTCGGACCAGCATCTCCACGACTGTCGCCTCGGGCGCCATCACCAGCCAAACATTCCCGGTCTCGTCTGCCTCGAACATCCAAGCCGGCGACCGCATCTCGGTCGTCCATGCCGGTGGAGAATGGTTCGGCCGGGTGGCCTCCATCTCCGCAGCAACCATTACGTTGGTCTCCCCATTAACCATCATCCCTTCCTCCGGTGACGTGGTGAACCGCTACGAAGCCTGCGGTTACGTCTACGACGCCGCCACCAACCTGGCCGACAACGGCTCGCTCCCCGCATCCGTGAAGTTCAACGTTTACCCTTACATGAACGGCCTTCGCGCCCTCAACCCGGCTTCGATCACGGTGACAAAACAATGAACACGAATCTCAATGTTGTAGGGCCTGATGCCCGAGTCCGACGAGGGTATCTGGCCGCGTCCCGAGGTGACCAATGAGCACTCTTGTCAATGGCACCGAGGACCTCGTCGGGCAAAACCTCACGCCCGCGGCAGCCTATGCCGTCATCAACACCGCGTTGCAGAAGATCGCGCAGATGCAGCTGTATCCGCAGGACTGCCGGTTCCCCGGCTCGGCCCACACCAACGACATTCGCGACCCGCACGCGATCGGTATTCAGCGCCAGCTTCTGCAGGCGGAGATCATCGTCAACGGCGATGCGCCCAGCGGCGGCTCGCTGGTGGTCCAGCTTCTCTTCGGCGGGACGGCGCAGACGCCGACGCTGAGCCTAGCCACCGGCCAAAACTACGTGTTGATCAACACATCGAGCAACAACCTGATCTGTCCGCCGAACACGACGTGTTCAGCGCAGATCGTCACCCCGAGCGGCGCGACCGACGTCGTCGTCAAATTGCTTTTCCAACTGGTGATTCCATGAAACTTCGTCCATTCTTCGTGTTCTTCGTGCTCTTCGTGGTGAACGCCGCGTCGTTCGCCGCCAACGACTACAACATCCGACTCTTCGCCAACGTCACTGGCGACGTCGAGCAGGTGGTCCTCGATCCGTCACAGTTTTCCCTCACCCTCACGAACTTCCCCAACGGCGTTCGTCGTGGCAGCCTGGAGTTCATCGGCTCCAGCGGCGGCGGCGGCACGAATACGGTCCTCGTCGCCGAGCCGGGCGCGCTGCTCACACCACAAGGCACCGGCACCAACGGCCTCGGCGCGGATTTCTCAATCGTTGTCAGCAATCAAATGACGGGCGTACAACTCAACGGCGGCCCCGTCGTTTCGACCGGGGATACAACGGACTTCTATCCGCGGGCCGGCAATCCAGCTGGCTACCTCACCAGCATCGGCGGGTTCACCAATGGCAATGTCGTGGCCGGTGGATTCGGGATTACGACATCACCAGGCGGCCAGAACACGCAATCGGTGTCGGTAACGAGCGGCACATTTGCGATGGTTCAAAGCAACAACACGTACACCACTGGCACGACGCAGAGCATGGACGTGGCGACGGCCAACGTCGGCACATTCACGCGCGGCGCGTTGAATGGATGGACCACCAACAAGCCAGGCTTCGCGACGATCGTCGTCCGCGGCACGGACGGCAGCGATGCGTACAATGTCGACGGGACACAGGTTGCCTTGGTCGCCAGCAACAACACGTTCACGGCAACGAACAATTTCACCGCGCCGGTCTTTATCAAAGGCAGTACTGTCATCAGCAATTCGCCGAGCATCATTGGAGATTTGAGCGTGACGGGCACGGTCAGCGCGGCCAACCTGTCGGGTGCGCTCAACGGGACGAATCTGACCGGAATCGGAAGCGTGGCCACCAATCTCCTGGCGCGTTTCTCAAACAACAGCGGCACGATCGGCGGCGCGGGGAACTATCTGGTTGTGACCTTCGACCCAAACACAGGTTTGCCGATCGGGTGGACGACCGTACAGGGATTGCCCGCGGGGGCGTCCACCAACGCCGTGACGTTTTTGGAGAACGCCAACAACGGCAATACGTACAACAACGTCAACGGAATCATCTTTACCAATGTGCCCTATTTCACTCAAAATCAGAGCACGAATACGGTCGGATTCAGCAACGTGGTTTTCGATACAGTTCAACTCGTTCAGGGTGGAACCAATTTCGTGCTCCACGGCGCGACGCTCTCGGTCACCAATGCCAATACGCAGGGGCTGGCGTTCTCTTTGACCAACGGCGGGACACTGACCGTGAGCGGCACGATTAGCAACCTGACACCCGGTGCCGGCGACCCTTCGAGCTTGGTCTATGACCATACGACATTGAACGGCAGCAGTGGGACGGGGACGCTCACGCAAAATGCGCTCGGCGGCGATTTGGACGTACAATTGTCGTCGAATTTTACGGGCCAGGCGTTCTACGTCTCCGCGGATTCAAAGGCGAGCTTCGTGTTCAAGCACGACACCGGCACTTCGGTTTATACAAAGGAGTTCAAGATCGGGCTCAACACTGACCTGGCAGCCGTCTGGGAAGTGGACGCATCCCAAGGCAGCCCGGGTTTTACCTTCGATTTCGATCCGCCGCACATGAGCGTCAATTTAAGCCTGGGGCAGCCGTACGCAAACGCAGGCTACAGTACGCAGGCGGGAACGGCGAACATAATCATAGACGAACTCAGCACGCAGGACGTGGACAACCACGCGTGGTATCCCGGTAACAACACCAACTTCCCGGCATTGTGGATAAAGGCCGGCGGTCATCAGGCGACGAGCGCAACCGGCGCGGTGATGAACAGCGACTGGATCAATATGGGCGCGATCGCCTCGACGAACAATTCATCGTTGCCGCGTGCAGCATTCATTGGGGTGGCGAGCAACGAAGACTTCCTGGCGATTTGGCGGTCGACGGGCATGAGCACCAACGGATCGACTGTGGGGAATCAGTACAGCACCAACGCGACCGACGCGGCCCAGTTCGGCACGAACCGTTTCGCCGGGTTCCTGTTTGGCGGGAACGGGACGTTCGGCGCGGCGTACTCGAACGTGGTGGCGCTGGTACTGCGTGATGATACGAATGGGTTGATGGTGCTGAGCGTGCTGACGAATGGATTGTGGATCGGGACGACCAATAACCTGACGCAGAAACAGGTGATCTCGCTGCCATGAAACTCGACCGCATCGCCACATGGGCGCTCCTGTTACTGATGGCCGTGAGCCTGCGCGCCGCTCCGCCGGTGCCGGTACTGGTGACGACGAACGGGGCGCAGACGTGGTACACCGGCTGTGTTGTGAACGCCACCGCCGCGATGGTCAAGCTGCAGGGTTCGTCTGGCATGGGCGCGACGTTGAACATCCTGACGATCACCAACGCGACCGGCTCAGTCTCAAACGGCATCGGCCGCGCCACGATCATCGTTTCATCCAACGACTGGGCCACAATCACAGCCGGCACCGGCATCCATAGCAATCTCTGGGAGGTAACCATCACGCACCAATGAAACGCATCATCGCAATCGTTGCTCTCATAGCCGCAGGCTTCAGCCTGCGCGCCTTCGCACAAACCAATCTCAACTCGATCACGCTCACGGACTGGACCGTCATCACCAACTCCGGTACAACCAGCGGCGGCGGCGGAGGCGCGGGGATCACGAATGCCGGGGTGTACGTGGACTTCGCCGGCGGCAGCGACAGCAACACCGGCACGTCGACCAACAGCGCGTTCAAGCATTGCCCGGGTGACACGAACGCGACGGGCAACGCGAAGGCGACGGTCTTGTTGCCTGGCACGAACGTATTTTTCAAGTCGGGGGTGACATACACGCTGGCGGGCGACGGCGCGACGTTGTATCAGGCGGGGATCAACCTGTTCTGGCAGGGCACAAGCAACGCGCCGATCACGTATACGTCCTCGCCGAGTTGGGGCACGACGACCAATCGTCCGATCTTCACGGATGGGTACACGAGCAACTACGTGGCGGCGTTCTTTGCCAATGGCGTGCCGGCCAATAACCTGGTGTTCAGCAATCTGGAGATCGGGCCGATCGGCGGCAGCGCGACGTTGCCGGCCGATCCCGGCACAGGCGTGCACTCGAAAAACGGATTCGGGATCTTCTGCAACAGCACGTTTCAGAACGTGACGGTTGCGAACTGCTATGTGCACAACCTCGGCTACTGCTACAACACGATCCCGATGGATGCCTACTCGGTGAGCCAGAGCGACGGACGATACTCTGCCGCGGCCATCGAGGTCGTCGGCAGCGGCACGGGATTGACCGTGACGAACTGCCAGTTCACCCACATGCATACGGGGATTGACATGGCGCACACGGCCAACACGTCGAACATCGTTTTCGCGGCGAACTATTTTCACGATTTCATGGTATGGGGGATCGACGTGGCGGGCGTCGCGGGATTGCTGGATTACGTCACGATCAGCGGGAACACGTTTGCGGGGATGGGCTGGGCGTACTCGCCGCCGAACTGGACGGGTTACAATTACGATTACTCGCCCCACCAGGATCCGATCTTCTGGCGGACGAGCAACCTCAATGTGACCAACGGCCCGCATAACATTATTTGCGGGAACGTATTTCACACGACGCAACCCAATGAGGTGTTCACGGCCTGCATGTTCCTGGAATACGCGCCGAGCGTGAACGTGTATAACAACTTGTTCGACGTGCCCAACGCTGGCCTGTCCACGAGCGGCCAGAACATCTACAGCAATTGTTGTGGGACGGTCATCACGAACGCGTGGAATGGCGGAGGCGCGCCGCCGATATTGTTGTCATACGAGTTGGATGAAGGCGGCACGAACCGGATCCTCAACAACACGTTCATCGTGAACCTCACCAACGGCGCGTACAACACGGCGATTACATGGGAAGCGCCGTTCACGACGCCGGCGGCACTCTGGCCGTCGAACGCCTACTTGCAGGTAGAAAACAACCTCGCGTACTCGTGGACGGCCAACGGGTACTCCCAAGGCACGCTGCTGGTGCTGGGTTCAACCACGAACACGTATCCCGTGAGCCAATGGACGGTTGATTATAACGATTGGCGCGATCGGGGCAACGGCCCGTATTTCTGGTGGAACAACCAGCCGGGATTCAACACCAACGGCTCGATCAACGTCGAGCGCGCGCTCGGGTTCGATGCGCACGGCATGACCAACGACCCGCAGTTTGTGAGCCTGTCGTTTGGGAGCGCGACGAATTCGAGCGGGAACAACTATAACCTGCAATCGACCTCGCCCTGCATCGGCGCGGGCACACCGCTGTCGAGTTTGCCCAACCTGCCCGGCATCACGTTCGACATCACCGGCAAACCGCGCACGAACTACAATGGCGGGGTCGATCTCGGCGCCTACCAACACTGAGCAACCCATGCATTCACGAGCTCCGCTAACTGGATAAGCCCCTTGGAGCACCACCGGCGGCGTGTCCCCTACTCCAACGCGGCCAATCGCGGTTCCAGCCAATCGGCGACCGCTTTCCCGGAGATGATCAGGCGTGCCAAACTCAGGGCGTTGTACGAATCCAGCCACAATCGACATCCGGGTTCTCGCGCACTGGCGTCCCCATGATGAAACATGATCTCGACGAACTTCTTGTCCTGCAGTTCAAACGCACTGACCTCGATGTTCTGGTACTGCCGCGCGGACTGCTTTCCATTCTTCAAACCCGTTGCGACGCTCTCGATCAACTGAGCGACCGCCAGCGCGTTGGTGGGCTCCACTTCGCACGCCGTCTCGACGTGGTTCAACCGGCACTGAATCCGGAGGGCCGCTTTCCCTTGTTCGACGACACCGGACACAACAACCTCCACGCCCCCAATCCGGCTCTCGCACTCGCCAATCGCCGTCATCAACCGGGTCGGCTGCGTCGGCCGCGCCGGCAGGTTTGTCTGGGCCGACGCCGTCCACACACCGCACAATAAAACAACGCAATACCGAATGGCCTGCTTCACTTCGTATCTCCTTGCGCTTCGCATCCCCGGGCTTCGTTGCACCGCCCGGGCACGACACCAGTCCTTGGAAATAGCAGGTTCCATGCTCGCAACCCGCCGGCCGCCTGTCAGGGCCTGCATGGCTGTTACCCATGGCGACTCACACTCGACAGTGACCAGCTGAAGTTCTTATGATGGAAGGACTACAAAGAATTGAACGGTCGATCAAGAAACACTCCGGTCAAAGCCCTGCCGCGCCTGCCGACGGATCGCGCGGAGATGGCTGTAGCCGACGAGTTTGCGGCGCTGTTCATCCCAGAGGCGGAAAGTAAATGATTTGAAACTGGAAAACAGCGTGATGGCCGGCACCGTGTTGAATAGCGGCTCCGCCTTGTGGCATCGTTCCAGGTTGTAATTGGGAATCCGCGGGCTCAAGTGATGGATGTGGTGGAAGCCGATATTGCCGGAAAACCATTGCAGTACTTTCGGCAGTTTGTAGAACGAACTCCCCTGCAATGCCGCTGCGGTGTAATCCCAGTCGTCCCCACGTTCCCAGTACACACCCTCAAATTGATGCTGCACGTAAAACAGCCACACGCCTGCCGAGCCGGCCATTACGACCAGCGAGAATTGAATGATCAGGTACGCCTTCCATCCGAACACCGCACTCATGGCCGCCGCCACACCCAATAGCGCCAGGTTCGTCCAGTGCACCGAACGGCGCTCGCGCGCGGCGGTGCCATTGGTGGGAAACCGCTGATGGATGAGAAACAGGTACATCGGAGCGAGAACAAACAACACGATCGGATTGCGCGCCAGTCGATACGCAAACCGCTTCCAGCGTGACGATTCGAGATACTCCTGCACGGTCAACGTCCATACATCGCCCCGCCCGCGTCGATCCAGGTCTCCCGAGCTGGCATGATGGACCGCATGTTCCCAGCGCCACAAATAATACGGCGTGAACGTGAGCACACCCGCGATGATCCCCCAAAAATCATTCGCTTTGCGCGATTTGAAAAACGAACCGTGCCCGCAGTCGTGAAAAATAATGAAGACGCGCACCAAAAACCCGGCGGCCAATAGCGCCAGAGGCACCGTCAGCCAATACGACACGGACAAACTGCGGTACATCAAATACCAGAGGACAGCGTAGGGAACCACCGAATTCACGATTTGCCACGTGCTGCGCCACACCGAGGGTTCCTGGTACTTGGCGACCACCTCTTTCCAAGGCATCGCGTTCGCTTGACGTTCGCTGTCAGTATGAACCAATTGATCGATCATGTTTGTTCTTTCCGCGGGATTCCCCGAAAATATGCAAGCAGAACGACCTCCCTGAAGTTCCGCCAGCCGCATAAGTGTACGCCTCCATCGCGCCGTCGGCAACACACAATATCAGAAATATCACGCGACTCAGCAAGACGCGTGGTCGAATCGATTCGTTTTGCCGGCCACGAATAGCCACCCGACTCGTCCAGCGCCAGCAGGCAAATGGCGACGACGCGGCGCACAATCTTTTTCACGGCTGACAGAACCAATCGAAAGACGCCCAGGCTGCAAACCACTGCTGGACTTGCGCGGCGGAGACTTTGGCGGCGCTTCCACGGCGTTCGAGCAACACGGCGCAGGCTTTCTCCAACGTCGCGCCGCGCTGCAACGCGCGCAAGACCTGAAACTGTTCGCGCGTCAACGTTTTGTAATACACCGAGCATTTCATCCGGTGAACGGCGATGTATTGGTGCCGCGGCTTCAGGCCGCGGATGTTCAACCGCACGGTGTGTCGTTGGTGAATCTCCACGGCATTGCTGGCTTCCGCGCGGAGCCGGTCATCGCCTTTCTTGGCGGCGAGCAGCAGGTCGTCGACAGGGTAATGGACTTCCAGCAGCGTCATGTACGGCTGCAACCCAAGCCGCACCTTCGACGGGTTGCGCCCCAGCAAATCGTCCACGTGAACAACCGGTTTCGCGCCCTCGTCGAAGGCGACGATGTGTGCCCATTCCAAGCGCACCATGTCCAGCGCCAAGCGTTTGTGTGGCGCGATCCATTGTGGCTCGGCGCGCAGAAATTTTTCGAGGCGACTGCCGAGATTGCGCAGCGTGAAACACGCAGATGGATAGCGCGCCAGATAGGCTCGGGCCAAACGATCGAACTTCCGCTCCCCGATTACCGCCCGCAAGCCGGGATAGTCGTCGTAGAAGCAGTCGAGGATGCGGAACCAGTACTGACGGTTGTAAATCTCCAGCCGCTCAAACGACGTGAGGCGGTCGTTGGGTTTGATGAGGGCGTTGGCGATGGGGGCCGATGCCTTCTGCATCCGATCGCCGGGCGCGAGCGACCGCATGATCGCGCCGGCCATGAGCGCCTGCAGTTCGCCGAGTTGTTTGGCCGAACCGGCCCTAGGCGCGCGCCGCGCTCTGCTCGATCTCATGGATGAATTGGTTCGCTTTGAGCGCCTCATGGTGGACCTCGTCGAAGGACGGGATGCTGTCGTCCCATTCCAGCAGTGTTGCGGTCTTGCCGACCAGCTTTGTGGCGCGAGCGTACAACTGCCACACCGGGTCGAGCACGGGATGATCGTGCGTGTCGAGGATGTACTTCTTGAACTTGGAGTGGCCGGCGATGTGGATTTGCGCGACACGATGGTGCGGGACGTTGTTGACGTAATCGTAGGGATTGAAATTGTGGTTCTTTGAGGACACGTAAATGTTGTTCACATCGAGCAGAATCCCGCAATCCGCCTGTTCGACGACCTCGGTGAGAAATTCCCACTCGGTCATCTCCGACGCGTGAAATTCGGTGTAGCTGCTGACGTTTTCGACGGCAATCGGAATTTCGAGAAAATCGCGCACCGCCCGAACCTTTTCCGCCGTGACCTTCGCCGCCGCGAACGTGTACGGCATGGGCAACAAATCGTGCGTGTAGCGGCCATCGACGCTGCCCCAGCACAGGTGGTCGGAAAGCCAGGGCGTCTTGGTGCGCTTGACCAGCGTCTTCAGCTTCTTGAGGTGATCGCGGTTCAGCTTGTCTGCGGAGCCGAAGTACATCGACACGCCGTGCTGGACGACACGGTATTGCTCCAGAATCTGGTCGAGCACTTCCAGTGGACGGCCACCATCGACCATGAAGTTTTCGGAGATGATCTCAAACCAATCCACCACCGGTTTGCGCGTGAGAATGTGCTGGTAATGCGGCACCCGCAGGCCGATGCCGATCCCGTAGTCGGTGAATCCGTTGAATGGGTTGGCGGGCATGATGTGAATGGGGGCGGCTCGCGCCGCCCCCACCGGAATCACACGTTGCGTCGGCTGACTAGCTCGACTTGTTGGTGTTGCAACCGCCCTTGCCTTTGCAGGAGTTCTGGCCTTTGCAGCCATTGTCTCCGCCCTTGCAACCGCCCTGGCCCTTACAGCTGTTCTGGCCCTTGCAGTCGTGCTTGCCCTTGTCCCCGCTGTCATCCAACTGACCCCAGCTCGTCAGGCTTGTGCCCTTCGTGGCTGTCGTGGGCTGCTGGCTGGCATACGTCCGCGCGACCGCGCCGGTCATCAAACCGGCGAGGGCTGCGCCTGCGACCAATGCTCTCGTGGTCCTCTTCATTCCGTCTCCTCTGGTTGGGTGTTTGGTTTGTTTTGGGCCACCGTCCCCGTCACGCCACGGGGCAACGGCACTCCACTGACATTGCCGAAAATGCTTTGCGGGAGGGAGCGGCAGAAAATGTGTGGAATCGAGCGCCGACCGCGTCGGGACAAAAGTCGTCTCAGGGCTTGCGTAGGCATCGTCACCGGGCTCCCAGCATGTTCATAGGATGCTTGTCAGGTCGGTTGGTTCCATTCATTTTCGCCAAACTTCACCGTACCCAAGACTACGATTCGAAAGCCAATTTGGATTTGTCGAGGCAACGGTACGCCCGCCGCGCCTCCACGATTTTAACTCACGCCGTTCGATACACTAGCTGAACATCACCCCGAAAGCAAACCGAAACGGAGCGATTCTGTCAGCAATTACGCCTTTTTCTGGCCTCGTACCCGGGCGATGATCGCATCCAGTGAGAAGACTCCGGGCCCGAATATCAGCACGATCACCGAGGTCAGCAGGAACAGGAATTCGTCGGCGGACAGAAAAGCGTCGGGTTTGCTGAAGATATTCTTCACGGCCTCCGTATCCGCCGTCAGATAGGCCACGGTCAGGACACAGATCAATGGGACGGTGATGATGCGCGAGCCCAATCCGAGCAGGAGCAGCAGTCCACCAACGCATTCCGTGGTGCCCGCCAAAGCGGCGTTCAGTTTGGGCATCGGGATGTGCAGCGTCGCGAAGTAGCCGGCGATCTTGTCCAGATGCATCAGTTTGCCTTTGCCGGTCAGAAAAAATTGCCATCCCCAATACAAACGGATGATTAACAGGAACGGCGATTGCAGTTTCGAGATCAGACTCACCCATAGCCGATAGAGTTTCTGCATTGGTCTCCTTTTCGCCTTCAGCCTTCGCCAAGGCTACGGCGGACAAGCCTGTCCGACAAACCGCCCGAGTTGCGGCCAGCATACAAGCAGCGCGGTGCAATTTCAACCGGTTATGAAGGACTACAGGATTCCGGGGAGGGTTCCCGTTGGATCGACCGGGGTAAGGTTGTTTTGGAATTCCTGGCGGAGGGTCTTGAGACGGTCAGGGGTGAACTGCTGGCGAATCTTGAGAACTTCGGTTCGCGCGAGGAGATCGCAGCGCTCGTTCCACTCATGGCCGGCGTGGCCCTTGAGCCATTTCCACGTGATGCGGTGTCTGGCGGATTCGGCGTCGAGTTCCTTCCAGAGATCCTGATTCTTGACGGGCTGTTTGGTTGTAGTTTTCCAGCCGAGGGATTTCCACATCCTGAGCCAGTCGGTGATGCCGTTGCGGACGTATTGGGAGTCGGTGAAGAACTCGACTTCGCAGGGTTCACCTAGCGCGCGCAGACCTTCGACGGCGGCTTGGAGTTCCATGCGGTTGTTGGTGGTGGCGGGCGTGCCGCCGCTGAGTTCCTGCTGATGATCCGGCCACGCGAGAATGACGGCCCAACCGCCGGGCCCGGGATTGCCTTCGCACGCGCCGTCAGAATAAAGCGTTACCCTTTTCATGAAGTTGTCCAGCATGGCGCAGCGTAACACGACGGATGCGAAGTAGACACGAAGAACGCGAAGAGAGCCCACGAAGGCGCGGGGTAGACATGGGGAAGAAGCTCCCTGTTCATAGGCCGGTCTGTGATTGACCTCGTTTTATGAGGGGTGTAGGTTTGTCGGTCGTGAGCGCTCGTTCGGAGAGTGACCAGAGGCCCCTGCCCGATCCCGCGATATGCCGTACGAAGCCGGTTGAATTTTGCCTGTTGCTGGAATGTCTGGTGCTCTCGCCGTCGCGATGCAAATACGCCGTGCCATTCGGCGATCAATTCGCCTGTGTGAATCCCGAGCACGATTACGAACTGACCGGCGATGATGGTCCCGAGTAGGACGCAATGGGCGATGGGGAATGGTCGGTGGGTGATGGATGATGAGCGAAAGACGGAAGGCGGCTGCCCCCCTGCCCACAAGACACGCCCGCGGTTCCCGCTGCCAGTTATTGGATGAGCGGGTTGGATTTTGGATCGGCCCATCCGCTGTAGAAGACGGCGCGGTCGTCAGAACTCAGGTCTGCGCAACCTGGCAATAGCAGCGCGGAGGACACGAGCAGGAGCAGTAGACACATTCGCACCGCAAACGCGGCGACGCTCCTTCCGTTTGACGCTTGACCCATGTTGGCACCCTCTACCGTTCAATAAGACGCCAGAGGTGTGAACTCGGTTTCATCAAATTGCACCAGCACTTGCCCGCTACGAACCAGTGGGGAAACGAAGCGGGGCTGACGGCGACCCAAGTATTGCCATGGTGAGATATGAGCCCAGCACTGTAAACTGGTTGCCTCGTCTCCGCTCAGCACAAGCTCTAGGCTGAGGGTATCGCAGGTGCGGCCGGGGTTGGTGGGAAGACGTCGTAGTGCGGGCCGTACTGGGCGAGGTAGTAGAGCGAATACGATCTGGTGAACGCGAGCACGGGCAGGAGCAGGACGGTGCCGATGTAGGGAAGGATCATCAGGCAACAGGCGATACAGCAGGTGACGACGAAAGCCGCGAGGATGAGCATGAGTACGAGGATGCCCAACACGATTTGGAACAGGAGATAGACGATGAACCTGCCGATGTTGAGCGAGAACAGGCTCAAGAATTCCGACCATGCGCTGACGCATTTGCTGCCGCGGAGAAACATGATCGGCACGACGAAATCGGTCGTGAGTTTTCGGATCACGAAGAAAAAGACGCCCACGGAAAGAAACATCAATCCAAGAGGAAGCAGCCCCAGGAGAATCTGCCGGAGGGAGAGGGTTTGGTTCATGAGTCGGAAGAAGGTCACCAACATCACGGCGAATATCGGCAGGAGGGGGACTGTGGAGATGAGGCCGAGCACGAGACGGAAGGCGAACAGGCTGTTGCCCGCCGCGGCGTAGTTGTTCCACGGGACGGCGATCTCGGCTTTGTTGAGGGCGATGCAGTGAAGAAACATGAAGCTACCGCGGCAGCGCAGCCAGAGAATCACAACGCCCAAGGCAATCGCAAACACCACGAGCACGATGGTCAGCGGGAGCAACCAATTGAGGTTGTTCATCACGTAGTCGCGAGCGCGCTCGAACCATTCGCGGAGATCCTCGCCGGTGAAGTGGAGTTGCGACCGTCGGTTGTAATTGAAACTGAACCCGCGTTGGCCAAGCGTGGCGAGCCAGGCGCAGAAGCCGATGGTAAACCACTTGCCGAGGTCGAAGGGATGAAACAGCAGGAGCTTCACCCGCTCAATGGCCGGGCTGATGGGCAGTGTGACACTCACGTTGGCTGGCTGGGTAGTCATCGTTCGCCACGAGCCATGCGCTTCTCGGGATTGGAGCGTATTCGATCCCGTGCACATTGAGAAGGACATTTGTCCGCAAAACAGCCTTGCAGAAAGCTGCTTGACGGTGGGGGCGCGGGGCTGTAAAAGTGGCGCGACTCGAATGACTTCGGGCTCCGACTGCGGTCGGATAATGCGGCCGCGAAGCTCAGGACGGATTTATGGAGGGCGCTGGGAGGACGCGTGGGGATGATAAGCGCCCACGTGAAACGTGGTGAATTTGGATGTTTGGCAATTTTCTAAATTATTTCTCGACCGATATTGGAATCGATTTGGGAACCGCGAACACGCTGGTGTACGTGCGTGATCGCGGCATTGTTTTGCGAGAGCCGAGCGTGGTGGCCATCCAAACGGGGACCAGCCATGTCTTGGCGGTAGGAGAAGAGGCGAAACGGATGTTGGGTCGCACGCCAGGCAACATCCAGGCCATTCGCCCCATGAAGGACGGCGTCATCGCGGATTTCGAAGTCACCGAGGCGATGTTGCGCTATTTCATCAGCAAGGTGCACAACCGCCGCTACGGCATCAAACCGCGCGTCATCGTTGCGGTTCCGAGCGGCATCACCGAAGTGGAAAAGCGTGCCGTCAAAGACAGCGCCACCCATGCAGGGGCGCGGGACGTTTACCTGATTGAAGAGCCGATGGCGGCCGCCATCGGCGTTGGGCTGCCGGTGCAAGAGCCGGCGGGCAACATGATTGTGGATATTGGCGGCGGCACGACCGAGGTGGCCCTCATCAGCCTGGCCGGTATCGTGCTCAGCCGGAGCGTGCGTGTGGCAGGAGATGAATTGGATGAAGCGATCATCCAGTATATGAAGCGCGCTTACAATTTGATGATTGGCGAACGCATGGCGGAGGACATCAAGATCAAGATCGGTTCGGCCTACCCACTCGAACAAGAGCTGACCATGGAAGTCAAAGGACGCGACCTGGTGGCCGGCCTGCCGAAGACCTTGACGATCACCTCCGAGGAAGTGCGCGAGGCGTTACAGGAGCCGATCTCGACCATCGTCGAGAACGTCCGCGTCACGCTCGAGCGCTGCCCTCCCGAACTCGCAGCTGATCTCGTCGACCGCGGCATCGTGCTGGCGGGCGGCGGGGCGCTGATTCGGGGCATCGACAAGCTGCTCGCCGAGGAAACGGGGTTGCCCGTTCACATCGCCGACGATCCGCTCAGCGCGGTGGCGATGGGCACGGGCGTCGTGCTCCAGGAACTCGGCTACCTTGAAAAACTCGCCAAGAACTCATCGTAAGCGCCCTCCCCTGCTCCACCCACATGAACTTGTAGCGGCGCTCCGCGAGCGTCACTTGTTGACGACGGTCGTGGATCGCTTCGACAGCATGGAAGTTTTATTTGAACCGTAGAAATTGGGTCATTATTGGACTGCTGGTGGTGGGCTGGATTGTATTCCTCGGCCAACCGACCAGCTTCTCGACCAAGCTGCGTATGATTTTCGTACAACTTTGCACACCGTTTGTGGAACTGGGCGACTATTTGCCGTTCGTCCAGTCGCGCCGTCTCCTGGCCCGGCAAAACGAGCAGTTGCGCCACGATAATGATCTCCTGCGGCAGGAGGTCCGTGCCCTTAGCGAAACGGGCCGCGAAAACCTCCGCTTGCGCCAGCTTCTGGATGTGAAGGAACACAGCGCCTTCCGCACCGTCACCGCGCGTGTGATCGGCCGCGACGCATCCAACTGGTGGAGGAGCCTCCAGATTGATCGCGGGAGCAATGACGGTCTCGCCGACAACATGGCCGTGCTCAACGCCGACGGCCTTATCGGCAAAACCATCTCCGTCACTCGCGGCCAGGCGCGGGTTCTGTTGCTCGTCGACCCGAATTGCAAAGCCGCCGCGTTCTTGCAGGATACGCGTGAGCCAGGGGTCGTGTCCGGGGTCGATACAGCCTTCAACATTTCGCCGCACCTGACCATGACCTATGTGAACCGCGATGCGAAGGTCACCCCGGGCGAAAGCGTGATTACCTCCGGGCTCGGGGGCGTCTTCCCGAAGGGCATCCTCATCGGCACGACCACCCGCGCCAGGATGAATCGGCAAACCGGCATGTATCAGGACGTGGACATCACTCCCGCCGTGGATTTTCGCCGCCTGGAAGAAGTCGTCGTGATTGCAGGACAATAATGAATACACTCATCGCTATCGCTGCAATTCTGATCGCCGTGGCGTTGCAGGCGCATATGCCGACGCTCTGGTGGCTCGGCGGCGTGCACGTGGAACTCCTGCCGGCGCTTGTTGTCTACGCCGCGTTGACCATGGGTCGCCGTCGCGCGCTGGTGCTCGCACTCGTCGCGGGGTTGACCCAGGACGCGTTGTCCGCCGCTCCCTTCGGCATTTCCGCGCTTGCCTATGGCATCTCCGCCATCGTGATGACCAGCCTGCGCGAAGCTCTCGATCGCGACCTGCCGTGGATGCAGTGGAGTGCCGGCGCGTTGACTTCCATTACCGCGTCGGTTATCGCCTTCTTCGCCGTCGGCATCTCGATTGGCAATGTGCTCAAAATGCTCATGGCCGCGACCGTCGCCGGAATGGTGACAGTCGTGCTCTTCTTCGTTCTCGATTACGCCCGGGTGGCATGGGGGTTCGAATGATCATCAGCGCGCCGGCCCGTGAGAACAACCCGCGTCTGCGAGCTGTCGGAACGATCATTGCGTCCGGCCTGTTCGTGCTTCTTCTTGCCCTGTGGCGCGTCCAGGTGGTGCGGGGTGGGGATTACGGGACCAAGCAAGAAAACCAGTCGTTGCGACGTATTCGCGTTCCGGCGGCGCGTGGTGAGATCGTCGATCGCAACGGCGTCATCCTCGCGAACAACCGCCCGAGCTACGATGTGGCCATCTATCTCGACCAACTCGGCCACATTTCCAAAAAGACCAATATCGTGCGCGTGGCGCAGGCCAATCTCGGCGCCATGAGTGCCGCGCTCGGGTTGCCAGTGACGATCACCGATAACGATGTGCTTACCCACTATGAGACGCGGGGACCGCTTCCTCTACCGGTATGGCGGGATCTCCGTCCCGAACAGGTCGCCGCCTTCGCTGAACGCGCCAGCAATCTTCCCGGTGCGGACTTGATCGTGATGCCGGTCCGGCAATACCCACAAGGCTCACTCGCTGCCCATTTGCTCGGATACGTCGGCCGAGCCGACGAAAACGATGTGGATGAGATTGAGAAGTTCTATTATTACCAGCCGGACCGCATCGGCCGTCAAGGCGTCGAGAAAGCGTGCGATGAATACCTGCGCGGCTCGCCCGGTGGCCGCACCATCCGTGTGAATCCGGCCGGTTTGCTTGCCGCGGACCTCGGCGAGAAAGAGGCCGAACAAGGTGGCCGCGTGACGCTCACGATTGATGTGCGGCTGCAACGAATCGTGGAAAAAGCACTAGCCGCTGCCCCGACGTCTGACGGAAAGGAACTCTCCGGGGCGGTGGTCTTGCTCGATGTCCGCACGGGCGAGGTCCTCGCCATGGCCTCACTCCCCAGTTTTGACCCCAACATTTTCAACCCCGGCACACTCGCGCAAACAGTTAACGCAGTCCTCAACGATCCCGAGCATCCGATGCTCAATCGCGCCACCAGCGCGCGATATCCGCCCGGCTCGACTTTCAAGCCCATCACGTTGCTGGCCGGACTGGCGTCGGGCGCGATCTCGCCGCAGGATACCGTCACGTGCTCTGGATCCTTGGTGATCGGTAACTGGCAAAAACATCCGTTTCATTGCCATAACCATACCGGGCATGGCCCTCTGAATGCCTATACGGCAATCACAGAATCGTGCGATGTCTGGTTTTATGTAGAAGGGATGAAGACTGGCGTGGATGCAATTACCAAAATGGCTGCTGAATTTGGCCTCGGTCAACCGACCGGACTGGACATCGGCAGTGAGATCCGTGGTCTCGTGCCGACCCCCGCTTGGAAGCAGCAGCAACAGGGGATGAAATGGTGGGAGGGTGACACCGCCCAGTTGTCGATCGGGCAAAGCTACCTTCTGGTCACGCCCTTGCAGATGGCCTGCGTGGCGGCCACTTTTGCGAATCGAGGCACAGCTCTCCACCCGTATGTCGTCAAGCGGATCGAAACGGCGGATGGTCAGGTGGTTCATGAGGGTCAACCCGATATTCGTGCCCGCCTCGATGCAACGCCCCAGCAGATCGAAGTGGTGCGGCATGCCATGCTCGGCGCCGTTCAGGATAGCGGTGGCACAGCGCGTCCAGCAGCCGTGAAGGGTTTAAGCATCGCCGGCAAAACTGGAACCGCCCAGTACAAGGTGGCTGGCAGGGAGTTGCCGGCGGACCGCGCGTGGTTTATCGGGTTCGCGCCGTATGACCAACCGCAGGTCGCAATCTCCGTGTTGATTGAGGCCGCCCGCGAGGGCAGTCACACGGCGGCAGGGGTCGCCAGATCGGTTTTCGCACAGATGTTCGGAAAAGAGGGAGAGGGATCGGGTCCGATCGAGCGCGGGGTGTATGAAGATTAAATATTACATCGAGTTGGTCAGGCGTATGGACTGGCTGTTGTTCAGCGCCATGGTCGCCCTGGCCGTTGCCAGCGTGCTGTTTATCTATAGCGCCTCGTACCATGGCCCCGGACAACCGATCAGGGATCTCTACGAGATGCAAATGGTGTGGTTCGCCGTCGGTTTGGCGGTCTATCTGGTCGTGTCGTTGGTGGACTATCGTCTCATCTGCCAATGGGCGACGGTTTGGTATGTCGTCGCCATCGGATTGCTTGCCCTGGTTCTCGTGACTGGCCAGACGATTTACGGAGCGCGACGGTGGTTGGGATGGCATGGTTTCGGGATTCAGCCTGCGGAGACGGCGAAGCTCGCGACACTCCTGACAGTTTCGTATTATTTGTTCCACCACACGCTCCAAACGCGGCGGCAATTGAAAACTGTTTGGGTCATCATTGTGATGATGGCCGTGCCATTTTTGTTGATCATGCTGGAACCGGACCTGGGTTCGGCGCTGGTCTTGATTCCCATGTGTTTTGGGTTGATGTTCGTAGCCGGTGTGAGAGTGAAGCATTTGGCGCTGGCTGCGGCGTTGGGGATCGTCCTCGCCGGCGTCGGTTTGCCCATCATGTGGAAGTTGAAGGAAAACAGGACCGGTCGTCGAAGCTATCAAAAGGATCGTTTGACCGTCTTCTTTCATCGCGACTACGACCTCACCGGCGCCGGCTGGAACCTCAACCAATCGCTCATCGCGGTCGGGTCCGGCGGCATGACAGGCAAAGGGTATCTCCAGGGCACGCAGAACCTGCTCGGCTATTTGCCGCGCTCGGTGGCCCCCAACGATTTTCTGTTTAGCGTGATCGCCGAAGAGGAAGGATTCATCGGCAGCGTCGTAATCATTTTGTTGTATGCCGTGCTGTTGTTTTCCGGGCTACGGATCGCCGCAAACGCGCGCGACCGTTTGGGAATGCTTCTGGCCACGGGAGTCGTGGTCATGCTGTTTTTCCATATTTTCATTAACGTGGGCATGACGATCGGCCTGATGCCGGTCACCGGTCTGCCCCTGCCATTGCTCAGCTACGGAGGCTCGTTCGTGCTGGCCAGCATGACCGCCCTCGGGCTGTTACAAAACGTGTGGATTCATAGGAGGATCTATTAACTGTGGACGCGATCAAACAGATACTGAAAAAGGGCGAAGAATTGTTCAGCGGACGCCGCAAAAAACGAATCTTCAAGGAAATCATCGTCAATGCCGAGGCGTTGGAGAACCGGGTCGCCGTGCTCGAAGACGGCCAACTCGAAGAGTTCAGCATCGAGCGGACGACCGAGACACGAATCGTCGCCAGCGTGTTCAAGGGCCGAATCAAAAACCTGGAGCCCGGGCTCAAGGCCGCATTCGTCGATATCGGGTTCGAGAAGAACGCGTTCCTGCATTATTGGGACATCATTCCCGAGCAACTCGACCAGCGAGTTGATCTCCTCGAAACGCCGGAAGGCGAGCGAGCCTCGCAGAAGCCCAAGATTTCCCAAAAGGACATCCCCCAGCTTTATCCGCCCGGCTCGGAGGTCATCGTCCAGGTCGTCAAAGGCCCCATTGGAACGAAGGGCCCGCGCATTACGACCAACATCAGCATCCCGGGCCGCTACCTGGTCCTAATGCCGTTCAATGCGCAACGCGGTATCTCGCGCAATATCGACGACGAGAAAGAACGCCAGC
>JBKQMH010000002.1:0-12909 GCA_052146795.1 Verrucomicrobiia bacterium
TTGCTTGACCCCCGGCGCGGTGAGGAGTTGACTTTGACAAGAGGCGGTATCTGCGTATGAAGAAGGCCGTTCTGACCGCACCGGCGCTGGAAGCATTGATGCAGGCGCCATCATTGGCAATTCATGCCGTGGACAAACAAGGACGCGTGATCTTCTGGAGCCCGTCCGCCTCACGCATGTTTGGCTGGACCGAGTCCGAGGTGCTGGGACGTTTCCTCCCCATTGTCCCGGAAGATCGCCGCCAGGAAGTTTATGATCGGATTCAACGTGACCTGAAGGGCGAAAGTATCAGCCCCGTCGATGTGCGCCGCGTTCGAAAGGACGGCTCGCTGGTCGATATCAGCTTGTGGAGCGCGCCCCTGCGAGACAGCACCGGTGAGATCATCGGGATTCTGGGTCTCTATGCCGACATCACCGCGCGCAAGCAGGGGGAGCAGGCACTGCAGAAGTCCCAGGCGGAACTGCAGGAGGTGCTCGCCGCAGTGTCAGACTATATTTGGAGCGGTCAAATTGATTCCGATGGCCGGTTTTCCTACCGCTACAATTCGCCGTCGGTGGAACGGATCCTCGGACGACCTGCAGAGTTTTTTCGCGGGGGCCCGGGGCGATGGCTGAGCACGGTGCATCCGGAAGATCGCCCTCGCGCCGCTCAAGCCGCAAATCGGTTGCTGGCCGGCCAGTCGGCCTCCGAGGATGAAGAGTACCGCATTGTTATGCTTGACGGCGCAATCCGGTGGGTGCGCAACAGCGTTACCATCTCGCAGTCACCCGATGGTCTCCGTTGCCTGAACGGTGTGGTGACCGATATCACCGCGCGCAAGCGGGCCGAGCAAGCACGGCAGCAGGCCGCGGCGGAACTGCGCCGAGTGCTCGCCGCGGTGTCGGATTGTCTTTATAGCGGTGAATTCGATGCCGATGGTCGGTTTAACTACCACTACTATTCGCCAGCGGCGGAGCGGATCCTCGGGCGGTCACCGCTGTTTTTCCTGGCGGGCCGCGAGCGATGGCTGAGCGCCGTCCACCCGGAAGATCGCCCTCGCGTGGCACTGTCCTTCGACCGGTTACGGATCAGCCCGTGGACCTTTGTGGAAGAAGAGTACCGCATTGTCCTGCCCGATGGTACGATCCGGTGGGTGCAGGACAGCGTTACTCTGTCACAAAACCCGGATGGCCGTCGTTGTGTAAACGGCGTGATTAGGGATATCACGGCGCGCAAGGCGGCGGAGATAGCGTTGCGGGAGAGCGAAGCGAAATTCCGGGGGATCTTCATGTCGGCCGCCGTTGGAATTGCCCTCGTGTCGCCCGAGGGATGCTTTCTCGACGCGAATCCCGCCTTCTGCGAGTTCCTTGGGTATTCGCAGCAGGAACTACTCGGCAAAAGGGTGGAGGATGTCACGCATCCCGATGACCGGGAACTGACCGTCGAGATCCTGCGCGGGATATGGGAGGACAAGTCTCTGAATCAGAGGCACGAAAAGCGTTACCTCGCCAAGAACGGGCAGACGGTCTGGGGTGAAGTCAGCATCTCCTTGATTCGCGATCCGCTGAGGAATCCCCACTATAGCATAGCCCAAGTGCTCGACATCACCGAACGCAAACGGGCTGTCACTACGCCTTAGTACATGGCCCGTTGACTTCCACAAAGGGTTTCGGCTACGTTCCGGGCGATTGCTTCGTCTGTCAACGATCCCCGGCCATGGATAATGGCGGGGAGCCAGGACGCATCGCCCGGGTGGCGGAACGGCAGACGCATCGGACTTAAAATTCAACCAAGCCCATTGCCGTGGAAGGCAGAAAGATTGGGTAATGCGCGGCAGGTGAGCGAGTTGCACACGGAGTCGAGTGGTTTGGTTTCGACTGCCTTCTACCGCTTCCCACTGCCGAGTTACTGCAAAAGTTACGACAGCAAATGCGGAGCCGTGAGGCCACCAGTAACCTCGACATGAGCATCCGAACATGACCACGACCGCCGTTGAAGCACTAAAGCGCGGCAAGTTGAAGGCACCCTTCCGTAGCGGATGCCAGAAGGCCGCAGACCGCGCCCAAATCGAGCGGTGGAAGATCGAAGGCAAGACAGAACGCGCCATCGTCGAATTGTTTGCCGCTCTGGGCCGACCCTACACCCTATCGAAGACTCAAATTCACAACGACCTCGCCTTTGTCGAGGAGCGTTACCGCCGCAGTGCCGAAGTGGACATCGCTATGGCCAAAGGCCGTCAACTCGCGGCTTTGGAGCGGGTCGAGAGCGAGGCGTGGGCGGGCTGGGAACGCAGCCAGAACAAGGCGGAGACGGTAAAGGAGAAGGACGGCACGGACGGCCACGAGACAAGCCGCACACTGACGGATCAATGCGGCGACCCGCGTTTCCTACATGTCATCATCGAGTCCGAGAAACGAATGGCCGAGCTTTTGGGACTGGATGCACCGAGTCATGTTGCTGTGAATCACGGCTCAACCGGACCGATTCTCGTCCTGAAACATGCGCATGAATTGGAGAGAGCAAACGACGGCGATTCAGCGGATGTTGATTGAGAACGGCCTTACAGCAAGGGGAGAACACGACGCGCAGCCCTCGCCACGCTCCGCTGCCGGATAGTCTGAAAAACCCGCCAGCCTTTTGACTTTTTCAGCATGGGAGATACACCCTTCCGGCCACAACTGCAGAATTTCGATCTTCGGAATCGGCTGCCTAGTGGACTTCGGCCTGGTCTATGGATGCCAGCGTCAAGGTCACTCTCGGTAACGTGGCCGGTTCTGTGGCACCAGCCGCGCAATCACGTTGTACGGGCGACGTTTCATCGGAAGGCTGCGACAAGAAACACGATCACGCCAAGCACGGCAAGGGCCGCATAGTCAATCCACGACCACGGCAATTCCGGGTCGGGGTCGCATCCACGAAACAAGTTTTCCATGTTCCTGAGAAGCGCGCGTGGAATCCAGTTTGCCTTCATGCCGTGTTCACACCCCGCCTTGGCTAGAGATTCGACTGGATGCGGTCAAGAAGTGCGTTCTCCAAAGTCCCGTTGGACTGCCACACGTACCAACTTTTTGTCGCGTTGAACTCGAAACCTTCAAGGTGCAACGTGAGTCGTACCTTCGTGCGCTCGTCGTCGAGCTTGGAAACGAAAGCCGTGACCCGCGCACGACTGTCGCCCCAAATGGCTAATAGCACCTGCGGGGCGTAGCCCGCGTTTGTCAACGCACGCGCTCCGCTCAATGACACCGGGTCAGAGGCGATAAGGCCGCTTGTTTTATCGATATTCTTAATCGGGTATTCTGCGGACACCTCTGAGACGACCGAAGCCCACACTTTTTCGTATGGCGCATTGTAAACTCTCGTGGTGTCCAGCGGCGGAGCGACGGGCGCGGTGGCGCAGCCCATTGCGGCCAGTAGGATAGTCAACGTGAACATTTTCTTCATAGCGTGTCCTTTCTTGTTTTTTGCTTGGTATCGTGCTCTTGATCTCAGAACCGATCGACTTCATAGCGCGCGGTCACTTCACGCCCGCCTGTGTTACGGTGAATGCCTCACCCGCGATGGTGATTGAACCAGTCAGCGCCGTGGTGTTGGTGTTCGCAGCGACAGTGTAACTGACCGTTCCCTTACCAGTGCCGCTGGCACCGTCTGTGATCGTGATAAACGAATCGTTGCTGTCCGCTGACCAAACGCAGTCGTTGAAGTTGGGCTTCACCTTGATGGTTGCCGCACCCCCTGCCGCCTTAATCTTGCCCGCCTTTGGACTGAGCGAGAACTTGCATCCACCAGCCGCCTGATTAACGGTGAAGGTTTGGCCCGCAATAGTCATGGTGCCGGTCAAGGCCGTGGTGTTCGTGTTGCCGGGGACGGTGTAAACGACCTTGCTTTTGCCAGTGCCACTATTGCCAGAAGTGATCGTGATAAACGGGTCGTTGCTCACTGCTGTCCAAGAGCAGTCGGTGTCCTTGGTTTTCACGCTCAGCTTTTTCGTCCCGCCCTTCGCGGGAAGACTAACGCTCGCGGCATTCAAGACACCCGTGCACCCCCCGCCAGTGCTCCCGTTTCCAGCAACGGCAAGCTTGAACACAGTGCCCTCGCCGTTTGTCCCGCCCTCACTGGTCGTACCGTAGAAATTCCCGTCGATGCCCTGTACCAGTCCGGCTACAGGTCGGGCTCCATCGGCGGGGGTGCTACCAAAGGAGTAAAGAGTCGTATACGTGCCGCTGGGACTGATACGAAACACAGTGCCGCCGCTGTACGTCCCGCCGGAAGAGGTCGTCCCGTAGAAATTGCCGTCGCTGCCCTGCACAAGCCCGGCCTGCGGATAGCTTCCGTCGTTGGGGGAGACGCCGAATGAGTGAAGATTCGTCTCCGTGCCGCTGGGACTGACCCGAAACACGGTGCCGCCTTCATCGCAGCAATTGGGGTTCGTCCCGCCGGAAGAGGTCGTCCCGTAGAAATTGCTATCGCTGCCCTGTACCAGCCCGGTTGCTGGATACTTTCCATCGTTGGGGGAGACACCAAACCAGTAAAGACTTGCGTAGCTACCGCTGGGACTGACACGAAATATGGTGCCGAAGGTAGCCCCGCCGTACTCGGTCGTCCCGTAGAAATTGCCGTCGCTGCCTCGCACCAGCCCCGCCACCGGGCTTTGTCCATCGGGCGTGCCGACAAAGGAATAAAGACTCGTGTAGGTGCCGCTTGGACTGATACGAAATATGGTGCCGTACCCCGCCGAGTACAGGTCGTCCGTCCCGCCTAGGTTGGTTGTGCCGTAGAAATTGCTGTCGCTGCCCTGTACCAGTCCGGCCTCTGGATAGCTTCCGTCAGTGGGGTAACTGCCAAAGGAGTAAAGAATGGCGTAGCTGCCGCTGGCACTGATACGAAATACCGTGCCGCCGTAATAAACCGAACCCTGACCGTAGTAAGTCCCGCCTAGTTCGGTCGTCCCATAGAAATTGCCATCGCTGCCCTGCACTAGTCCGGCTACTGGGTCGCTTCCATCATTTCCGGGGCTACCAATGGTGCCAAACGAGTAAAGACTCGTGTAGGTGCCGCTGGGACTGATACGAAACACGCTACCTGCCCCGCCCTCCCCGCCCGCGCTGGTTGTCCCGTAGAAATTGCCATCATTGCCCCGCAATAGGCCAGCAGCGGGATAATAGCCATCACCGACACTACCGCCAAATTGCCAGAGTGTTGTCAGCGTTTGCCCTGCGACACCTAAAATGGGCTGCAATGCCAGAAGGACTAACGTGACGGCTGCTAACGCGATGCGTTTCATGGTTCCTTTCGCGTTGCCTTGCCGCCGTCAAAAACAAAGGGGGCGCACTTACTCACGTTTCGGTACAGGCACGCGAATGCCTACAGAGAGACGCTTTCAGCACGCCCCTTGCGGGGCGTGCTTTCAACGCCGCTCTCTGTCCATGATTTCCCGTGTTACCGGGATTCGCGTTTTGTACCGGACAGCAGCCGAAGCTACGCAGATTGTTGTTGGTTAGTTTTCTTGCGCGATAATTTTTCTCCTGAAAACGTCCGCCAGTCTATGCCTCTGCATCGGTGAACGCAAGAGCCTTCCGTGACAGTCTTGACTTTGGTGAGCGTGTTTATCAGAGTGGCCCGGACCGTGAAACAGTCACGGTAGGAAAGTCTGCTACCCGCCTTCCCGAAGGTGGAAGCGTCGCGCGAGTAGTGCGCCCGAACCGACGGCGGGCGTGTGAATCCGTCAGGCGGTCTTTCCCGGCGCGGGCCTGGCCGGGGCAGCGGGAAAGACAAGCAAACCCACTGCCCACGGTGTTAGCGCACCGGGCCAAGCGAAGGATAGACAAGCACAGTGAAAACCGGCAAGCAAGCCCAGCGCCACAAGGGCACGCTCCGCACGGGGGGCGCGGCCACGAAGGGAAAGAAACCCCGCAGCCGAGCGCGACCGAAGCCAAGCATCCACGCGGCACGAGGGCAGAAATGGGAGCTTCACACACCTTTTTCTCTAACGGCACGTGAACGTGATTTCGAGACTATCGAGTACATGGTCGCGGGCGCTATTGAAGACGGCGCGGAAACTGGGAAGACCGGCCACCAAGCGATTCTTGAATCCGTCAGACGGATTTGTGAGGAATCTCTCGCCAAAGGAGGCGAGGAAATCTCGGCACTAGAGGGCATCGCTTTACTTGCGACCGGTTACCTGATGTGCGTTCCAATAGACAAACTCAAAGTGCTCGCCAAGAGGTACGTTTCTTGGCCTGTCGTGGCGACGACGGATCCGTATTGGCACTTGACGACACGGAAGTATTTGGCGGCGATAGAGCTTGGTGCTGACACGATCAAAGCGCGCTTTGCCCGTCGCGCTTGGACCGGCGCGGGAGTGTGGCGGTCAATCGCACGGCTTGCAGTGGAAACGATGGATCGCAACCGGACTACTTTCCAAGTGAAAGTGTTCCAAGTGTGCGCCGGTGGAGGGCCGAAACACGCATCGTTTAAGCCAGCGCCAGCTTGGGCCTTGAAGTGTGCGGAGCTTCCTGCGTTCACAGAAAAGAGCGCGCCGCAGTGGGCAACGCTGGCGCGGTTGATGATACGCGAGGAATGTCCACACGTTGCGCAATACGTTGACAAAAGAATCGTTGAAAATCTCACGCGCTCTCTGCAAGGCGACCGATCCGGCGACGTGCCACCGGGCATAGTACGTAACAAGATTCTCGACAAGATAGCAGGCGCGATTCTCACAATCTCGAAAGTGCGTCCACGAGCGACGGTTACTTGAAACGGCATACCTGATTCAAGTAGCGCACTTAGGGGATGCGCCTTTGCCATTTGTGGCTACCATCGCCACTCAATGGTTAAGCAAGTTACCAAGCGCGCCAAAGTTGAACTAGCCGCAAGCGGCCACACAGCCGTCGGCGGCTTTTTTGTGCGATGAACCCGGCACCGTCAACAGCAACTCCGACCTACTTGACGGCGGCAGACATCGGACGCCGTGTTGGCAGGCACCCGAACACGATCAAAGAACTGGCCGGACAGCTCCGGCTCGATGTGGCACGCACGGCCAATGGCACGCGTCTTTTCACCGAAGAACAAGCACAGAAAATTGCGGCGGAGATTGCGAGACGCGCTCAGGAGGCAGCACGCCGATGATCGACGCGGCGACACTTGACGCAATCCGCGACGCGAACCCGTTGGCCGATCTGCTGGCCCGCGACTACGGCCAAAAGATTCTGCCGCACGGCGCTGGACGCAAGCGGTTACTGTGCATCTTCCACTGCGAAACGGATGCCAGCCTTGTGCTGAATGAGAACACCAACACGTTCAAATGTTTTGGCTGTGGCGAGCACGGCGACGTGTTCAAGATCGTAATGAAGCTGGACACGCTGACGTTTCCGCGAGCCGTCGAGAAGCTGGCGAGACGTGGCGGGATTCCGTTGCACGGCGGCAATGGCAAAAAGCCAGCCGAGACTAGGACGCCAGCACAACCGAAAACCGAAGCCAGCTCAGAGCGCGACCTGTCGGCAGAGTGGGGCGAGTGTGTGGCAGCCTTCATCGATGAACACGCGGCGAAATTGGCAACGTGGCGCGGGTATTCTACTGACTTCGTGACGTGGCTACGGAGCCGGGAGCTAGTCGGGCTGTATGAAGGCAAGATTGCGTTTCCCGTCCAGGATGATGCCGGGCGAGTTGTGGCTTTGCACTATCGGGAAAAGGACGGGTCATGGCGCTATCATCCGACCGGGTGCAAGGTGCGTCCGCTGGTGATCGGGGACGTGGAAGGGGCAGACGTGGCGCTGGCGTTTGAAAGTCAATGGGACGCATTCGCTGTACTGGACAAGATGGGCTGGCACAAGAAAGCCGTGCCGGGCTGGTGCGTGATTGTCACACGGGGCGCGTCCAACGGGAAGCTGGTGAGGCTATGAAGCGCGGTGCGATTGTCTATGCGTTCAAGCAGAACGACGCGGCAGCGGACAAATGGCTGCAAGACGTGTCAGACGCGGCCACGGCGGACGGCGCGACCGTCAAGCTCGTTGCCACGCCGTCAGAGTACAAAGACCCGAACGACTGGACGCACCAAGGCGGCGCTGGCTTCCGTGAGATAAGCGGCGCGATGGAAGCGGCATCAGATGTAATGTCAGCCGGATCGGAGCAACCTAAAGCCGACACGCGACCGCCGATTCAGTTTTTCAAGCCGACTGAGTTACGCGACTACCAACCACCGGAAGGCATCGTGTTGGTCGGTGATTGCCATATCGTGCGTGGTAACGTGACGGTGATTGCTGGCCCGCCCGGTGTCGGCAAGAGCCGTGCGGCGGTGTATCTGGCTGTCGCGGGCGCGACCGGCGCGAGTTGGTTTGGCCTGAAAGTCCACGCGCGATTCAAGACGCTGGTAATTCAGAATGAAAACGGGCGTTTCCGTTTGTCGAAGGAATTTGCGGACTTGGACTGCGAGGCGTTGGACGGCTTTGTCCGTGTCTGTGAACCACCGGCTTACGGCTTGGCTTTCGACAGGGCGGAGTTTTGCGCGGCGGTGTCTCTGACGATTGCCGAGTTTCAGCCCGACGTGATCGTGATCGACCCGTGGAACGCCGTGGCGCGGGATGATAGGGCAAAGGATTACTTGGAGACGTTCAACGCGATTCGCGCCGTGATTCCAACTGGTGACAATGCCCCAGCGTTGGTGATTGTGGCGCATACTCGAAAGCCAAAAAGCGAAGAAAAATACCGAGGGCGTGATTTGCTGCACGTACTGGCTGGTTCATACGTTTTGGGCAGTGTCCCGCGAACGGTGTTTGTCATGCTCCACGCCAGCGACGACCCGCTTGGCAACGAAATTGTTTGGGTGTGTTGCAAGAACAACGACGGGGAGCTTGGCGACCGCTCTGCATGGGCCCGGCGCAACGGTCTATTCGTTCACGTCAAAGATTTTGACTGGGAAGCCTATGACAAGCCCGCCGATGACCGTAAGACGATAACCGAGGCGGACATTGCCGAAGTGTTTCACCACGGCAAGCGTAGCCTCTCACGAAAGCAGGCTGTGGCCGCATTGGAGGAATTAACCGGCTGCAAGACTTCAGCCTGTTACAAGGCGCTGAATCCGACTGGCAAATTCAGCAAACACCTGAGCGAAGAAGGAGGGTTGCTGACATGGACACCGTGACGGCTTCCACCAATTTCCACGGAATTCCACGCGGAAAGCGCGTGGAAAGTTTTCCATTCCACCAAATCCCTAGGGGTTTTCGTGGAAAGAATGGGGGCGTGAGCGCACCCGACACGGCAACCGCTGCCGAAATCATCTTGTGGTTTGTGCGCTGGACAGCAGCGCATGGAGAGATTGTACGCCCGACCCCTAAGCCGGGCTTAGAAGTTTCGGCACACGTATTGTGCAGTCTTCTGTGCAGATTTTTGAGCAGGTTTTTGCCGAAGTTGTGCGGAAAAGATGCCGCTGCCGTTGCTGACTTGTCTCGGACTTTCCCGCCGGTGTATCGCGGACGGGCCGAGCGTGAGCCGAGCTTCGATTGTATGGCGTGCTGTGCGCGGTCAACGTCTTGCTCGCGGGCTGCGCTCCACGTTGCACCGTGCTCGCTACGCCAGGGAGAGGCGGCTCGTAGGGGTTCACGGTGGGGAAGATCGCTGCCGACAGGCGACGCGGGGAACCGTAGAAAATCCTGTCAACCACAAAGTCAGGAATTTGGCGCAACCAAAGCTAACCGCGAAGAATCGGAGATACCCCCTGCAATATGTGCTTCCCGCTGGCTCCGCGATTCCAGCTTTTCGCGTGCTACTCTGGCTCCCGTGATCGAGGGCGAAACAGGCACACAGACGCGATGCAACTAGCCGCTACAATCACTGAGAGGCGCTACTTGGACGTGAAGGGCGCGGCAGTCTATCTCTGCATGACTGAGGGGGCGGTGTATGCGGCAGTGGCGCGCCGTCAGATTCCGTTTCGGCGGCTGGGGCGCAAGTTGGTGTTTGACGCGGTGGAACTGGATGCCTATATGCACGGGCTGGAAGGCGTGGACGTGAGCGAAGCCGTCGCGCGACGATTGCACAACGGCACGGTGAGCGAATTGTCAAACTGAGGGGTTGACATGAATAGTATCTGTGATACCATACGGCTTGTGAAGGTTTGGACACCAAACAAGATTCGCCGACTTCGGGCGGCGGCGGCTTTGAGTCAAGCGCAGTTGGCCGAGTGGTTGGGAGTTGACCAGAAGCATGTCAGCCATTTGGAAACTGGCTTTCGGCCCGCTGGCCCGCAAACGGTGCGGCTGCTGACGATGTTGGAGAAGATGCACAAGGGCGAATGGAAGGCCGTCCAGCCTCACAGAAAGCGAGTTAAGAGAGCATGAAGCATATCTACAAACGCGGTGGGAGCTGGTACTACCAATTTACGGTGAAGGGCAAGCGGTTTCAGAACGCGATTGGCGAGGTGAGCAAGGCCGTCGCGCGTGAGGTTGCCGAAAAGAAGCGGGTCGAGGCGTTGGAGGGTAGATTGGTCGAGCGACCTATCAAAGCGCCCTTGTTCGGGCAATACGACGCAGAGGAAGGGCAATTCACTGACTCAGCGGAGAAGTACCTCGACTACTACCGGCAACAGCACAAGCCGCGTTCCGCCCTACGGATGCACACGGCCATGGTGTCGCTCTGCCGGGCTTTCGCTGGTAAGCGACTGGACGAGCTTCACCCGTTTCTGATCGAACGGTACAAGACGCAACGGAAGGAAGCGGGCTTTGCCGATGCCACTGTGAACCGGGAGCTTGCCTGTCTCAAGAACATGTTCAACCTCGCAATCAAGTGGGGGTGGGTGCGCGATAATCCTGTGCGGCAGGTGAAACTATTCCGTGAGAACAACGCCCGGCTGCGGTGGGTTACGCTCGATGAGGAAACCGCCTTGCTTGAACATTGCGACCAGCGGTTGAAAACCTTCGTGCTCGCAGCGGTGGACACGGGCTTTCGGGCTGGCGAGTTATTGTCGTTGCGCTGGCAGGACGTGAACTTTCAGCGGGGGAGTGTTTCGGTTGCCAGCGGGTACACCAAGAACGGTGAGCCGCGTTGCAATCCGATGACAAAGCGGCTGGCGCAAGCGTTACAGGAATGGAAAGCGGCCAGCAAGGGCAGCGGCGACGGGCTGGTGTTCCACGACTGGCGCTACCGTGAGCCGTTTGAGCGGGCGCGAGACGCAGCCAAGCTAGGCAAGGACGTGATTGTTCACTCATTGCGGCACACCTACATCTCACGGCTGATTATGGCTGGCGCGGATGTGCGCACTGTGCAAGAGTTGGCGGGACACAAGACGATCACCATGACGATGCGCTACGCACACCTTGGCCCGAAGCAAAAGCGCCGCGCCGTCGAAGTGCTGGAAAACGAAATCGCCGCTGAAGTTACTGCAAATCTTACGACAGTGGACTTTGGACGTGTTGCAGGAGTCGCCGCAACTGGCGTATCATAAGCACATTGCCCGGGTGGCGGAACGGCAGACGCATCGGACTTAAAAGACGTTTTTCAGGATTTTCGCTCCAGTTAGCCACCGTATGCCGGAAGCCTCTATACTTGCACATATCAATGTTTACATGGCTTTGCGGGTAGTCAGTTCTTATGCTTGCCTTAGCGTGAGTGAACCGGTGTTTTTCAATCGGGTTGCAACCACGGGTTGCAACCAAAAATTGAAAATGCTATCCCTGCGGGTATCTCCTTCAATGCGCCTTGCCTCACGCGATAGTAGGAGCCATCCGAATCGGTGAGCAAGAGGAACTCTCCCGGTTTTGGTATCTTGTCCAGCCGACACGAGGCCCCGCTATAGGAATCCGGCTTCAACAACTGATAGCCGACGGCCGTGCTCACGTTTGGCCAGTTCGTTGCGTTGTTCACTGCTAAGAAGCACGCCGTTGAGGATCAGCCGGTGCGAGTTATTTCCATGCCTCGTAGACAATTTGCTGTTTCATAACCGTTTCTTCTTGCAATTGAAAGACTGCTTTGCTATCAGTGTTGTCTGTTGTTTAGTTGGTGACTAAAGAACTGTGGTTGGGCCGTCTGTTCTTGTGGGCGACAGGAACAAGTTAGAGAGGCTGGCGTGCAGACTAAGCAGCGGTCGAGCTTGCGCGATTCGATTCAGGCGGCTCTTGCAGATGCCGTGAAGTATGTTTTGTGCCTTCCCTCCGAGTCCTCTCCCATCGGACGCTGCGTCTCCATGCGTACCGTTGTTGTTCACCCATCCCAATCTGGTTCGGCATTGGACCGGCTGCGGATAACACACGGCGCTTTCCCTACGCGCCGAAACCGTGAAGTGGCCCAAGACATACTCGGATTGGTCGAACAAGGACTTCACAATGGCGTCCGAGGGAGAATGGCGTGCGGAAACCGAAAGTTGAAGCTACCGAGTCTTTGTTTTCTATGCATAATGCTCCTGTGGTCATTCACCACAGCACACGCTCAGGATACCAATCAGGTTCAGTCCTTCGGCTTGATTTTTAACCCACAACCGCAAACGCAAATGTGCGGCCAAATTGGTAATCTGGCTGGGTGGTGGAAGTTTGACGAGGGCACCGGGACTTTCACGGCTGATTCCAGTGGCAACGGCAATGACGGCACGCTGACCAACAAACCGGTGTGGGTCACCGGCATGTTCAGCAACGCGTTGGAGTTTACAACTGGCAGCAACCAGTGGGTCTGGGTTGAGACGTCAGGAGTGGTGACGGGATCGTTCACGGTTTCAGCGTGGCTGCTGCCCAAGGATTCGACAGTGTCCTAACAACCGGATCGTGAGACCGGAATTCATTGGAAACAGGGTAACACTTCCAACCCGTGGTTCAAGGCAAGAACCACCTGGAGTGTTACCATGGAAGAGACTCAGAGTGTAGGTAAGAGTGTCCTAACAACCGGATCGTGAGACCGGAATTCATTGGAAACAGGGTAACACTTCCAACCCGTGGTTCAAGGCAAGAACCACC
>JBKQMH010000003.1:0-19463 GCA_052146795.1 Verrucomicrobiia bacterium
GCGCCGTCGGTCGAGTCAAGAGGCGATGGTCCTGCGCTTGTTCGTCGCGACCACGGCGCTGTTCTTTGGGGTGTGTGCGCTGACGGTCGGACTTTTCTGTGCCGCGAGTCCGCGTTACGCGGTGGACGTCCTGCCGGCCCTGGTGCTGCTGGCGGTGGTGGGGATACTCGGATTGGAGCGCGTGCTGGCCCCGACCTCGGAGTCGGGGCAGGCTTGCCGGCCGGCCTGGCGGCGTGCCGTTCGCTGGGGCTGGGGCGTGCTGCTGGGCTTCTCCGTAGCGTTTAGCGTGTTGGTGAGCGTCGTGAACTACGCGCATACAGCCTGTGGATTGGCAACCGTGCTGGTGACCAAGGGCCGGGTACCGGAAGCCATTCGAGTTTTCGAGAAAGCGCTACGAATCGAGCCTGATTTTGCCGATGGCCACTACAATCTGGGAAACGCTTTAGCGCAAGCAGGCCAGCCGCAGGAAGCCATCCGGGAATACGAGTACGCGCTACGGCTCAAACCCGATTATGCTGATGCCCATGTCAATCTCGGGACGGCGTTGGCCAAGTTGGGCAGGCCCGAAGACGCCATCCGACATTTCGAAGAGGCGCTGCAGATCGATCCCGGCCTTGCCGCAGCGCACGTGAACCTTGGACTCGCTCTATCGACACAGGGCAAAACGGGGGACGCAATGGCGCATTACGAGGAAGCGTTGCGGATCAATCCCGATTATCCCGACGCGCACATGAACCTTGGAAACGCCCTGGCGGCACAGGGCCGGGTACAGGACGCGATCACCCACTACGAGGAAGCGTTGCGGATCAAACCCGATTACGCCGAGGCTCACAGCAATCTGGCGGCCGCTTTGGCGCGCACGGGCAAGATTGAGGAAGCCATCGCACAGTTCGAGCAGGCCCTGCAGATCAAGCCCGATTACGCGGACGCGCACTACAATTATGGAGTTACCCTGCAAGAACTGGGCAAGATTCCGGAGGCGATTGGGCACTACGAGCAGGCGCTACGGATCGATCCCGATAACGCCGAGGCCCGCAACAATCTGGGGGTCGCTTTGGCACGCACGGGCAGGGCCGAGGAAGCCATCGCACAGTTCGAGCAGGCCCTGCGGATCAAACCCGATTACGCCGAGGCCCACAAAAATCTCGGGATCACCCTCGAGAAAGCGGGTCGAGTGCCGGAGGCAATCCAGCACTACGAGCAGGCGCTGAGGCTTCGGCCAGACCTCACGGCCGCTCGAAACGCGCTGGCGCGACTGCACGCTGGCCCGTAAGCCGAGTCCGACGGAGCCGAGTCGGACGAGACGCGCCACAGACTTGCTGGTGGCGCAAACGCGCCGAAGATTTGCTGACGGCGCAACGGCAACCCTCGGAAGTTCGAACCGGAAGGTTCGCAACTCGTTCAAAACGGGGAGCCATTTTGAGAAGGCGCAAACGGATGTGCGCCCGGCGCGGCCACGGATGTGTCGCGGGGAATCGCGAGCGTTGGGCGGAAAAAGAGAGCACAGCCAGTAGTTTAGTTCACCGAGTCGTGAACGAGGCAGTTGTTAATTGTTCTGCCTACTATCTACGGCTGTGCTCTCGATCTAATTCCGCTTACGCTAACAGCGATCCGCCCCAGCACCTACGGGACGCTGCAGGCCGGGGTCTGCTGAACGCGATACAATATTCCTCCGACCGTTCCGACCTTGTTGGTGGCGTGTGTGTCGGTGAATGTTATGACTGAGGGGCCTCCGTTGGCCGGGCTCGCGCCCGACACATTCGCCCAGGTCGAGTTGGTCGTCAACGGGGCGAAGGTGCGCTGTAACCTGTAAGATATGTTTGCGTTGTTCTCCGGCAGAACGGTGACGCTGACATTAGTGGTACCACCCGAGACAGCGTACCCGACGCCCGTTACACGCATTTCGGGACCGACCGTGAAGAAATGGGGCGCTCCGGGGAGCGCGCCGAGATTGACGTTCTTGGAGTTGCCGGTTGCCAGCGGGCCCTGGCAGACACCGTTTGTGCCGACGGGAGGCAGGAATTGGTTCGATACATATCCGCCGGGTTGGCCGCCATTATAGTTGCCAATAAACGCGCAGACTCCGATCGTGCCCGTCGGGCCGCCGAGCGCCGCCAACGGAATGGCGAGTTCCACGCCGTTCGTGGCCTGCAGCGCAACGACTGAGTTCGTTATGACCGGTGCCGGCGATTCCCCAGTGAAGGCGCACCCGTGAGAGTCTCCCGCCACACCGTTCGTGTTGCTATTGTTGATGGTGGCTTGAATGCCGAATGGATTATAGCTTGGTACAAGCGTGCCGTTGGTCGGTGTCGTGCTTGATCCCACAAAATAGCCGTTCGTGGCAATACCAGCGGCGTTGGTGCCGCCGGGCCACAACTGCGCATAGTCGAGGTAGAAATGGTAAGGAGACCCAATGTTCACGCCCATCCAGTAATTGGGCTTAAAGCCGGGGTCGAACAGGAAACCGGGGCCGACAGCGTTTGTCGCCGCGCCATTCGTGGACCCGCCCATAACATTCAGGACGTTGGCGCCGATATTCGTGACTTCCATACTGGTGAGCCCGTTGGTGATCCCACCGGCACCGGCCATAAAGAAGATATGAAGTTCGTTGGCGCCGAACTCGTTTTGCAGATTTCCCGTGAATAGCAGGAACAGGGTATCATTCTGGACCAGGCCGTACGCGGCATCGAGTTCGTTGTCACCGTTGTCGTTCCCGAAGGTCACGCTGCCGGGGTTGACGCTGGACTTGCCCCACGGCGTGCCGAGCGCCTGAACCGCCAGCGGACACCCGTAGTAGGACTTCCAGGAGCCGTCGGTGGTAATGGCTCCCAGCGGAGGCAGCGTAATACCGTCTTCCGCAATGGTCACAGTCTGCGTCACCTCCGCGCTCGAAACCGGCGTGACAATAAACAAGTCGGCCGTCCTTGCGCTGATGGACGTATTCTCGCCCACCGTGTAGTTGATGGTGTTGGTGGAGCCGGACGCGCCCGACGTGATCGTCACCCAATTCGCAACGGTCGACGCCGTATAAGAACATGACGCCACGTTCACATTGGACGACCCGCCAGTACTTGGGAATGACGCGATGAATGGGTATGAACCGCCGTCGTAACTGATGGAGGGCGAACTACAGCCTGGCACCGTAATGGTAAAGTAATGCTGGCCGATGTATGGGACGGTGACAGTGGTGAAATTCACCTCCGAAGAGTCAAAGTCCGGACCGTCGATGTTGCTGTCGCAAAAGTAGGCGTTATTAGACGAAATGGGACTCAGGACCTGATTGTACAGCGAGTCGCACGCGTTATCCGAAATAAACGCGCAGATCGATACGGAAGATTGCGGACTACCGATGGCAGTCAGCGGGATGGCCATTTCCACGCCGGTCGTGACGGCCAGTGGATTGTTGGTCGATCCTCCATTCGTTATGACGCATCCGCCGCCTCCGCCGGCCCAGACGCCGTTCGTGTTGCTGTTGTTGAGGACGACTTGAATGCCGCTATTAAGAGTGCTGCTGTCTGTCAGGATGTTGCTCGGTGTGTTCGTCGGCTCAACCGAGCCGAGAGAATAACCGGGGCAGAAGGGACAGATCTGGAAATAATTCGCGAACATCGTCACAAGGTTCGTAGCACCCGCCAACACTTCGATGTCGTAATTGGCATTGAAGCCGGCGTCGAACGTCAGACCGGGGGTGAGGGTGCCGGTGTTACTGTCGATGACAAGGGCTTTGCTTCCGCCGGTGCCCATCCGGTTGAGCTGGCCAAAATCAGCGGTGATACTGTAATTCGTCCCGAGAGTATTGTCTCCACCCGCTCCATTATCGCCCATGATAAAGACATGCAACTTGTCGTAGGCGTTGCCGCCGCTCGAGCCGGTATCAAGGTTCCCCGCAAAGAACAAATACACCACCCCGTTGTTAATGACTCCATACGCGGCATCAAGTTCCGAGCCGTTGGATTGGTCAACCAGGCCCAGGCTGTCTTTAAACGCGGTCGTCGCCAGCACCTGCGTTGCGAGTGCCGATCCGTAGTAGCCCTGGTTGAGCGTGCCGGAGATGGTGAACCCTTTTACTACGCCGGCAAATAATGTGCACGTCACGCCAATAGAAACCAATACTTTGACTGTCTTCATGGACTGGTCTTTCCGTGTTCCTGCGTTTGTATTAAGAAACCGTAATGGCCCTGCCAAGAAGCTGTAAACGCTTCCTCGTGTACCCATAACAGAACGGAATCGACATTTCAAGAGAAATTTTAGAGCGTTTTACACAACAGTGAATTTCTGGGTTCCAGCCCCTCCGGCTGACCCAACCCGAGCCACCGTCAGGCCAATGGACAGCGCCCATTGCTGGAATTGTTACTTGTCCATTTCCGCCAGCCACTTCGCGCTCTCGAAATCGGTCGGCTGGCCCATCTCCTCAAACTGCACGTCTTCGCTGGACGCATCGCGCAGCCGTCGCTTGATGAGATTGATTGCGAGATAAGTCACGACGATGCCGATCCACAATGTCGCGCCGCATGTAGCTACACACTTCCGTAAAGCAAGGGCGGTTGCGCCTTCCGTGTCCCGGTTCCCAACGCCCGTGCACCGTCATGGCCTTCATTCTGCGGTAGTTGCATCGAAACTGGCCGTTTCCACGCAGAAAAAGGTTGGATTATGCAATTTCTGACTTGTATTCCGGCAAGACATCGCTACAGTTGGTATCGAAAGGTACCTTGGCCGCGTTCGCTGAGGAGTGGTCGTAAAGCCTGTCTCGTGGCGGGGAAGAAGTGCGGGAGACAAATCAATCGAGGGCGTTCTGTTGGCTAGGTAGTCGCAGCACCACATGAAAAAATGCTTCAGTTGGGGAAAATACCTCCAAGCGGCGATCGCTTGGCTGATTTTTTTTGCGCTGGTTGGTAAACCGCTTTCCTCTCTCGCCGACCCATCGACGCAGGTCGGCTTTGGATCGATTCCCTACAGTGGCCTCTGGACCAACGGCAGCCAGGCGGGGAGTGGGTTTGGGCAGTGGGAGTTCAGTCAGACAACCAACGGCAATAATGTCTTCTTCTATGTAAATGACTCCAGACAAACCGACAACGGTTCCGTACCGGGGAATGGCAGTAACGACATCAATACCGCCGGTGTCGCCTGGGGTATGACGGCGGGCAACGGCGCACTGGCGTGCGCGACGCGTCCGTTCTCGAGCTCATTGAGCTCCGGCCAGGTCTTCCAAATCGACATGGACAATGGGTATATCACTACCAACGCCAGCGTCGGTTTCGCCCTGCAAAACACCACCAGCAGCACCTTCAGCCCTTCCGCCAACAGCGTTTTCGAATTCTATTTTAGCGGTGGCAGCAACAACTATACGATCAACGCCGCGACCGTGAACGGCACGCCCCCGACACCCTTTGGCAATATCGGCATGCACCTGACGTTTACGCTGACATCGACCAACACCTATTCCCTCAGTGTGCTGCAATACCCCCACGGGGGCGCGGCGGGGGCGGGAACCACCTACAACTATACCGGCAACCTGCTGAACCCAAGCGCCGGACAGTCGATTAAGAGCGTGAGGCTCTTTAACTACCAAGCCGGATTCAGCTCGAATTTCAACGCCTATTTCAACAACCTGAACGTCATCTCCAACGGCGTCGCGGTCGCAGCCGACTCTGCCTCCAACACCACGTACAACACGACCGGCACCACGTTCCGCGTCTGGGCGCCGAATGCGACCACCGTAAACGTTTGGGGGCAGTTTAACTTCTACTCCACCAACGCCACACCGTTGTACTCGGAAGGGAACGGCAATTGGTCTGCTGATGTGGCCGGCGCGCTCAACGGACAACAATACAAGTACTACATCGTCAATTCCACCGTCGGCACCAACCTCTTTAAGCAGGATCCCCGAAGCCGCAAAGTGGCCAGCGCGACTGGCAATAGCTACATCTATAATACGGCATCCTTCAACTGGGAGGGCGACAATTTCGCTGCTCCCGGCCTGGGCAACACAGTGATCTACGAGTTGAACATCGGGTCGTTCAACGATCCGAATGCGCCGGATTATCCCGGCACCTTCTATACCGCGACCAACACATTGCCGTATCTGGCATGGCTCGGGGTTTCCGCCATCGAAGTCATGCCCGTCAATCAATTTCCCTGCTGCATCAGTGAGGGCTACAACCCCGCCAACCCCTTCGCCGTGGACAATGACGCCTATGGCGGTCCGGATGGGTTCAAGACGTTCGTGAGAGCCGCCCATCAAAACGGTATGGCGGTGATCCTCGATACGGTTCAGAACCACTATGGCGGCAGCGATTATCCGGACTACGGGGATTTGACTAATAGCTTGTGGCAGTTTGATGGCTCCTATTCGATGATCCCCGGCACCAACATCGAGGGCGGCGGGATCTACTTCTACCAGGGCTCATACGATGAGGCTTTCGCGTGGTGTTGCTCGCCGTGGGGACCGAGGCCCGACTACGACACCGCGCAAGTCTCGCAGTATATAACTGACAATTTCACGATGTTTCTCAGTGAATATCATGTGGACGGCTTCCGTTGGGACTCGCCCGGGGAAATCGTGGGAGACTGGCCAGGGAATGATACTCTCACTTCCGGTGAAAACCTGGTCACCGGCATCGGCGGGATGATCCACTCCCAAGCAACCAGTAAGATCAACATCGGGGAGGATCAGAACCAATTCAGCGGAACTTACGGATTCGACGCCACGTGGAACGACAACTACTTCTACGACCAAGTCGAGCCCCAACTGGCCGCCGCACTCGATTCCGGGCGCAGCATGGCCGCCATTAGCAATGCGGTCTGGATGAATTTCAACCAGCCCTACTCCGGATCCGGCTCGCCCGGCAACACTCTGCCCGGCTGGGGCAGCGTTTTCTTCCTCGAAGATCACGATATAAGCGGGAACGCGAACGGGTCGGGTGACCAACGGCTGCCGGTGAAAATTGACCCGGACGATCCGTTGGGCAAGTACGCTCGCAAACGTTCCATGCTCGGCTCGGCCATCACGCTGACCACCGCCGGTATCCCCATGCTCCTGCAGGGCGAGGAAATGCTGACCACCAATCAGTTCGGCCCCAACGTCCCCATCGATTGGTCGTACACGAACACTTGGAACGGCGTCGTCCAGTATTACAGGGACCTGATCCGCCTTCGCCGGAACCTCGATGGCCGTTCTTCGGGTCTCACGGGTGAGGCTTCGACCATCATTTGGGAAGACAACCGCACCAACTACCCGATGATCGCCTACCATCGGTGGAGCACCGGCAATGCGGGAGACGACGTTGTCGTCATTTGCAACTTCTCGAACACCTACTGGCCTGGGTATTTTATCACCACGAACAGTTACCAACTCGGTTTCCCCAAGAACGGCGCGTGGTACGTGCAACTGAACAGCGACTGGTCCAAGTACTGTTCCGACTACGACGATTACGGCGACAGCGGCAGCATCACCGTGAGCGGGGGCGGGGGCACAATCTCCATCGCCCCCTACAGCGTGCTCGTCCTGTCGCAGAATATCCCGGCCGCGCCGCCCACACCACAGAATCTCCGTGTCACCACCGTTTCCACCAACCAGATTACCATCGGTTGGAGCGTCTCCAGCTCCGCCACCGGCTATATCGTCGCGTACACCAACGGTACCGTGTTGGCCACCATCGACACCAACAGTTATACCGACACCGGATTGGCCATCGGTAACACCTACTGCTACCAGGTCACCGCCACCAACAACTCTGGCGGTGTTTCCGGCACGGCCTCCAACGCCTGTGGCACGACACTGCCGGCCACGGGTGACACCAATCTGCTGGCCTACTGGACCTTTGACGAAGGCACCGGCACGACCGCCAACGATTCCTCCGGAAACGGCAACACCGGCACCGTGGTCACGGGCGCTCCTCCCACCTGGATCAGCGGCATAATCAGCAATGCCCTGAGCTTTGACGGCGAGTCTACCCAGGTGACCGTTCCCAACTCCGCGACCCTCAACCCAGTCAACGGCATTACCATCGCCGCCTGGGTCAATGACCAGAGCGGCGGGTGGTATGACACTGAACGCATCCTGGAGAAGGGTGAGACGGACAATCAATACGCTCTCTTCGCCGCTTCGACCAGCCAACTCGAATTCCTGTTGGCCGGCGTCACCAACATCACCGCCGCCACCCCGTCTACGGGCGTGTGGCATCATCTGGCCGGCACTTACGACGTTGCGTCGTCATTGATCAGCCTCTACATCGACGGCCAATTGGCCACCCAACAGGTCACCAGCGGCGCCATGCCCGTCACCACCGATCCGCTGGCCATCGGCAACCTGCCCGGCAACTCCTTGCTAACCTCCAATTTCTTCCAGGGTTACATCGATGACGTCCAGATCTATGGCAGCGCCCTGTCGGCCGCCCAGATCAGCCAGCTCTACAACACCAATTCCGTCGCTGACGGCATCCCCAATTGGTGGCGCATGCTGTGGTTCGGCAGCGGTTCCTCCACCAACGCCGCGGCGTGCACCGCCTGTTGCGCCGGCTGTGATGCCGACGGCACCGGCCAGAACAACTTCTTCAAGTACGTCGCCGGGCTAAACCCCACCGACCCGACCCAGGTCTTTACCGTGCAGATCGCGGCCTCCAATCAGGTCATAAACCTGACCTACAGCCCCGTCTATACCAATGTCAACTATACCGTGCAATCCAGCCCCGATCTGAATCCGCTCAACTTCAGCAACCTCACCAACGTCACCGCCACCCCGCCGCCGATCAATGGCGGCTCGGTCACCGTCACCGACCTCCAACCTTGGCCCTCCAACGAGTTCTATCACGTCCTGATCTCTCTACCACCCAGCCAGTAACCACTGTCGCCTGAAACTGTGCAGTCGATGGATCGTGTGCATCTGGCGGTCGCGCCGTTCCATCCCCATCGCCCCATCGCGGCTTGACGCGCGGGCGAATTACGGCGACAAATACCGAGTGGCGGTCGCGAAGATCGTATAAAATTCTCGGTTTCACGGAGGCATTGGCCATGATCAGTTTGGAATCCAGCGTGCAGGCATTCGCCCGCGAAGGGTTTGCCCACCAGTTTGGCAAACCGGCCGTCGCGGTCAAAGACGATCCGGAATGGCGCAAGGTGCGCGACACCGGCACCCGCCTGTGGCTCGACACCGGCGACATCGACGAAGCCGGCAAATTGTGGAACTCTTCGTTCGATGCGTTGACGACCAACAACACCCTCCTCAACAAGGAAATCCAGAAGGGCATTTACGACGATCTCGTCGCCAAAGCCGCCCGCGTCGTTCTCGACGCCACTCCCAAAATCAGCGAACAGGACCTCGTCCTCGAAATTGCGTTCATCCTCAACGCCCATCACGCCCTGCGCCTCGTCGACCGGTTCGATGCCAATGTCAGCGTCGAACTGCACACCGATCTGGCCGCCGACGTCGAACGCACGGTCGCCTACGGCAAACGCTACTTCGCGATCTGTCCCGAACGGTTCTACGTCAAGGTGCCGCTCACGCCCGCCGGTTATCTGAGCGCGCGCAAACTGGCGCAGGCCGGCATCCCGCTCAATTTCACGCTCGGCTTCTCCGCCCGGCATAACTACGTCGCGTCGTTGCTGACCAAGCCCGACTTCGTGAACGTGTTCCTTGGACGGTTGAACTCCGTCGTGGCCGATAACAAGCTGGGCGACGGCCGCAACGTGGGTGAGAAAGCCACACTCGCCACGCAACGCACATTGCTCGACTTGCGCAAGTCGGGCCGCACGAAAACGAAGCTCATCGCCGCCAGTATCCGCTCCGGCCCGCAAATCGCCGACCTTGCCGGCGTGGATGTGTTCACCATGCCTACCAAGGCGGCCGCGGAATACCGCGCCAATCCGAAGCCAGGAGTCACGTCACAAGTCGCCAATGATCCGGAAGTTCCTCTCGCTCCCGGAGTGACGTTTGCCCAATTCAGCGGCGAAACGCTTTGGACAGTCCCACCGAAATTCAAGGATGCCGTGGAAGACCTGTTACGCAAGAATCTGGACTCGCTCAAACCCGACGATCTCCAAACTCACTTCGAGAAAGCCGGTTTTGGCGATTTCCTGCCGCAGTGGTCCGCCGCCGATATTCAGACCGCGTTGAAAGATGGAAAGATTCCCGTGTACGCAACCTGGAAAGACCGCCTCGCCTCCGGCAAGGTCGGCCTCGATGCGTTGATGAACCTCAGCGCGCTCTACTCCTTCGCCACCGACCAAAAAGCCCTCGACGACCGCATCCGCTCCCTGCTCAAGAAGGCGAAAATCCTGTCCTAAACCAAGCGTTCCGGGGCGCCGCGCGGACCAAATGCCGCAAAAACCGCAGCCCTTTTCGGTTTGACTCACCGCCATGATTCGTTACTCTGCTTTCGCCCCGCGAGAGCTCGTTCTGCGGGGACTCGAAAACAATGTCGAAACTTTCTATTGCCGATTTGAAAGACTTCCGCAACCAGCGGGTGCTGGTGCGCGTGGATTACAACGTCCCGCTCGACGAGGCTGGCGCGATCACCGACGACAAACGCATCAAGGCGACCGTGCCGACCCTCGATTATCTGGTCAAAGGCGGCGCCAAGGTCATCCTGTGCTCCCATCTGGGCCGCCCGAAGGGCAAACGCGACCCGAAACAGAGCCTGCGTCCCGTTGCCGAGCGCCTAGCCGAGATCCTCGGTGGTACTGTCAACTTCGTGGACGATTGCATCGGCCAGAAAGTCGATGAGATGATCGCCAACATGGAGCCAGGGCAGATTCTTCTGCTCGAAAATCTCCGCTTCTATGCCGAGGAAGAGAAGAATGATCCCGCATTCGCCGAGAAACTCGCCAAGAACGCCGATTTGTACGTGAATGACGCTTTCGGCACGGCGCACCGCGCCCACGCCTCGACCGAGGGCGCCGCCCAGATCATCAAGAAACGCGGCGGGTTGTGCGCGGCCGGCTTCCTGATGGAGAAAGAACTCAAATACCTGGGTGGGGCACTCAGTTCCCCCGCTCGACCGTTTGTTTGCATCCTCGGCGGTGCCAAGGTTTCCGATAAGATTGTCGTCATCGAGAATCTTCTCACCCAGGCCGATGCCATACTCATCGGCGGCGCGATGGCGTACACATTTCTGAAGACCCAGGGATTTGGGGTCGGGAAATCCCTCGTGGAGAACGACAAGCTCGATCTGGCCAAGTCGTTGCTGGAAAAGGCCAAAGGAAAGAAATTTCTATTGCCGAGCGATCATCTGCAGGCGACCAAACCGGAAGCTGGTGCGACGACCCGTATCACCGATGGTCCCAGTATCGAAGACGGTTGGTGCGGTGTGGACATCGGGCCGCAAACGATCGCGCGGTACAACAAAGAGATTGCATCGGCAAAGACCATCGTGTGGAACGGGCCGATGGGCATCTTCGAGGTCCCGGAATACTCGAAGGGCACGTTCGAGGTCGCCAAAGCCGTCGCCGCCAATAAAACCGCAGTCTCGATCATTGGCGGTGGCGATAGCGCCAAAGCCGTCAAAAAAGCCGGGGTCGATAAGCAGGTCACGTTCGTCAGTACGGGCGGCGGTGCGTCGCTCGAGTTTCTGGAAGGAAGGGAGTTGCCGGGCGTCGCCGCGCTCACTGACAAGTAAACATGAATCCGAATCGCAAACCAATCATCGCGGGAAACTGGAAGATGTACAAAACGGCGGCTGACGCGCTGGCGTTAGTTTCCGAGTTGAAGAAGGAACTCGTTGGCGTGAAAGACACCGACGTCGAAGTCGTTGTCTGTCCGCCATTTACGGCCCTATATGTTGTGGCGACCATGCTTCAAGGTGAAAGCATCAAGCTCGGCGCGCAGAACGTCCACTGGGAAAAAGAGGGCGCATTTACAGGCGAAATTGCGGCTCCGATGTTGAAGGAATCGGGCGTCCAATACGCCATTGTCGGCCACAGCGAGCGTCGTCAGTACTTCGGCGAAACGAACGAGGGCGTCAATAAGCGCGCCAAAGCCGCCTTGGCCAATGGTATCCGCCCCATCGTCTGCGTCGGCGAAACCCTTGCCCAACGCGAAGCCGGGCACACGGAAATCGTTGTGCGCGACCATGTAGCAAGCGCGCTTGCAGGTTTCACCAAAGATGCTATGCTCGACACGGTCATCGCCTATGAGCCTGTGTGGGCCATCGGGACCGGTAAGACGGCCACGCCCGCACAGGCGCAAGAAGTGCACGCGTTTATCCGCGAGTTGCTCGCGGCGATGTTTGATTCGACGGTAGCCGACAAGATCCGCCTTCAATACGGCGGCAGCGTGAAACCGGCAAACGCGAAAGAGTTGTTGGGCCAGCCCGACATCGATGGGGCGCTGGTCGGCGGGGCGAGCCTGGAAGCCAAGGGCTTCGCGGGCATCGTGAAGGCGGCGTTGTAAAGAAGCAATCGCACGGAAAGAATTGAGGTAATTGAGATGAGCATTCTGATCGGACTTTTGACAGCGGTCCACATACTGGTCGCGCTGTTTGTGATTTTACTGGTGCTGATGCAAAAATCTTCGGAGCAGGGCGTCGGCGCGGCGTTCGGCGGCGGCATGACGGAAACGGTATTCGGTGCGGGCACAACCACCGCGTTGGTGCGCATGACGATCTGGTGCGCCGGCCTGCTTCTGGCCACCACGCTCATCCTGGCGGTGCTGCATTCGCATCGCACCAGAACGGGGGGCTCCTTGATGCGCCGCACGCTGGCAACGATGCCGGCCGCGCCTGCCGCCCCAGCGGGCCAGGCGCCTGCATTCCCGTTCACATCTCAGTCGACTGCTCCCGCTGCGCCCAATACAGGGCCAACGACACCGTCAACCGCCACCCCGGCCCCGGCGGCCCCGGCCCAACCGGCCCCCACAACACCGCAGTCGAGCCCAGCGCCCACGTCCCCATAGCTTTTCCCCAAACGGCACGATGCATCCGTCGCGATTGCTCGTCCTCCTCAGCACGGGAGCGATTATCGCGACAGCGGTTTCCTGCGGCCCGATTTTCACTTCCGACTCGGCCGACCAGCGGAACACGTTGTGCCGCATCGGTGGCGATTTCAAGGGATTCGACCCGGTGGATGCCGGCGATGTCGAATCGGCCAGGGAGGTGTCTTATGTCTATGAGGGGCTGTTGGAATACGCGTACCTGGAACGACCGTATCGCCCCATCCCGCGTCTTGCCGAAGCGATGCCGGACATTTCGGCGGATGGACTTGCCTACACTTTCAAAATCAAGCCCGGCGTTCGTTTTATTGACGATCCATGTTTTCCCGGCGGCAAGGGACGCGAAGTGGTCGCCGCCGACTTCGTATATTCTTTCAAACGCGTCCTGGATCCGCACCTCGAATCCCAAGGTGATTGGATATTTGCCGGCCACGTTTTGGGAGCCGATGACTGGGTGAAAACAATCGGGGCAACCACCGGCCCGGTCGATTACTCCACGCCCCTGCCGGGTTTTCAAGCGACGGACAAATACACCCTGCAAATCCGGCTGGCCAAGCCGTACCCGCAGTTACTCTACGTGTTGACAATGTGCTATGCGTTCGTCGTACCGCACGAGGCGGTCGAGTTCTACGGTGATCAGTTCCGGCGGCATCCCGTCGGCACCGGGCCGTTTCGGTTGAAGAACTGGCGGCCAAATTATCGGATCGAGTTTGAACGTAATCCAACGTTCAGCGGCCAGACCTACCCGGACACGGGAGAGCCAAGCGACCGCGCCGCAGGATTGCTCGACGATGCGGGTAAACCATTGCCGCTCGCCGATCGGATCGTTGAATACGACATCCGCGAGTTTTACACGTCCTGGCAGATGTTTCTCGGGGGACGTATTATCGATTCGGGCATCAACAAGGACTATTTTGAAAAGGCGATTTCTCCTGATCTTTCACTGTCGCCGGACCTGGCGAAACGAGGAATACGTCTGTACAAAGTACCCGATCTGGGTACGGACTACATCGGGTTCAACATGTTGGACTCCGTCGTCGGCGTATCGACCGACCCGGTCATCAATGAACGTCACCGGAAGCTGCGGCAGGCCTTTGCATCAGCCATCAACGTGCAAACATACGTGGAGGTCATTTTCAACAATCGCTACATGCCGGCCAACTCGTTTATCCCACCAGGCGTGGCGGGTCACACGGACAAACCGTACGCTTACGAATACAATCTCGAACGCGCCAAACAATTGATGGCCGAGGCAGGTTACCCGGACGGCCACGACGAACGTGGGAACGCGTTGCGGCTGACGATGATTCTTCCCGGCTCCGGCAGCACGGACGCGCGCCAGGAAGCCGACTTTTTCGAGGAGGCCTTGCGCGCCATCGGCGTCGACCTGAATGTCCAGCAACTGAGTTTCGCGGAATACATACGGCGCGAGCACGACGGCGAGACACAGGTGTTCTGGGGGGGCTGGGTGATCGACTATCCCGATGCACAGAATTTCCTCCAGCTGTTTTATGGCCCGAACAAGTGTCCGGGCATCAACTCATGCAATTATCACAACCCACAGTTTGACCGGTCCTATGAGCGAATCCTCACCATGGCAGATTCGCCAGAGCGCACAGCTTTATATGAACAGATGGCCGACATGACCACGACGGACTGCGTCTGGGCGCTGCTGGACTATCGACTGGATTACGGACTGTTCCAACCTTGGTTCCAAAACTACAAACCGCACGGGTTTCCCTACCCGAACGCCAAGTTCTACAAAGTGCTGCCGCATTGATGCGATGACCGCCTACATCATACGCCGCCTGCTCTCCGTCATCCCGATCACCATCGGCGTGATGTTGATCACGTTCTTTGTCTTTCGCGTCGTTGGTGGGAATCCCGCCTACCGCATCGCGGGCAAGAATGCCACGCCCGCGCGTATCGCCCAGATCAGCCATGAACGCGGCTATGACAAACCTCTCTTTGTGAATCTCCACGGGTTTCCCCAGCATGTGTTCGACGCGCAGTTTCCGCAATTGGCCTGGAACCTCGTCCGCCTCGATTTCGGTCAGTCGATCGTCACAAAAGAGCGGGTGAGCACCATGCTGCGCGAAGGCGTGGGGCCATCGCTCTGCGTAACGACGCCGTTGTTTCTGATCGAATTGTTTCTCGGTGTCGGATTGGCTCTGCTGGCCGCCTATTATCGCAACACGTGGATTGACCGTGGTCTGGTGCTGCTGTCCGTGATGGGCATGAGCATCAGCTCGCTCGTCTACATCATGCTCGCGCAATACTGGCTGGCCAGCGTGTGGCGGTTGTTCCCGGTCTGGGGTTTCGAGAACCCGCGCTACCTGATCTTGCCGGTGATGATCGGCGTGATCGCCGGTGTCGGCGGCGAACTGCGGTTCTATCGCACCGTCATGCTCGATGAAATGTACCAGGAATACGTCCGCACCGCCCGCGCCAAGGGTGTGCCATCTCGCACGATCCTGTTCCGCCATGTCCTGCGCAACGCGCTCATCCCCATCCTCACCAATGTCATCATCGCGATCCCCTTCCTCTACACGGGCGCATTGCTGCTGGAAAACTTCTTCGGCATCCCCGGCCTCGGTCGCCTGACCGTCATGGCGTTGTTCAACTTCGACGACGACGTTGTTTTCGCGACGACGTTCATCGGTTCCCTCCTGTTTGTCCTCTTCAACGCAATCACTGACATTGGTTACACATGGGCCGATCCGAGGATCCGACTCAAATGAGCACCACCCTGGCGGTACCCAATATCGTTCCGGCCTCCCCTTCACCGGAAGGTTTGTGGACCATCGCGTGGCGCCAGTTGCGCCGCAACCGGGTGGCCATGATCTGTCTGGCCATCCTGTGCGTCTATACCGCCACCTGGGTCTACGCCGAGGGCGTATACTGGACCGCCAAAATTCGCGGGACGGTCCCCGACTACAAAATCTCACACTATGAAAACCGCAACCGGCCGCCCAGTCTGCCGCATCCGCTGGGCACCAACTTCGCCGGCCGCGACAACCTCAAGCAGTTAATTCAAGGAACGCGCATCGCTTTTGAGATTGGCCTGCTTACTTCATTCATCGTGGTCCCGCTCGGTTTCGCGTTGGGGGCGTTGGCCGGGTATTTTGGCGGCAAGCTGGATGGCGCCATCGTGTATTTGTTTTCCGTCGTCGCCTCTGTGCCGGACATTCTGTTGATCATGTCCATCACCTACGTCACGCGCGCGGCCGTCGAACGCAGCCTCGCCATGCAATCGGTCACCCGTTACATCGATTCCGGCCTGCTGGCGATCTGCGTCGGCATGGGGTTCACCGGCTGGGTCGGCCTGTGCCGGATCATCCGCGGCGAGTATCTCAAGCACCGCGAACGCCAGTACGTCCTCGCCGCCCGCGCCCTGGGCGCCAATCACGGCGCGATCATGTTCCGTCACATCATGCCGAATGTCTCGCACCTGGTGATCATCAACTTCTCGCTGCGATTCCCGGGGTTGATCCTCGCCGAGGTCGTCCTCAGTTACCTCGGTATCGGCATCGCCAATGAACCCAGTTGGGGCACGATCATCAATGACGCCAAACAACGTCTCTGGCTCGGCAACTGGTGGGAACTCGCCGGCGCGACCATTGCGATGTTCTTTCTCGTGCTGGCCCTCAATCTCTTCGGCGACGCCCTGCGAGATGCTCTTGATCCGAAGCTCCGAATTGCGGAGGGTAAAACGGCATGACCACCAACACGCCCCTGTTGGATGTACACGATCTTCGCGTGAGCTTCTTCACCGACGAAGGTGAAGTGCACGCGGTCGATGGCGTGAGCTTTACAATCCAGCGCGGGGAGACGCTCGCGCTGGTCGGCGAAAGTGGCTGCGGGAAGAGTGTCACCGCGCTTTCGCTTGCGAAACTGGTCGCCACCCCGCCGGGCGTTTACAAGGGCGGCGAGATCCTTCTCGAAGGCGAAGACGTGCTGAAGATGGACAAAGAACGGCTGCGCTCGATTCGTGGCGCCAAGATTTCCTACATTTTTCAGGAGCCGGCAACCTCGCTGAATCCCGTGTTTCGTATCGGGTATCAAATCAAGGAAGCCCTGCAACTGCACCGGCCGAAGGACGCCACGGATGCCGAAGTCGCGCGCCTGCTCAAGCTCGTGAACATTTCTGATCCGGAGCGTCGGATGCGCGATTACCCGCACCAACTCAGCGGCGGGATGCAACAGCGCGTGATGATTGCGATGGCGCTGGCCTGTAATCCCGCGCTGCTCGTCGCGGATGAACCGACCACGGCCCTTGATGTGACGATCCAGGCGCAGATTCTGGATTTGTTGAAGGACCTCAAAAAGAAGATCGGGATGAGCATCCTGTTGATCACCCACAACCTCGGGATCGTCGGTGATCTCGCCGACAACGTCGCTGTCATGTACGCGGGCCGCATCGTCGAATACGCCCCGGCCGCCGCGCTCCTGAAACGACCGTTGCATCCGTATACAACCGCATTGATGCGCTCGATTCCCATGCTCGGCGCGCACGCCGAACGACTCCAGGCCATCCCGGGCTCCGTGCCAAACCCCGCCCGCTTGCCCACTGGCTGCAAGTTTGCCGCGCGTTGCGACCGCGCCCAAAACGATTGCGCGCTCGATCCCGAACCGCCGCTGGCCGAAGTGGGCGACAATACCCGCCACGTCCGTTGCCCGTACTGGGACAAACCCGATTTGAAGAGAGCCATCCCGTGAGTCTTCTCGAAATCAACAACCTCAAAACCCATTTCCCGATCCGCGCGGGCGTGCTGCAACGTCCCGTTGGCTGGGTGCGCGCGGTTGATGGCGTGAGTTTCGCGATCAACGAAGGCGAAACGGTCGGCCTCGTCGGCGAGAGCGGCTGCGGCAAGACCACGCTCGGGCGAACCATCTTGCGCTTGATCGAACCGACCTCCGGAGAGATTCGGTTCGATGGGCAAGACATCGCCATGCTCCATGGCGCGGACACAAAACCCTTTCGCCGTAAAGCCCAGATGATTTTCCAGGACCCCTACGGTTCGTTGAACCCACGGATGACCGTCGGTAACATCATTACCGAGCCGCTACGCATCCACAAACTCTGCGCCACCAGAAGCGAGGAGCGCGACCGCGTCGCCGAATTGCTAACCGCGGTCGGTCTCGCGCCGGAACACGGGCGGCGTTACCCGCACGAGTTCAGCGGCGGCCAACGCCAGCGCATCGGCATCGCGCGCGCGCTGGCCGTGCAACCGCGGTTCATCGTGTGCGACGAACCGGTCAGCGCGCTCGATGTGAGCGTGCAAGCCCAGATCATCAACCTCCTGCAGGAACTTCAGGAGAAACTCAACCTGACGTACCTGTTCATCGCCCACGATCTTGCGGTGGTCGAGCATATCAGCGATCATGTCCTGGTGATGTACTTCGGCAAGATCGTCGAGGAAGCCAGCGCCGCGGACATCTACCGCGATCCGATTCATCCCTACACGAAGGCTCTGTTGTCCGCCGTCCCGACCATTGATCCAGCCCGAAGGCCGCCACGGGTGATCTGGCCTCCTGAAGGGACCACGCCCGAACAAGCTCGCGCCGCCCTGCAGGAAACGAAACTGGCTCGTCGCGAAGCCCGTCCAAACCACTGGGTGCTGGAAGAAGTCAGCTGAATCGGGGCACGAGTTTGAACAGATATGGAATGGGCGGTTCGAGTCCTGCGCGGGGAGCCAACTTTACCAATAGAGAGAACTTCACGGTCCGGCGCATTTTCGTAATCTTTCCCCGTCGAAATGAGCGGCAGACAGTATTCGATTTCCCCGCCCGCTGACTTGCTAAACTCCACGCGGCGAATCCAACTGCGAAGAAATGATTTTCGCTCAATGAGGGTGCCAGTCATAAGCAGCGACCGCAAATCTTTGACGTAATGCTGGATTTCCGACTGCGTGACTTGGATAGCACCCACGCTTTCAGTTTCGAGTGTGCGCCGTTTGCTTTGAAGTTGTTCAATTTGCAACTTCAATTCTCGGATGCGTGGCGCTAAATCATCCAGTTCCATCTTGCCGTTTTCGACGGCAGCGAATAATCGCTGTAAACGCTTGTTGTGATCGTCAAGTTGCCCGTCAATTTGCGCGAGGATTTCTGACGAATCGGTTTTAAGTTGCTTTAGCTCCTCATTTACCATTTTCACAAGGTCGGTGAGATTCTTGTCTGTCAGAATCCTCTCTTTGATACGGGCGACTACCGACTGCTCCAACTTCTCGCGATTCACCAACCCGGAATCGCACGCTTGTTTTCCCTTTTTCAGATAATTCTGGCAGCCGTAGTAGAAGAATCTTCCGCTCTTGGCGGTAGCGCCTATAAGCTTGGCACCGCAGTTTTTGCAGAATCCAAGACCGCTCAGCAAATAATCGCTGCTGATTGTGCGCGGGTGTCGAATCTTCGGGCCACGCTCCCGCAGAATTTCTTGCACCCGTTGAAACGGGGTTTCGTCAATGATGGCCGGGTGCGTGTTTTTCACACGAACAAGAGAGTGATTTGCGGCAGCGCGTTTCACGTGACGATTGCGGTAGCG
>JBKQMH010000004.1:0-24191 GCA_052146795.1 Verrucomicrobiia bacterium
TGCTCTTGCCCTGTTCGTAGAGTTGGATGACGCGTTGGCGTACCGGCACAGGGATGGCTCTCATGCACCCCACTGTGCCATACCACTCCCCCTTTGTAAAGCTACATCATTAGTGGAAATGCTCTAGCGTCTGCCTGATCCGCTCGTCCTGCTGAAAAGGCTGGGCGGGCTGGGGCGGCAGAACCGGCGGCGGGATGCGGGCGAGGAGAATTAACGGAGAGTCGAGTTTCCAAATGACACCGGTCAGTTCTGGCAACTTGCACATTGCCGCCGACTCTCCGGTGCGATGATAAGCCCAATCGCAGGAACCGCCATGGGGTGAACACCCCATTGAGCGTCGATGAGGTATGGCATAGATTTTGCGCTTATGACGACAGGAGCAGACTGTTCTTCTGGGGTTTCCCACCCCACACCTCCTTGACAGCCGTTGCTTATGTCGCCGTGATGTCGCAGGCGGGTCTCCGCTGATGCCCCAGCACAGCAGAGGCGAGGCGATGCGATAGTGCAAAAACAGCGGCAGGGCTACATCAACTGCCGCTGTTTTGCAAAAAGGCGTAGTTGAAAATGACCATTGCTCTGAAGCAGTCGACCAACACCCCCGCCCGGGTCATGGGGATGCCCTCATCGTCCGGTTGGGGGTGAGGATGGGGGCGGAATTAGGCGTGGACCGCCAATGCTGGAACCAGCTGCGGGTAGCATCGCTTGCAGCCTGGGTTTCCGCAATTGGAGATGGCGTGACGGGTGAACGATTTCGCCGTCCCGTCGTTGCTGCTCGTTTGCCTCTTATTGGACTTGGCCTGCGAGGCGTATAAGGCGGTGCGGGCGACTTTGGCGGCGTGTTTTTCAGCCCTCTTGGCGTCTGACCGTGCGGATTTGGATTTCTTACCCATCGTGATATTCCCTTTCAGGTCCTGGTTTCGCTGACGAAGTTGCCAACTGTTGACGCCATCGTCATACGCTACTCAACAAATTACGCAACCAGGTGGCGGAACGCTATGGGGTGTTGACCCCATGGGGCAGCGATCCGGGGTGATGTCTTTGGAGGCGGTTTTAGGTGGAACTGGCGGCGGGATGCGGGCGGTTGGCAAGGTCAATGCTATTTCTGGGGGCATGAACGAGTTGCTTGAAACAATCGGCAGGCAGTCCCAAGAAGAGCCAGTTTCGGATGCAGTGAATCCTGAGCCATCGGATGCGTCTAGCGGCACCAAAACAGTGCGCGTGGCAGAAGAGCAGATTAGGCAGCCACAAAAGCAAGCGGTAGTGGTCGAAGTGACCAATATGGATTCCAAAGCAAAACTGCCCACTTCGGACATTTGCATCAATGTCTGGCTTTGGCTCGGATACTCGTTTTGGATGGCGATGGCGGTCTTCGTTGTCTGGCGTCTGGCGAGATGATGTTCCTGCAAGGGCAAGTATTGGATCATGGGCGAGGTTGGGGCGGGTTTCAGGGGGAACTGGCGGTGGGGGCGATGGCGGCGAGGATGGGGGCTGGGGTTGGGCGGGATGGGCTTGCCTTGACCGTTGAGGGCGGTGGTATTACGCTCCGGCTGTGAGCCGATTCGCATTAATTGCGATTCTCTTTGCGGGCTTGCTGCTGAGTGTGGGCTGTGCGTCGGGCGTGCCTGAAATACCCAAACCAACATGGGGGGGCGGGGGGACTGGAAGGATTGGCACCCCACATACAGCAGCAATAACGCACGTGGTGAGGACGTCGGCGTTGAGGAGGCGACTGGACGGGGAATGCAACCCGCTTTTCCTGATGACCCCTAGTCTGTGCTGCCACTGCCCCAAATCCTCTCGCTTTGCGTCCCCTCTTCTGGTACCATGACGACCGTCAAACCGAAGAGACTTTGCCATGAAGATGTTCACGTACTTGTATTGGGTGTTCATCGTGTCTTTGTGGGCGAACATTGCCATTACCCACTACGTCATTTATCCATACCTGAACGGCAGAGTCATCGACCCCCCGCTTCCGTGGTATCGCCGCCTCATCTCGGGGGACTTGCCAGCCTACAAGATGGCTCGGTCGTCCGCAGGGGAGCCGCTTACTTGGTGGTACGTTGCTCATGCCCTGCATATTCTGATTTGGCTGGTGGCTATCGGATTCTGGTGTCTCCATTGGAGCAAGTGAGTGGACATCGCCTATCAATTCACTCGAGCCAACCCTGATGCCAGGAAGGAAACGTAGGCGGACGTGAAGAGTTGGTTGGCATGAAGAAACAGCCACTTCGTAATTCCGTCGTCGCCGTGAACAGGGGTCTGGACGTAGCCGGTTTCATTATGGTGGCGGTTGTGCTGACCGCTATCATGGCGAAGTTGGTCGGCTGGAAAGGAGACCCCGTTGCGTTGTTCCTGCGGCTCCCCCTTTTCGCTCTGATACCGTGCTGTATTGCCATTAGCGGCATCAGTGCAGAGGTTGTTGTGGAGACCCTCAGAGCGTGTCTTCCCTCCAATGCCCGGGGGACAGAGCGGACACGCTTTCGATTACTCATCGAGTTATGGATTTTGTTTGCACTCATTCTGATTACGTTCTTGATACGGTACCACCAACCGCTCCAACAATGGTGGCAAGCATCCGGCGGCTTCTTTTAACGGTTTGCCCCCCTCGCCGTAACGCCAGCGTTCTGAACCAGTAGCCCCCCCGATTCGTGGCGAGCATTGGGGGCGGAAATGGCGGGAACTGGCGGCGAAGAATTGCGGGTCGAGGTGGTTTGCTCGTTTGGCTTGCGTCGGCGTCGGAGAGGTAGCAGACTTTTGCTGTTTCCTAATGTCTATGAGAACACGCAAACGTATTTTCGCCGGTTGGTCTCTGGGTTGTTTCATCATGGCTTGTGGAGTGGGCATGGCGATTGGGGACGAGGTTCCGTCCCCGCCCAGCGTCGCTTCCGCTTTGCTTGCCCGCTATCCGCAGATCGGGTCTGAGGTGGTCGAGTCGCACGTGAACGCAGATTCGAACTTGAAGAAATGGAAGTTCATTCTGGACATTACGCAATTCTCCGGAGGAAAAAGTAATTCGTCACAAGAATGCCGAGTCTCAGCCGATGGCCGAGTATCGGAATCATGGTTCGACCAGTCAGGCGGGAAAGAGGGGTATCGGTACGCCCTTTCCTCGAACCAGTTCCAACGGCTTACCGAAGCGATCGACCTGCTGCCAGATGGCAAAGATTTGCCGAGCCTGAATCGTCTCTTGATTGTCAGTTATTCTCGAGGCACCAACTGGGTGACGAGCACGTACGACATTGACCGCCTCCCCAGACGGGCGAAATCGCTGTTTCATATTTGTGGATGCGGTCTGGGATACGACCCCAACAGATTTAGGTGGTTAAGCGATCCCCCCTCCCCAAGGTCAACCGAGGATGGTCCGAAATAGCCTGACCATCCAGTTCGGCCAACTGTGAACCATTGCCCGAACCCCATGCGGATTGATTATTCCAATCTGCCCGCAACCCCGCCGATGCTACCGAAAGATCCGACGGCGATGCTTGTCGGCGGGGACTGTGACGGCGTGGCGGCCGACAGGTCAGGAAAAAGAAAGCCGCTTCTTGAAAGCGCAGATTTGTTGTGTAATGTTGACCGCGTCTCAGGGGCTGAGTATGCAGGATTGCGTCATTCTCGACGTGGAGGATAGTACCGACGCTCCCGCTGTCGGCAGGCTGCTCCAACCGTTCGGCTACAAGATCGTCTCCACTCAGGTGACGCCATCGAATTGTCCCATCCAGCAAGAAGCGTCAAATTGCGAGGCTTGCCCTGTTGTTGCCAAACCAGCCGCACCGACCGTCGAGCGGTTTGGAGCGAGAACAATGGTCAGAAAGCGAAAGGAATAGAACGATGAGCAAGATGCAGAAGAAGAACTTGTCCCAGCCGGACGAAAAACGAACCTTCGAGAAAGGACAGGTTGAAACCGTATCCTTGGGCGGCGTGACCTTCGGTCGGGCGACGTTGCAGCCGGGTTGGAAGTGGTCAACCTGCGTAAAGCCTCTGGCGAAAACCCAGAGCTGTCAGGCACCGCATCTGCAATATCATGTGTCGGGACGCCTGCATGTCGTGATGGATGACGGCTCGAAAGACGAATTCGGGCCGGGGGACGTATCTTCTCTTCCCCGGGGCACGATGCCTGGGTTGTCGGCAATGAACCGGTCGTCGTCATCGACATCAGCGGGATGGAGAATTACGCCAAGCCGAAGTGAGATGGTCTGGAGGTATCTCCAGCGGCAGTCACGTTGCATGTCGTGGGTTACTTCATAACCAGAAGCGGGGCAAAAGACCCTGCCGGGTGAGTGCTGTTTGGGGCGGGGATGGGGCGGGTTTCAGGGGGAACTGGCGGCGGGAGGCGGGGAATGGGGCTTGACCATAAAAGCAATTCGGCATAGCAAGAAGAATTGGAGTTTACCATGAAAACATTCCAGCCCATTGTCATTGTCGCCACCATTGCCGCTACTTGGATTGTCGCCAGCATAGTTCATGGAGGTCAGTCACGCGGGGAGCGAGGCAGGGAGCAGGAGTGGCTCATTCGCGCAGTCCATGCTCCTGTACGCTTGGCACTTCAGGACATTCAGGCAGACATGAATGTAGGGCGATACCAGCTTGCGAAGGCAAAGATTGGTATATTGATAGATACGTGGCAGGGGGTTCGTCTGTTCCACGGCATTGGGTATGAAGATATTCTGAGGGCTTTCGACAAGGTCGATACCAATAGCATCGTTGCACATCCTGAACAGAGCGATGCGACGAACGGAAGCCACCAATGATGCCGACGGACACACCGCTGGAGTCTCCCGCCTTTGCCCCTTGAGATTTGGATTGAACCAAACCGAGCGCCTCGCCCGTGCGTGGATTGACTGGTATCACCAATGCGTCCAGTTACTTTTCCCGGCGAGTGAAGCGCTCCCATAATCGTTCGACGGCATCCAGCCGGAACCCTCCTTCATTCAGTGGCGACCTGCGGGCGGGAGACCCTCGCTTTTTAGGGAACACCAGACGCTCCACTTCATATGACAAAACGCGGCAAGAGACAGCCAAAACAGTGCAAGTTTTTTGCAGTTTCCCCTCCAGAAAAGCAGTTGCACTTTGCGGCACTGTTGCTATATTCCTTGTGAAAGTTTTCTCAAAGTGGGTCGCGCAGGGTCGGAAACGGAAGAGAGCAAACGGCATGGCGTATTTCATTACAGACACCTGTATTGGCTGTACTGTCTGCGAGCTGAAATGCCCGGTAGACACGATCAGCGGCAAGTCGAAAGAGTTGTACGTCATTCATCCCGAAGGCTGCATCGACTGCGGGGTGTGCGCGATTTATTGCCCTGTTTCCTGCATCCAGGACCAGTACGGGAACCTCGTCACGCGCATCAAGCCGAGCCAGATCCCGAAGGCCAAGGTCATCGTGGACGACTGCACCGGCTGCGAGTTCTGTGTGGATATCTGTCCGTTCGATTGCATTTACATGAAGGAAGACCCCACCCACACGGGCGCGGGTCACTACAAGGTGGCGGAGGTCGTGGCTGAGGAGTGCGTGGCCTGCCGACTGTGTGAAATCGTGTGCGACAAGGATGCGATCATCGTGCCGAATGCCCCGACCCACCGGGCGGCGATGTTGCCGTCCCAGTTGGAAAAGCATTAGTTCTTTCACATGAGCGACGCAAAGCAGCCAGTGGAAGCATCATCACCCGGTATGGTGGAATTGCCGGAAGAGAAGTCCAAACTGGCAACCCTGACCGTGCAGTTGGTCGTGATCCCGCTGGCGGTGGTGCTGTTTTGCGTCGCGCTGGCGGGCCTGTTTATTTGGCTGACGACCGAGCGGAAGGGTCTGGATGACTATCTGAACGCGTTGCGCGCCAGTTCGGGCGAGCAACGCACCCAGCAGGCGCAGTATCTCCTGAATTACATCCAGGACTCCAAACGTTGGCAGGGAATATTCGATGTGACCGCGCAGATCAGCGCGGATCGCGACCAGTTTCTGGCGAAGAATCCGCGTGCTGTCGCGGACATCCTCCAGGTGTTCAACGAATCCAAGGGACAGGATCCGCGGACACGTCGCTATTTGGCATTGGTGCTCGGGTTGTTGGGAGATCGCGGGGCCGTCGCGGCCTTGCGGGACGGTCTTGATGACGGGGACGCCGAAACCGTGAAGAATTGCGTGTGGGCGCTCGGGAGAATCGGGGATGAAAGCTCGGCGTTGCGAATCATCAATCTGACGCACAGCGGTGAATCGTCCGTCCGCTTGATGGCCGTGTATGTTCTCGGCTCGATGAATACCCCGGACGCGCGCCATGTGTTGGAGGCGTCGCTGAACGATCCCGACGAGTTGGTGAAGTGGAATGCGGCATTTGGGTTGGCAAACAAGGGAAGCTTGGCTGCATGGGATGTGTTGACGAGGTTGCTTGACAAGGAATATGTAGACCGTGTTACTGAATTAATGCCCCGGGAGGGTCGCCCGCTGGAGGAGAACATCCAGCGGTACCGGGTGGCCGCAGTGGTATGGGTGGCGAAGCTGGATCCAACGAAAGCCCGTCCACTGCTGGAAAAAATGAGCACCAGCGAAGCGGATTTGCAGGTGCGAAACGCTGCGATTCAGCAGCTCAATGGGTTGAATCACAAATAGTTATGGCTGAATTGAAAGTAGTCGGTGCGGACAGGCCCCAGCAAGGGCAGGCATTGAGTCCGCGTGAAGAGGCGGTTCGCCGATTGAAAGCGAAGGGGGTTCTCGACCCCGAAGGCAAACCCATGCCGCGCCGCCAGTTTTTCGTGAGCCTCGCGCTCGCGTGGGCGACATTTGCCGCGGCAATGGGCGGAGGCATGGCCGCGCTGTTTGCGTTCATGGTGCCGCGCGTCGATTTCACGAGGATTGATGTATTCAAGGTGGGCCAGCCCGCCAATTTCGCGCCCAATACCGTGGATGACTCGTTCAAGGCGGCGCACCGCTGCTGGATCGTGAACCACGACCACAAGATTTTTTGCATCCAGGCCGTGTGCACCCATCTCGGTTGCACGCCCAACTGGATGGACAGCGAGCACAAGTTCAAGTGCCCCTGTCACGGGAGCGGTTACACCATCGACGGAATCAATTTCGAAGGTCCCGCGCCATTTCCCATGCGGCGATACGAGGTCTCGCTCGCCGACGACGGTCAGATTGTCGTGAATCAGGGGCGGTTGTTCTTTTGGGAAAAGGGTGAGTTCGACGATCCCCGCTCCTTTATCGCGGTGTAACGACCATGCTAGACAAACTCAAAACCACCGTTCTGGATTCGCAGATCAAGAAATCCATTTTCCGCGTCGGCATTCCCAACACCGACCGCAAACGCGTGCTCATTGTCCTGGGCAACGTGTTTCTGCATTTGCACCCGACGAAGGTGCGCACCAGCGGCGTGAAACTGCGCTACACGTGGTGTGCGGGCGGGTTGAGCTTTTTCCTGTTCCTGGTGCTCACGCTCACAGGCGTGCTGCTGATGTTTTACTATCGGCCCACCGTCGAAGGCGCGTATGTGGACATGCTGGATCTCCGCTCGCAGGTGCCGTTCGGCATCATGCGCGAGCTGCACCGCTGGTCGGCGCACGCGATGGTCATCATGGTCATGGTGCACATGTTCCGCGTGTTCATGACCGGCAGCTACAAACCACCCCGCGAGTTCAACTGGTGCATCGGCGTGCTGCTGCTGGTGTTGACCTTTCTGCTGTCCTTTACGGGCTACCTGCTGCCGTGGGATCAGCTCGCAATTTGGGCGATCACGGTCGGCTCGAACATGGCCAAGGCGACGCCGTTGGTCGGCGCGGGCGGACCGTTCGCGGACTTTTTGCAGATCGGCGGCGTGCCGCTGGTGCATCCGGGCGATGACGCCCGGTTTTTCCTGATTGGCGCCAAGGAAATTGGCGGCACGACGTTGCTGCGATTCTACGTGTTGCATTGCATCGGCATTCCGCTGATCGCGGCGGTGTTGATGGCGGTGCATTTCTGGCGCATTCGCAAGGACGGCGGCGTCTCGGGACCGCTCTAAACGCTAACGCGGGAGCGGGCAAGGCTTTCTCATGGAACAAGCGGCGGCAAGTCACACCACCTTATTCGAGGCGTTCAAGGCGCTGGCCAATATCATGGCCAGCCCGAAGCTGAGCTTTATCCTGGCGACGGGCGGGCTGCTGTTGATGCTCCGGTTCCGCCGGCATGTGTTCAACTGGTGGATCGGCGCGCTGGTGATTTTCATCGAGGCCGGTGTGGTCATCTGGGGGATGAAGGACCCGAACTTCTACCTCATCGTCGGCAAACCAGACAACGTCCCGATCACGGCGATGTTGTTCGTCTCCACGTTGGTGTTGTGGCTGGCCATGGCGCAGGCGGTCAACAATGACCGTCGCGTCGACCAGAAGCTGCCGCCGGACGAGAAGGAAAGTTCCAGCCAAAAAACATGGGTCTGGCCCGACCTGTTGTACATCGAGTTTATCGCGCTGATCATTTGCTCGTTCGTGCTGATTTTTTGGGCGATTTACCTGCGCGCGCCGCTCGAACAGCCCGCCAACCCCGCCGCCACGCCGAATCCATCGAAAGCGCCGTGGTACTTTCTCGGCTTGCAGGAAATGCTGGTCTACTACGATCCGTGGTACGCCGGCGTCGTGTTGCCGACCATCATTATCGTCGGGTTGATGGCGATCCCGTATATCGACGTCAACCCAAAGGGCAACGGCTACTACACGTTCGCGGACCGCAAGTTCTCCATTGGGATCTTCCTGTTCGGCTACCTGGCGTTGTGGGTGTTCATGATCATTACCGGCACATTCCTGCGCGGCCCGGGGTGGAACTTCTTCGGGCCATTTGAATTTTGGGATCCGCACAAGGTGGTCGCGCTCAACAACGTCAATCTTTCCGATTACGTGTGGGTGGTATGGTTCCAAAAGATCTACCACAGGACCCATATCGAATGGTTCAACCAGGGCCTACCGAATGTGGTCAACAAGGTGCCGCAGTTGATCCCGCCCGACTGGACATCGATCAAGCTGTTCCTCGTCGAGGTCGGACACGCGGGCAAGCGCGAGTTTGCCGGCCTTCTCTTCCTCGCGTTTTATTTCCTGGCCTTGCCGGGCGTTTTGGCGAAGACGCTGCTGAAAAAGTTCTATGCGTCGATGGATTTCGCGCGGTACAGCGTCCTCGTGGTGCTGTTTCTGACGATGTTCACGCTGCCGCTCAAGATGGTGTTGCGCTGGACGATGAACCTGAAATATTTCGTGGATACCCCGTGGATCAAGTTCTGAGCCGATGAGAAACCAACCCGAGACCCTCCACGAATACAACATCCCGCGCTTGCACTGGTGGTTTTTCCTCAGCGGCGCGGTGTTTCTGTTTAGCCTTGGGTTGATGATCTGGGTGGACTACTCCGGCGGTTATGCCTCCTGGCTGGCGCTGCATGGCGATCGCACGTGGAAGAATTACCAGCGCGACTTCTACAATCTCGAAAAGAAACGTCTGGCGTCTGATGCCAAAGCTGCGGAGGCGAAGGCGAATGAGGCGGGCCTGGGCAAGCTGGAAAGCGACCTCAAGAGGACGAGGGAAGAGCTCGCGTCGAAAAAGGCAGAGGAGGCGAAGTTACAGGCCGACGTCGACCAGATGCGCGTGGACGACAACCTGGTCACGCGCGAATTCACGATGGAAAAGGGAGTGCGCGACCAGTACCGCTCGTCCTATGAAGAGGCGCTCGAAAACAACCACATGAATGAGGACGCGCCGGAAGTCCAGGAGATGAAGAACAAGGCGGAATCCGAGAACGATCGCGTCAGCAAGCTCGATCTCCGCAAGCAGGCGGCGGACGCCAGGCTCCAGGAGGCCCAGGATAACCTGACCGCTCTCATGGGTCACGAGGAAGACCTTCAACGCAGCATCAAACATTTTGAAGACAGCATCGGTTTGTTGACCAAGCGGCTGGACCAGTTGAAGAGCCCGCTCATCCAGGACGTGGTCAACGCGCCGGTGCTGGAGTTCGCCGCATCGACGTACAAGGTCGAGCAGATCGTCGCGGACACCCACCATGTGGACGTCAATTTTGCGACGGTTCCCCGTGTGGACCGGTGCATCACCTGTCACAAGGCGATCGATCGCAAGGACCCGACACCGGACGATCTCGCGTTCCGCACCAAGTACAAGATCGACGCCATCGAGTGGTCGAAGCTGCCCGAGCCATTGCGTAACCACCCGAATCTGGATCTGTTTGTTGCCGATACCTCGCCGCACCCGATGAGCAAGTATGGGTGCACGACGTGCCACTGGGGGTGGGACCGTGAGACGACATTTTCGCACGCAGGCCACACGCCCGATGCCGAGGTAAAACAGCCATACACGTATGATTCCACGAAGAAATTATGGGTGAAGGTCGAGAAGCATGAGGATGACGATGACGACGACGCGAAGCTGCAAAAGGCGTCGTTGGAGAAGACGAACGTTGTCCAACTGACGCAGCGTGACGCCTGGCGGAAAAATTACAACTGGGAAGAGCAGGAGTTTCTCCTCCAACCGATGCGCGCGGCGAAGTACGTGGAGGCCAGCTGCCTCAAGTGCCACAGCGACCAGACCAATCTCAAAGGCGGCGAACAACTCGATCACGGTCGACGCCTCATCGAGCAACTGGGTTGTTGGTCGTGCCACAAGATGAAGCAGTTGGAGACGTACACCACGCATCACGCCGCCGCCGGCGAAGACTTCGACAGCATCTGCAAGTTCTACGACGTGAACGCCGACGACGTGCGACGGCTCAACGGCTTCCCGCAGGAAGTTTCCCTGACCCTCGGTCAGGAGGTCAACATCCCGATCCGCACGTTGCGCAAGCCGGGCCCGAGCCTCTACAAGGTCGCGAGCAAGACGAACGAGGAATGGGTCCGCAAGTGGCTTTCGAATCCTGTCGCGTTCCGTCCCAACACGTATATGCCACGCTTCTGGGGGCTGGAAAACAACAAAGGCACACCCAATCGCAACGCAGTTGAGATGAACGCCGTCGCGAATTTCCTCTTCACCGTGAGCGACCAGCCGAAATATCCGGCGCCGCCCGTCCATGGCGATCCCGAGAATGGCAAGAAGCTCGTCGGTCAGGTCGGATGTATGGCCTGCCACGTCATCGATGACAAATTGATGGACATCAAGCCGCCGGCCGCGCTCAAGCAATACATGGACGAGTGTCAATATCGTCGGCTGCGATCCCAGGGCCCCCAGTTGGCCGGCATCGGCAGCAAGTCGAATGTCAATTGGATCTACGCGTGGATTAAGAATCCGAAGCAATACAATCCGCGAACCAAGATGCCCAACCTACGCCTGAGCGACCAGGAGGCCGCGGACATTGCCGCCTATCTCGCGACGCTGCACAATGAAAAGACCGATCAGGAGTCCCTGCCGGAGGTCAAATCGGACCTGCTGAACAGCGAGACGGTCGAATACCTGAAGGTCACATTGCCGGACGCCGAAGCGCAACAGAAGATCAACAACCTCGACGATCTCATTGAGATGTATTTCGTCGACGAGACGACGATGCCGTATTACCAGGACCCGGCCCGGATGGCGCGTGACGAAGCGCAACTGGCGGAGTTGCAGAAGCAGTACCAGGACACGTTCGACGACGCGATTGACCGCAAAGCCAAGAAGTTGGCGGCGGACATCGACGCAGTGAAGGCCGGGATGGCGGCGGCAAAGCAAAGGGTTGCGGCCATGACACCGGTCGAGAAGAAGAATGTTTTCCTGGGCAGCCGGCTGGTCGCGCGCTACGGCTGTTTTGCCTGCCACGACATTCATGGGTTCGAGACCGCCAAGCCCATCGGTACCGAGTTAAGCGAATGGGGCGCCAAGCCTGTGGACAAGCTCGATTTCGGCTTGGTGGACATCGAGAAAGACCGCATCGCGTGGTTGAAGCAGAAGTTGCACGCGCCGCGGTCGTACGACCTCGACCGCGTCGGTGTCACGCGTATGCCGCAGGAATTGCTGAAGATGCCGAAGTTCAACCTGACCGAAGAGCAGATCGATCAGATTGCCACGGTCATCTCCGGCATGACCGACGAGAAATTGACAGCGAAAGAGGCGCGCCAACTCACCCCCGCGGAATTCCAGATCGAGCGCGGGCGATGGACGGTGAAGGAGTTGAACTGTATCGGCTGCCACATCGTCGAAGCGCAAGGCGGTGCGATCCGCGCGACGGGAATCCCGCAGGGCATGGAGCCGCCGATGCTGATCGGGACGCCGACGCAGTTGCACCAGGGCCAACGCACCCAGCCGGATTGGTTGTTCAACTTCATCAAGTCCCCGCAAACGGGCGAGATTCGTCCCTGGCTGCACGTGCGGATGCCGACGTTCGGGTTGAGTGACGGCGAGGCCAACGTGCTCGTTAAGTATTTCGCGGAAGAAGGGCGGGCGCAATTCCCCTATCAAACGCCGAAGATCGACATGTCTCCCGAGCATCTGGAAGCCGGCAAACAATTGTTCACGCAATTGAAGTGCGCGCTGTGCCATATTGTGGAGGGGAAAGCCCTCGGGAAACCGCTGGCGGAGATTCCCGAGGAAGACCTGCCGCGATTGGCGCCGAACCTCTCGCTGGCGCACGCACGCCTGCAACGGGATTGGCTGGTCAACAAGTGGCTGGTCGAACCGTTGTCGCAGATGCCGGGCACGCGCATGCCCCAGTTCGAGTACGGCACGGCGATCGCGCCGAAGATCCTCGGCGGGGACGGACACAAGCAGATCGAGGCGTTGGTGGATTATGTGTTGACATTGGGAGCGAACGAACAAACCGCGCAGGCGACCCCGGCTCCGGCCCCGGCCGTAGCGGCGCCAGCAGCCGCACCGGCGGCCGCGGCGCAGCCATGAAGTTCGACCTTGAAACAATTTGGTTCCAATAGAAAAAATGCTAGATTAACGGCTGGAGGCAAACATATGAAATCATTCAGATTGTTGGTGGCTGTCGCAGTAACACTCTCATTCGCCGCGGTTTCACGCGGCGCGGATTCGGCGTCGATTTCAGGGAAAATCACCTTTGACGGGACGCCGCCCAAGCGGAAGAAGATCAACACGGACGCCGACCCGAAGTGCGCGGAAATGCACGCAGATTCGCCCTTGTTGAGTGAAGAAGTGGTGGTGAATCCAGATGGGACGCTGCGAAACGTGTTCGTCTACATCAAGAGCGGGTTGGAGGGCAAGACGTATGATGTGCCGAAGGAGCCGGTGACCATCAACCAGACAGGTTGTCATTATGTGCCGCACGTGTTCGGCATGATGGCCAAACAGGAATTGGATATTCTGAACAGCGATGACACGCTACACAACATTCACGCCATGCCCGCCAAGAGCCCGGAATTCAATGTGGGTGAGCCCAACAAGGGGATGATCGTGAAGCGCAAGTTTCCCAATCCCGAGGTCATGGTGCACTTCAAATGCGATGTGCATCCGTGGATGTCGGCGTACGTTGGCGTGATGGACAATCCATTTTACAGCGTGACGGGAGACGACGGCACATTTTCGTTGAAGGGATTGCCCGCGGGCGAATACACCGTGGCGGCGTGGCAGGAGAAGTACGGCGAACAGGTTCAGAAAGTGAAGATCGGTGATGGTGAAGCGAAGAGCATCGACTTCAAGTTTACGAAGCCGGCTGAGTAAAGCCGGGGTGACGAGAAAATCAGAGTACAAGAGAGCCGGTTGGAAATCGACGGGCTCGTGGAGTGGTTTTTCCGAAAGGAAATCGGGTCAATGACAGAAGCGCATCATTACGAAGAGCATCACGAAGAACATGGCCACGAGTTGCCGTTTTGGCGGAAGTACATTTTTTCTACCGATCACAAGATCATCGGCATCCAATACGGCCTGACGTCGCTGGTGTTTTTGTTCTTCGGTTTTTGCCTGATGATGTTGATGCGGTGGCAGTTGGCATTTCCGGGCCAGCCGCTGCCGATCGGGTTTCTGTCGACTTGGCTCGGGGACGCGCGGATGCCCGGCGGCATCATGGCTCCCGAATTTTATAACCAGCTCGGGGCGATGCACGGCACGATCATGATCTTCCTCGGCGTGGTGCCGTTGGCGGTGGGCGCGTTCGGCAACTATCTGGTGCCGCTGCAGGTCGGCGCGCAGGACATGGCCTTCCCGAAACTCAATATGACCAGTTACTGGGTGTATTTCATTGGCGGCGTGGTCATGCTCTGCAGCTTCTTTGTGGCGGGCGGATCGGCGCAGTCCGGCTGGACTTCCTATCCACCCCTGTCCGACATCACACCGCAAAGCCATTCCCTGTTTACGGGTCAAACCATGTGGTTGACCGGTATGGTGTTCCTGATTACCTCCTCGCTTCTCGGGTCGATCAACACCATCACCACCGTCATCCAATTGCGCGCGAAAGGGCTGACCTGGATGCGCCTGCCATTCTTCGTGTGGGCGCAGTTGGTGACGGGCTTTCTGCTGGTGCTGGCGTTTCCCCCGCTCGAGGCCGCAGGCGTGATGCAATTGATGGATCGCATGGCGGGAACAAGCTTCTTCCTGCCGAGCGGATTGGTGGTGGGCGGAAAGGCGCTGAACGTCAGCGGTGGCGGAAGCGCGTTGCTCTGGCAGCACCTGTTCTGGTTTCTGGCGCACCCGGAGGTGTACGTGTTGATCCTGCCGGCCATGGGAATTGTCGGGGAAGTGATCGCCAACAACACCCGTAAGCCGCTCTGGGGATACAAGTCGCTCGTGTACTCGGTGATCTTCCTGGGGTTCATGTCCTTCATCGTGTGGGCGCATCACATGTTCCTCACCGGCATGGGCACCAGCATCAACGCGTTCTTCCAGACGACAACCATGATCATCTCGGTGCCGTCGATCGTTATTTTGACGGCCTTGATCCTGTCACTCTGGGGCGGGTCGATTCGATTCAACACGCCGATGTTGTTCGCGCTGGCGTTTCTGCCGATGTTCGGCATCGGCGGCCTGACAGGCCTGCCGCTCGGTTTGGCAAGCGCGGACATTCACCTGCACGACACGTATTACGTGATTGGGCATTTCCATTACGTGGTCGCTCCGGGCACACTGTTTGCCCTGTTCGCGGGCATTTACTACTGGTTCCCGAAGGTAAGGGGCCGACAAATGAACGAGACCTTGGGCAAGATCCATTTCTGGGGCTCGCTGGTCTGCATGAACGGCATTTTCATGCCGATGTTCGTCCAGGGGATGGCGGGCGTGTCACGACGCTTGTATGACGGCGGCAGTTCGTATCTTCATGCCCAGAATGTTCTTCCCTTGAACATCGGGATGTCGTACTCCGCGTGGGCGCTGGCGGTCTTTCAACTCGTGTTTATTATCAACTTCTTCTGGAGCATCTTTGCGGGACGGAAAGTGACCAGCGACAACCCATGGGAGTCTACGACCCTCGAGTGGGCCACGCCGACGCCGCCGCCGCACGGGAATTTCCTCAAGGTCCCCGAAGTCTTTCGCGGACCCTACGAGTACAGCGTGCCGGGAGCGAAACGGGATTTTCTCCCTCAAAACCAACCTCAGGAGGTGTAGATGTCTGGCGCGATTGAAATCCCTTATAACTCGACCGAACGTCCCGATACGGGGCTGTACAACGCCAAACTTGGCGTGTGGCTGTTCCTCGCGTCGGAAGTGATGTTGTTCGGCGCGTTGTTTTCGACGTACGTGCTGTTGCGGACCGGCTCGGACACGTGGGAACATGGCGCGGAATTCCTGAACGTTCCGTTGGCCACTATCAACACGCTGGTGTTGATCATCTCCAGCGTGACGATGGTGATGAGCTGGGCGTCGCTGAAAATGAACAATTTCGGCAAGTACAAGTTGTACATGGGGTTGACGATCCTCTGCGGCGCGGTGTTCCTGGTCATCAAGGGTTTTGAGTACGCCCACAAGTTCGAGGTCGGGCTGTTTCCCTCGACCAGCACATTTATGGCGCTATACTTCACGATGACGGGCCTGCACGGTTTGCACGTCATCGGCGGCATGATCGTCAATAGCTACCTCTGGGGTCCCGGCCGCAAGATGTGGAAGACCGATCCCCAGCGATTTACCAACCGCATCGAGGTCGCCGGTTTGTATTGGCACTTTGTCGATCTCGTGTGGATTTTCCTGTTTCCGACCCTGTACCTGTTGCCGGGCAAATAGATTGGATGGAAGCATCATGAGCGACACACATCACGAAGACGTTCAGAGTCACGTAAAGACCTACATCAAGGTATTCGTCGCGCTGGCGGTCGGCACCATCGTTACCGTGCTGGCGTCCAATCTTCACTTGGGAATCATCCTGGGCATCATCGTGGCGCTGCTGATTGCCACGGTCAAAGGCTCGCTGGTGGCAGGCTTTTTCATGCATCTGGTCGCGGAGCGAAAGGTCATTTACTGGGTGCTGGTACTCACCGCGGTGTTCGTCGTGGCGATGGTGGGGCTGATCATGTTCAGCCGCGGAGACCAGCAGGGACAACAGCACGGGATCTTCGCCGTGCCGGCCGGGCGCGTACAGGTTCCACATGAGGAAAAGTCTGCGACCGGTCACGCGGAGTAACCATGTCACTCAAAGCATTCCATGTGCTTTTTATCGTTGTCTCGATATTGATGTGCCTCGGCTTCGGCGCGTGGTGCCTTGACTCGGATTACGCGCGGGGACGCACCGCCTATACGGTCGCGGGGTACGTTTCGTTTGGCTTGGGCCTGTTGCTGGTGTTGTACGAAATCCGGTTTCTGCGGAAGTTCAAGGATTTGGATTAGGAGTAAACGAATATGACATCACGAGTTTTCAGGAGGTTGATGTTCACCGCTATGGTGCTGGGGGTGGGTGCGGTGCCGCGCACCGTGCTGGCGTGCGCCGTTTGCTACGGGGCCTCCGATGCTCCGCAGACGCGCGGCATGAACTTCGGCATCTTTACCATGCTGGGCGTGACCGGCGTGGTGCTGAGCAGTTTTGGCGGCATGATTTTCTGCTTTGCGAGACGGGCCCGACGGCACAATACAGAATTGACGCCCTGACAAGTTAATCGAAAAGGACTACACCATGCTGGAGAAGATTCTTGGTTTACCGGTCAGCGCCTCCGAACACGCGGCGCGCGTGGATCAGCTTATTCTGTACGTCCACGTCCTGATGGTTGTGCTGTTTGTGGGGTGGATTCTGTTTTTCTTTTACACGCTCTTCCGGTTTCGCAAGAGCAAGAATCCCGTCGCGGACTACACCGGGGTGAAAACGCACGCTTCATCCTATCTGGAGGCGACGGTAGCGGTGGTCGAAGTCTTGTTGTTGGTCGGCCTGTCGATTCCGTTTTGGTCCTGGAAGGTCAGCGCGTTCCCGACGGATCCAGGAACGGTGCATGTGCGCGTCATTGCCCAGCAGTTCGCGTGGAACATTCATTATCCGGGGCCCGACGGCATTTTCGGCCGCACGGATATCAAGCAGGTCGATGAACAGACAAACCCGATCGGTCTCGATCGCAAAGGCGATCCACATGCCAAGGATGATATTGTGACCTTGAACCAGTTGCATTTGCCGGTCAATCGTCCGGCGGTGATCGAGATCACCACAAAAGACGTGATTCACAGTTTTTCCCTGCCGGTCATGCGCGTGAAACAGGACGCCATTCCCGGCATGCTCATTCCTATTCACTTTGTCCCTAATAAGACTTCCGATCAGTTGCGCGAAGAACTGGCGACTACCGTCACGCTTCCTACGTCCAAGAGCATTGATTCTGATGTCGCCATGGAAGATTACAAGGCCAGGGACGGTACCATTCTGGCGAAGAAGGGTCGGTCGATCAGCACTGACACCGCCGCGAAACTTGTCGAAAACGGGATCACAGAAGTGCGGGTCGGGCCCCGATACCCCGCGGAAATCGCCTGTGCGCAGCTTTGCGGTCTCGGTCATTACCGCATGAAGGGCTATCTGAGTATTGATACGGAAGAACAATACAAGGCGTGGCTCCAGGATCAGGAGGACTCGCTCGGAGATTAGTCGTGTATCCGACACATCCTGGCTGGACGAAATGACCGCAAACCCCCAACCTTGGCTGCATCGGTTCGCCTGCCTCCTGGCATCGGCGACGTTTCTATTGATCGTCGCGGGAGCGAGTGTGACCAGCCATCGGGCCGGGTTGTCCGTGCCTGACTGGCCGACGACCTATGGCCAGTTCATGTTTTCATTCCCGTCGTCCAAGTGGGTGGGCAACATTTTTTACGAGCACGGGCATCGTCTCATCGCGAGCATGGTGGGCATGCTCACTGTCGTACTGGCAATTTGGTTGGTCCGCGTGGAACCACGCCGGTGGGTGCGGCGTCTTGGCATTACGGCCGTTGCAGTAGTCATCGCGCAGGGGATTTTGGGTGGCCTGACGGTTAAACTCATGTTGCCCCCGTCGGTCTCGATTGCGCACGCCTGCCTCGCGGAAGCGTTCTTCTGTGTTACGGTGGCCCTGGCGTTTGTCACCTCGAAAGAATGGCGGCAACCGGCACTTCCCGCGGAGGTTTCTGACGCGCGGCTGGCGCAACGATTGGCCCTCGCCTCGACCATCGCGGTCTATGCCCAAATCATCCTCGGCGCGGCGATTCGTCATGGCGAATGGTGTATCTTCGCGCACATCCTCGGTGCCCTGGCGGTTCTTGGATGCGTTGTATCGACCTTGTTTGTCGTGTTGTTCACGGTGAGACGCCGCGGGTTTTTGCGTCACGCGATTTTGTTGCTCGGCTTGGTGACGGCTCAGATTGCCCTGGGCTTGATCACTTTGATGGTGCGCGTACCGAAGAACGCCGACGAGCAATTATCAACCGTCCAAGTGCTGGTGCCAACGGCGCATCTGGCCCTCGGCGCGCTGGTGCTGGCCACCAGTTTGGTGATGACTCTCAAAGCCTTTCGATTCCTCGCTGCTGCTGGGGAAGAGCCGTCGTTGCCGCTGGCTCAGGGAGCTCTCTCGTGAAGAATCTGCGCTCGTATGTTGAATTAGCGAAGCCCCGGATCTTGTCGATGGTCCTGGTCACAACGACCATCGGGTTTTTCCTCGGCGCGAAGGGGATCCACCCGTTGTCCACGCTTCTGGTCACGCTGTTCGGGGTCGGCTGCGCCACCGGCGGCTCGGCGGCGCTGAACAATTACTTGGAACGCGAAGCGGACGGCAAAATGGAGCGCACACGTCATCGCGCTTTGCCGGCGGGGACCATCCAGCCCTCCAACGCGCTCGCCTTTGGGATCAGCCTGGTGTTGATCGGGTTGGTGGCCTTGATTTGGGTGGTCAATTTGCTCACGGCCTTTCTCGTGTTGCTCGCGTCGTTCCTCTACGTCCTCGTGTACACACCGATGAAGCGACTCACGTGGCTGAACACGACGTTTGGCGCCATCCCCGGCGCGATCCCGCCAATGTGCGGTTGGGCCGCGGCGACCGGACGTCTCGATCCGGGCGCGTGGGTGCTGTTTCTCATTCTCTTCGCGTGGCAACATCCGCATTTTTACGCCATTGCCTGGATGTTCCGCGACGATTACCAAAATGCCGGGTTCAAGATGCTGCCCGTGGTCGACCCGAGTGGCGTGAGTACATTTCGGCAGACCATCCTGTTTGCGGTGCTGCTGATCGGCGTTTCGGTCCTGCCTACGATCATCGGCATGACGGGCAGGGTGTATTGCATCGGCGCGCTCGTGATGGGCGTGGCGCTGCTGCTGGTCGGGGCGCTGTTCGCCCGGTCGAAATCCTTTCTCGACGCGCGCCGCCTGCTAAAAGCTTCCGTCGTGTACCTCCCATTGCTATTGCTCCTCATCATCGTCGACGCCGGCTTTTAGGAGTTGATCCAGATGAGAGACTCTCTTCTCGTGGTCGAAGCGCTGACACACCGATACGGCGAACGCACGGCACTGGATAATGTCAGCTTTGAAGTTCCCGCCCGCGAGATCTTCGGATTGCTCGGCCCCAACGGCGGCGGCAAAACCACGCTGTTTCGAATCTTGAGCACCTTGGTCACCCCCCGCGAGGGAAACGTACGATTGTTTGGCATGGATGTGGCGCGCCATCAGAGTGAAATCCGTCGGCACATTGGTGTGGTCTTCCAATCGCCGAGCCTCGACCGCAAACTGACTGTGCTGGAAAACCTGCGTCATCAGGGGCATCTGTACAATCTTCGGGGACACGAGTTGCAATCGCGGATTGATGAATTGCTCTCGCGCTTCGGGATGGCCGATCGCAAGGCCGATCTGGTGGAAACGCTTTCTGGCGGACAGCGGCGGCGGGTCGAGTTGGCCAAGGGTTTGTTGCACAAACCCGAGGTGCTCTTGCTCGACGAGCCAAGCACGGGCCTCGATCCACGCGTCCGGCGCGAATTATCCGATTACCTCGAGCAGTTGCGCGATAAAGATGGCATGACGATTCTGTTGACGACGCACCTGATGGAGGAGGCGGATCGATGCGACCGTCTCGCTATTCTTGATCGGGGCCGGCTTGTCGCGCTCAACACCCCACGGCATCTGAAGGAGAAGATTGGCGGAGATGTCATTTCGGTTGAAACGACACAGCCGCAGCCCTTGGCGGAACAGATTGCCAAACGATTTGGGGTCGAGGCGCACGTATTGGACGGGAGCGTGCGTGTCGAGCGGGCCAATGGCCACAAGTTCATCACGGACCTCGTCGAAGCATTCCCGGGTCAAATCGATGCCGTAAGCATCCACAAACCGACCTTGGAGGACGTGTTCATCTGTCTGACCGGGCATCGGTTTGAAGGAGATGAGGCGTGAACGAGCCGCAAGCCAATTACTTTGCTCTGCCTGCATTCACACTCTGGTGGCGTGAGATGGTGCGGTTCTTTCGTCAGCGCGATCGGGTGGTCGGGGCATTGTTGACGCCTGTTTGTTTCTGGCTGCTGCTCGGCTTTGGGCTTGGGAATTCGTTTAAGACCCCGGGCGCGCCCGAGGGACATGGGTATTTGGAGTATTTTTTCGCGGGCACGTTGGTGATGATCTTGTTGTTCACGGCGATTTTCTCAACCATCTCGGTCATTGAAGACCGCCGCGAGGGTTTTTTGCAGGCGGTGCTGGTCGCTCCCGTGGGACGATTTGCCATCGTATTGGGCAAGATCCTTGGAGGCACGACGCTGGCGTTTATGCAGGGGCTGGTCTTTCTGGCTTTGGCGCCGCTGCTGGGCCTGCATTTGACGGTGGAGTCGTCGGTCTGGTTGGCGGTTGTGATGTTCCTTGTTTCGTTTGCGCTGACTGGATTGGGTTTTGTCATCGCCTGGCAGATGAGTTCCACTCAGGGTTTCCATGCGATCATGAACTTGTTTTTGATCCCATTGTGGCTACTATCCGGTGCGCTGTTCCCTGCCGCAGGCGCACAAGTTTTCGTGGGTTGGTTGATGAAGATCAATCCGTTGACCTACGGAGTCACAGCGTTGCGGGAAGGGCTGTACTGGGAACTGCCGCACCCCGATGCGGTGTTCGCACTGGCCGTAACCGCAACTTTTGCCGCGGGGATGTTTGTGTTGTCGCTCTGGGCGGCGCAACGGACGACACGGGGGGATTTGCAATGAAAGTAAAAACCATTTTGAACATCGGCGTGGCCGGCACGTTCGCCACCGTTGTGGGGTCAATTCTCCTGATCGTCATACGGGGGGCGCCGACACCGGCTTCCGCGATGGAAGTTCCGGTCATGGGCTGGGTGCCCGAATTTTCGTTGACGGAAGCCAGCGGCACCACGGTGCGTCGCGGGGATTTGATCGGTAAAGTATGGATTGCCAGTTTCCTGTTTACCCGCTGCGGCGAGGCGTGCCCGCTGCTGATGCATCACGAGGTGCGATTGCAAGGAGAGCTGCCGGTGCGCGACGATTTGCGGCTCGTGAGTTTTTCGGTCGACCCGGATTGGGACACGCCCAAAGTTCTCACCGAGTACGCCCGCGCGTTTGGCGCGGATCGAAATCACTGGTCCTTTTTGACCGGCGACAAGAAGCAGGTCTATCATTTGTCGATCGATGGATTCCGACTGGCGGTGCAGGAGGGGGATCCCGCCAAAGAGATGCCGATCCTTCACAGTACGAAGCTGGTGTTGGTGGATCGGCATGGGGCGATTCGTGGGTATTACGACAGCACGGACGAAAGCGAGATGCAGAAGCTTGTTCGTGACGCGCGACAGGTGTTGGCAGAGCGATCATGATCACCCTGTCGGAATTGCCCGCGGTGAACGCGACGCTGAACGCGACAAGCGCTGTGTTTCTGGCCTTGGGCTATGGGTGTATCCGCCGAAAACGGGTGGCCGCACATCGGACTTGTATGTTGATCGCGGTGGCGGTTTCGGCATTGTTCCTGACTTCGTATCTCACCTATCACTGGCATGTGGGCCATAAGCCTTTTGCGGGACAGGGACTGGCAAGACCCGTGTACTTCACCATCCTGCTGACCCACACCGTTCTTGCGATCGTCGTGGCTCTCTATCTGGTGCCCGTGACTTTGTCCCGCGCGCTGCGTGAGCGCTTCGATCGGCACCGGGCGATCGCGCGTTGGACGTTGCCGATCTGGTTTTACGTGTCGGTGACCGGTGTGATCGTGTATTTCATGCTCTATCATTGGTATGCACGTGCTTAGGTCGATCTCATCGCTGGCGCTGACGGCGCTCGTGGCATTTGCCCCGGTAATTGCGAACGGAGAGAATGGCGAAAGGGTCATTTCGGGGACTGTTCGCTTGGTTGGCCCGGCCCCGAGAATTCCCACCATCCAGCCAGATGTGGACTTCGATGCCTGCGGGACAGAAGCGCGCCAGACAAAATCGCTTCTTCTGGGCTCAAACCAGGCCGTGCGCGACGCGATTATTTATCTGGGAGGGTACCCACAGAGTGACGCGAGCATCGGAACGAATGACACAGTCGTTCTTGACCAGCGCAATTGCGAATTTGTCCCAAGGATCCAGATCGCCCGGAGCGGTGCCCCGTTAATCCTCAGGAACAGCGACCCCGTGCTTTACGTGGTTCGCATCGACTCGATGAGTGGAACCAATGGGCAGCGCACCTTGCTCAAGGCGGCAACGCCCTACGCCGGCTATGAAAAGACGTATCAACTCGCCAATTTTCGCGAGCCGACACTCTTGCAGGTAGGGTCCGCCAACGGGCATGAATGGATGAACGCGTATATCGCGGTGCTGCCGCATCCGTGGGCCGCGCTGACGGACGAAAATGGTCGTTTCGTGCTTCACAATGTGCCTCTCGGCACACAGAAGATTTACGCGTGGCATGAGGTCCTCGGCGTGTTGACGAAAGAGGTCAAACTCAACGGCAACCACACGGCCGTTGTCGACTTCGACTTCACCACGAAAAAATAGCGCGGTCCGTCAGAATTTTCCTTCGAGACTGCGTTCACTCTTCCGCGCCAATTCCGCGTTGTTCGTGTCTCCCAGCGCGTCAAAGCAATTCGCGAGGGCTCTCCAAACGCTCGGGTCTTCGACTTGGTGCTGGGCCAGAGGACGCAGCACGTGGATGGCCTCGCGTGGCTTATCTTGTTTCATGTACGCAAAGGCCAGAGCCTTGCGACCGGCGATGCCGTCGGGCGCAATCTCAATGGCCCGTTTTCCATGCTCAATCGCGCGGTCAAATTCCTTGACGCTCGTATACCAGACGGTGAGGTTGATGTGGGCGGGCAGGCAATCGGGATTCTCTTGCAGGGCATTAAGGAACAGCGTCTCGGAATCGAACCAAATTTCGGTCCGCTGTTCGGCCGCTAGGGTAAGAGCGGTGAAAACGGCGGCAATCGCTCCACCTAACACGATGCGTGCGCCGACACCGCGCGCCGCCCCGGCCGCCTGCGCAACGACCATGCTCGCGGGCAACATCAATCCGAGGATCGCGAGATGCGCGTAGCGGTCGGCAACCACGTGGATGCCAACAGGAACCAGTCCGATGGTTGGCGAGAGTGTAATGAGATAGAACAGCCAGCATGGCCAGAGCGCGGGCCAGCGGCGCCGGGCCGCAAACACCAACGCGGTGACGAGAGCAAACGCCGCGAGATACTCGAGGCTGGAGACAAAGTTCCAGTGCATCTCGTCGAATGGCCGGTACACCGCCGAGAGATGAACCGGCCAGAAGAACTTTCGAACGTAAAAGAGGGAGCAGTATCCAACCAGCCCGGCCCGCGCCCAGAGTGGAATAATTTCCGGCGTTGCGACCGTTTCGCCTGTACCACCGGCCTGGCAGGCGAATGTAACTCCGGCAATGATCAGGCTGACGGCAAAGAACGGGACCTTTTCTCCCCACGCCTTCCGTTTGACGAGGA
>JBKQMH010000005.1:0-42814 GCA_052146795.1 Verrucomicrobiia bacterium
TGTGGCGCTGACCGGCCGCTACCTGTTCTATCGTCAGGCCGTGACGATTTTTTGCGCCGTTGGCTTTTTGGCGAGCATGGGGATACTCGTCGGACTGTGGCGGCGCTACTTTGCCGAAGTCAGCATCGCGGTGGTGGCCGCCGGCGTGCTGGCGCTCGGTTTGGCGACATTCATGCCGTCGCTCCTGGCTCAGTGCGAGGTCTGGGAAGTGCCGATCAGTTGCGGGTATATGCTGACAATGTTGGCCTTGGGAGGCATTTGGTGCGCGTTACAGGAGACGAAGCGGGGGTGGCAGTGGCTGGCGGCGGCCAGTCTGGCCTACGGGCTGGCGGTGGGGGCGCGACCAAACTTGTTGTTCGGCGCGGTCATCCTGTTGGTGCCGGTGATCCAAGCCTGGCGCGAGCGCCAAAAGATTTGGGTTCTGCTGATGGCGGCGACCGGCCCGATCATGCTAATCGGGTTCGGGCTGATGCTGTACAATGTGCGACGCTTCGATGATCCACTCGAGTTTGGCATCCACTACCAGTTGACCGGACACTCACAAATTCATGAGCAACTATTCAGTTTGCGTTATTTCTGGTTGCATTTCCGGGGTTATTTTCTTGAGACGGCGCAGTGGAGCGGTCGTTTTCCTTTCGTGCATCGCGACGGAAGTGCTCTCGGCGTGTTGACCAACATTCCGCTGGCATGGCTGGCGTTGGCGGTGCCGCTGGCCTGGCGGGGACGGGTAGGCCCGGCGGGGTCGGTCTTACGCGGGTTTGTGATAGCTGTCGCCCTGCTGTTTGGGATGTGCGCGTTGACGCTTGCGTTGTGCTCCTGGGCTACCCTTCGCTATGAGGCAGACTTCCTGCCCGAACTGGTACTACTGGCGGTGATTGGCATCTTGGGTTTGGAGCGCGCCCTGTCTGCTCAACCGCACTGGCGGCGTGTGGCGCGCTGGGGCTACGGATTCCTGCTGGCCTTCTCGGTGGCATTTAACCTGTTCGCCAGCGTTCTACGATGTGCCGAGGCGGACAACGACCTCGGGATGCAACTACAAGGGTCGGGCCAGATGCAGGAGGCGATTCGGTGCTACGAGCAGGCCCTGCGCCTCGATCCCGATTTGGCCGATGCGCACATCAACCTGGGAACTGCCTTGATGCAAACGGGCAGGATTCAGGAGGCGATTGGGCATTATGAGCAGGCGCTGCGCATCAAGCCTGATTTTTCCAAAGGGCACAACGCCCTTGGAATTGCCCTCGCCCGGCTGGGTAGGCTGCCGGAGGCGATCAGTCATTATGAGCAGGCGGTGCGCATCGACCCCGCCCACTTCGAAGCGCACAACAACCTCGGGGTCGCCTTGGCGCAAACGGGTAATTTCGAGGAAGCCATCGCACACTACGAGCAGGCGCTACGGATCAAACCGGATTATGCCGATGCCTATGTCAATGTCGGGGCGGCGTTGGTCGATCTGGGCAGGCCCGAAGATGCCATCCGATATTGTGAAGAGGCGCTGCGGATCAAGCCCAATTACGCCGACGCGGAGAACAATCTCGGGGTCGCTCTGGCGCAAACGGGTAATATCGAGGAAGCCATCGCACACTACGAGCAGGCAGTGTGGCTCAACCCGGATTTCGCCGAGGCGCACAACAACCTCGGAAACGCCTTGGCGCAGGCGGGCCGGATACCGGAAGCGATCGAGCATTTGCAGCAGGCGCTACGGATCAAGCCCGACCTCACCCGGGCACAGGACGCGCTCGCGCGGCTGCAAGCTCGGCAGAAATAGAACGCGATTGGCTGATGAAATCGAGCAACCGGGCTTGCGCGTTGGAAGGACTGTTTGCAAGCAAATCGGCAAGAAGCCAACCATCAGCTATTTTGCCTAGCTCCTGACGAACTGCCGATACAGTTCCGCGTAGGCGCCGTCGGCGGCGAGAAGTTGCCGGTGGGTCCCCCGCTCCACGATTTTTCCGTGGTCGAGCACCAACACCAGGTCGGCGTGACGGATCGTGCTGAGCCGATGGGCAACGACAAAACTCGTGCGGCCCTGCAACAACCGCGTCAGCGCCCGCTGGATGCGCGCTTCGGTCATCGCGTCCACGGAACTCGTCGCCTCGTCCAGAATCAGAATCCGCGGGTTGGCCAGCATCGCGCGGGCGAAACAGACCAGTTGCCGCTCGCCGAGCGACAGATTCGTGCCGCGCTCCCCGACCTGCGTTGAGAACCCCGCCGACAGCGAGCCGATCACATCCAGAAAATCCAGTTTGCGGACAGCATCGACGACCTCTTCATCCATCGCGGTCGGCCGCGCGAAGCGGATGTTGGCCATCACCGTGCCCGTGAACAGGAAGTTCTGCTGGCTGACAATCCCCATCTGCCGATGCAGCGAGTCGCCCAGGATATCGCGCGTGTCGAACCCGTCGATGAGCACCTGACCGCTCTGCGGCAGATAGAATTTCGTGATGAGATTGACAATTGAACTCTTGCCGCTGCCCGTATGACCGACGAGCGCGACGGTTTGCCCCGGTTCGGCGACAAAACTCATGTCGTTGATCGCGGGCCGGTCGGGGACGTAACTGAAGATGACATTGCGGAACTCGACGCGCCCGTGAATGCGCGGCAACTCGCCAACGGTCGGCGGTTCCTCCCAATCGGGCCTGGTGTCGAGAAGGCGGAACACGCGCTCGGCGCCCGCCATGGCGGTCATCGCCTGGCTGAACTGCTGGCCGATGGGCTGGACCGAACTGAAAAACATGTTCGCCAGGAAGAAGAATTGAATGAGCGTGCCCACGTTCATGTGAACCGCGGGGCTTAACACGCGATACCCGCCGATCACGATCAACGCCGCCGCGAAAATCTGGCTGTTCAATTCCAGCATCGGCAGAAACACGCCCGACGCCCGCGCGACGCCGAGGTTGTAATCCGAATGGTCGCGGATCAGGTCGGTAAACAGGCCCGCGTTCACGTCCTGCCGGACAAATCCCTGCGTCACGCGGATGCCGGTGACCGATTCGGCCAGCGTCGCCGTCACGCGGCTCCAGCTCTCCTGGACCTGGCGGTTGGCGTAACTGAGCGCGCGGCGGAAATGGTAGTTCAGCACCCCGAGCACCGGCGCCATCGCCAGCACGACGAGGAACAATACCCAATCGTACCACATCATCAGCAGCGCCGAGACGATCATCTGCCCGGCCTGCACGGCGGTGATGAAAAACACGTCCTGCCAGCCGACGCGCATCGCTTCCGCGTCGGATGTATAGCGGCTGATGATGCGCCCGATTTTCGTCCGATTGTAGAAACTCATCGGCATCCGCACCAGATGCTGAAAAATGTCGCGCCGCAAATCCTGGATGACCGACTCGCCCAATTCCAGCGCCAACCGCTGGCGGAAGTGGAAACAGAACTGCGTCACGGCGGCAAGCACGAGAAACCCGATCGCTCCCCACATTACGCCGCGCTGGTCGTGGCGCGAAATCGGCCCGTTGATGACCGCACCTATCGCCCACGCCAGCATCGGCAATTGGATCGACCGAATGATCACCAGCGCGAACAGCCAGTTGCGTTTGCGCGCATGCGGTTTCGTGTAACGGAACAAGCGCCAGATCAACGCCAGTTCCAATGGCCGCTGGCTGATCTCGTCTTCATCATTCGGCTCGCGCCGAATGTGGGTGATCGTGACTGTCGGTTTGGTCGTCATGGTGGTATCGTCGCGGCCCGCCCTACTCCGCGAATTGGACCTCCGCCGTTCGCCGATACGGTCCGCTCGCCCGCATCAATTCGTCATGGGTACCGACCTGCACGATTCGCCCATCTTCCAACACGATGATGCGATGGGCGCGGCGCAGCGTGCTGATGCGGTTGGCGACAATAAACGTCGTGCGCCCGCGCATCGCGTTCTCAATCGCCGCCAAAATCTCCTTCTCCGTCTCGGGATCGACTGCCGCCGTCGGGTCATCGAGCAACAGAATCGCCGGGTCGAGCAGCAGCGCGCGGGCGATGGCCAGACGCTGGCGCTGACCGCCGGACAAATCCTTGCCGCCTTCCCCCAGCAACGTGTCGTATCCCTTGGGCAGTTTGACGATGAACTCGTGCGCCGCGGCGATCCGGGCGGCCCGCTCGATTTCCTCCCGGCTCGCGTGCGGATGCCCGAAAGCAATGTTCGCGGCCACCGTGTTGCTGAAGAGAAAACTCTCCTGAAACACCAAGCCCACGTTGCGGCGCAGGTCGTCGAGGTTGAGTTGGCGGACGTCGGTTTCGTCCACGAGCACCCGCCCGCGGAGCGGGTCGTAAAAGCGCGGGATCAAACTCAACAACGTGGTTTTGCCCGAGCCGGTCGCGCCGAGGATGGCAATGCACTCGCCGGGGCGCGCCTCGAACGTGACGTCCTGGAGTTCGGGGTCGTCCGACCCGTTGTAGCCGAAGCTGACGTTCTCAAAGCGGATCGCCCCCTTGGCGCGCGGGAGCGGCTTCGCCTCCGGTCCGCTGACGATTTCGACGGGCGCGTCGAGCACCTCGAACACGCGCCGCGCTCCCACCAGGCTTTGCTGAATGGTGTTGGCGATCTGGGCGACGTTCGAGATTTGTCCCGAGAATTGTTGCAGCAACCCCGCGAACACCACCATGCCAGTGCCGAGCGGCAGTTCGCCCGTGATGACCAGATGTCCGCCGTAGAACAGCAGCACGAAGATGCTGATTTGCGTGAGCATACCGATGGAGGGAATGAACACGCTCACCCGCCAGAAGATGTTCTGCTGCTGCGTGCGGACGGCGTCATTGCTCGCTTGGAAGATCTCGTATTGTTCCCGCTCGCGGGCAAAACCTTTGATCGTCTGCATTCCCTGCGCCGTCTCGGCGATGTGCAGGATCATGCGGTCCACCAGCTCGCGGTTGCGGACGTACTGGGGCTGGACGACGCGCGAAAACGCCGCGGCCACCACCCACAGCAGCGGCACGACTGCCAGGCACGCGAGCGTGAGCCGGGCGTGGATCGTCAGCATGTACGTCAGGTACAGGGCGAGCGACAGGACCATGATGATGCTTTGCATCAGCACGTTGTTGACGAAATTCGCCACGGCGCGTGAATCACCGGTCACGCGGTTGATGATCGACCCCGTCTCGTTCGCATCGTAAAACCGAAAGCTGAGCCGCTGGAGCTTTTCGTACACGCGGGCTCGCAATTCGACGACGATGTACCGTTCCACCAACACAGCCACCGCGATACTGTAGGCATACGACAGCACCGACCGCAGCAAGGCCAGCACGAGCATCACCGCGGCAATGGCCGTCAGCACGTTCATGGGCGTCCAGGACGCCGGCGGCGCGCTCCCCAACGGCCAGTGGGGCGGAGTCACGGTCGGCTGCATCTGGAACCGGACGTAATCGATGCCGAGACCCGTCAGCCCGAGGCCGGTGAGACCCATCGCCAGAAGCAGGAATTGGTAAATGAAGACCTTGATGCACCCCGAGCGATAGCGCCAACTGAGGCCCAACAGACGACGAATGATCGTCCAATCGGTCTCGGTATTGGGCTGCATGGTCGCCGAAGCTGGCATCACGAAAAGCAAACCATGTTGCCGCGACGCTCACAAGAGAGAACTCACGGGCGACAACGCGCTTGGTTTCGTTGCGGGGCTCGGTATAATGAATTCACCATGCCTGCCAAGAACCCGCTTTTCTCGTCCGCCAAACCCGTTATCGCGATGATCCATTTGGACGCGTTGCCCGGCACGCCCGCCGGCGGGCGCAGCGTGCGCGAGATTGAAGCCACGGCGGTGCGCGAGGCGAAGATCTACCGCGAGACGGGTGTGCACGCGATCATGCTGGAGAACATGCACGACACACCGTACCTGCGCGGCGCGGTCGGCCCGGAAATCGTCGCCGTCATGTCGGTCATTGCCCGCGCGGTGAAGGACGTAAGCCGACTGCCGTGCGGCGTTCAGGTGCTGGCCGGGGCCAATTCGGAGGCCGTGGCCGTCGCGCACGCGGCGCGGTTGGATTTCGTGCGGGTCGAAGGCTTCGCGTTCGCCCACATCGCCGACGAGGGGTTCATCCAATCGTCCGCCGCTCCCCTCCTCCGGTACCGAAAGCAGATTGGCGCCGACCACGTCCAGGTGTGGGCTGACGTAAAGAAGAAGCACAGCTCGCATGCGATCACGTCCGACATCAGCGTCGGCGAGACGGCCGAGGCGGTCGAGATGATGCGTGGCGACGCCGTGATCATCACGGGCACGGTGACCGGCGACCCTCCCGCGCTGCCCGACATACGCGACGCCAAAAAACATTGCCGGATACCGGTTTATCTTGGGTCGGGAGTAACGGCGCAGAATCTGGCGAGATACCATGGGTCGGCTGACGGGTTCATCATCGGCTCGCACTTCAAGGTGGACGGCCTGTGGTCAAACACCGTGGACCCGAAACGCGTGGCGAAATTTATGGCCGCCCACGCGCGGCTTGGTTCGTGACATCAAGTTGGCTGGTCGGGTGACCCGGTCGATTCATTCTGGTGGGGCTGCTCGCGCTGTCGTTGCAACGCGCGCGACGCGCTGACTGCCATCACGATGCAAAAAGCCAGAATGGGAGCCGACACATACGCCATGAAGCGCGAGAACCCGATGTATTCGTAGTGCGGGTGGAACCAGCCGTTGTAGATACACCACGTTTCCCATGCCAGCAGGAGAACGGCGCCGATCCCATACTTCTTGCGCACTTCCTCGGCGGTCAAACGGTAACGCGGTTGTTGCTTGTCTTCACCCATGGCGGTTTCCGTCTGAGTAGAAACTCAGTGCCGCCGTCGCGGGCGCACTTGGCGTATCGGGTTCGTGGCGTCGGGATTGCGTCCGCTAATACATGGCGGTGCGGACGAGTTCGACAATGGACTTCGCCCTGGATTTACCACGCCCCAGAATCGGTGGCGCCATCTCGGCGAGCTTGCGAACCGGTAGTTGCATCAATTCGTACTCGGCCTGAAGCCAATCATCGACATCGTGTCCATCGGTACGTCCCCGTTCGAGATAGAGTTGGTAGGCGCGAGCAGCGATCTGTTCGGTCTTCGGACTTTGTTGCGTCATGTTGCCTGACTCCCCCTCTCTTGTTTCTCCTACGCGTTACTACGGGCCGGTTTTCGGCCACCACGTCGGCACGTCGGACCTCCTTGTTCAAGTCAGACAGGCCGAGCAGTATGTTCGCTCAAATCTACCAAATTGCAAGACTTTCATTTCCGGTGGCACAGTTTGACCAGACCCCGCCGATTTGTTAGTACAGGCACCGATGAATGCGTTGCTGCAACGGGTTCGGTCAATCGGCAGCAAATTCCAGGCGCAGATCTTCGCGCAGCTGGGGAAACGCACCGCCAGCGAAAACGCTTTTCTGGTCCTGTTACCAATCGTCGGCCTCATGGTTGGGTTCACGACCGTCGCCACCGCCCACATCATTTCGTACCTCCAAAACCAGTTCTGGGGCAGCGGTCTAAACTTGCTCACGGCCTCGCATTACAATCCGTGGTATTCACGGCTCACGATCCTGACGGTTGGGGGCCTGTTGGTGGGCTTGATTGGCAAGTTCTTCCGCGTCCCGACCCGCGGCGGCGGGATTACGACCATCATGCAGGCGGTTTCGCTCAAGGGCGGATACATTTCTCTTCGTCGAACCGCGCCCCGCGACTGGGCAGCGATTGTGACCGTGGCCACGGGAGGCTCACTGGGACGCGAAGGCTCGATGGCCCTCCTGGCCAGCGCCATCGGATCCTATTCGGGGCGCCGGTTTCATCTTTCGACGCAACAGCTTCGCGTCCTTGTATGCGCCGCGACGGCTGCCGCGCTCGCCGCCGTCTACAATGCGCCCATCGGCGGGTCACTGTTCGCGCTGGAAATCCTGATGGGCAATTTCGCGCTGGAAGTCCTCGGCCCCGTGGTGGTCGTATCCGTGATTTCCACACTGGTCTATCGCAGTTGCATGGGCAACCTCCCCCGGTTTGATGTTCCCCATTACGATCTCGTGTCCGCGTGGGAACTGCTACCGTATCTCGTGCTGGGGCTGTTGGCCGGGGTGTTGTCCATTTTGTTTGTGCGGGCGCTGTTCGGTTCACAAGACCTGTTCGAGAAAATCCCGATCCCGAACTGGCTGAAACCCGCGATTGGCATGTTATTGGTTGGTGTCATCGGCATCCAGTGGCCCCACGTCTTTGGTAACGGCTTCGAAACGGTGAACCTGACGCTCCGCGAACAGTTGCCGATCGCACTGCTGCTGATCCTGGTGTTGATGAAGATCATCGCGTCGTCGTTGACCTTTGGCGCCGGTGGCGCCGGCGGATTGTTCACGCCGTCGTTGATGGTCGGCGCGCTGTTGGGCGGCTCGTTCGGTTACGGCGTGCACCTGTTGTTTCCCCATGTCACCGCCGGGTCGGGCGCGTACGCGCTGGTGGGCATGGGCGGCGTTCTCGCGGGCACAACCCACGCGCCGCTCACGGCCATCATGATGATCTTCGAACAAACCAATAACTACCAGGTCGTGCTCCCGTTGATGTTCGTGTGCATCGTCAGCAATTTCACGGCGCGCGCGCTCAAAGCGCGTTCCCTCGATGAGGAATCGCTCCGTCGCCGGGGCATCGTGATGCCCACGGGGCCGGAGGCCAGCATCATGCAGTCGTTGCGCGTCGAGGACATCCTGCACGAGGACATCCATGCCATCAACCAGACGGCACCGTTCTCCGCGGTCGTCGAACAGTTCTTCAAAGAGTCCTACAACAACATCTACGTCGTCGACAGCGCCGGCAAGTTCCTCGGCGCGATCCGCCTGCACTCGGTGAAGGACATGTTGCACCAGGGCGAGTCGTTGTCCTCGGTGATCGCCGACGATCTGGTTGACAACACGTTCCAATTCGTCACCCCGCGCCAGAATCTGGCGGAGGTAATGGACATTTTTTGGCGCGAAAACGCCGAACGCCTGCCGGTCATCAACAATTCCACCGCGCGCAAACTGCTCGGCTGGATTTCCAAGCGCGATCTGCTCGGCGTATACAGCCAGGAAATCCTGCGCAAGCGGCAACTGATGGCACGGTTCGTCGTCCACGAGGGCGACGAAACCCGCGACGTGTTCGTCGAGCTGCCGGAGGGTATCGAACTCCGCACGGTCGAATTTCCCGTCCACCTCGAAAGCCGGACGGTCGCGGATATCGCGCCGCGTTCCCACTACGGCGTGCACGTCCTGGCCATCAAACGTCGCGACCCGGTCACGGGCCGCAGCATCACGGAACTGCCCGGTCCCGAGACGCGGCTGGCCCCCGGCGACGATCTGGTCGTGGTCGGCACGTCCGACGGCCTCGCTCAATTCATGGCTGCGCTCGCGACCGGCGTTGAAAACGGACCGAAGTGAGTTAAGCTATGGGTGACATGAGTGCGGACCAACCATTGCCGTCGCCGGATGAGATTCAGAAGAAGCTCTCCGAATTCATGAAGCAAGAGTTCGGGGATCGGGTGGTCTTCGCGGCGCAACCCGAACGCGCGGAGACGACGCCGCCCAGCGAGGACGGGAAGCGCAAGGGGATCGAATTCGATTTTCACCTGAAGCCCAAGGACGTCAAAGCGCACCTCGACCGGTTCGTCATCCGCCAGGAAGACGCCAAGAAGGCGCTGGCCATCGCCGTCTGCGACCACTACAACCACGTCAAGGCCGCCGAACGAGGCGAGGAACTTCGCGACTACGTGAAGCAAAACGTCCTGCTCATCGGCCCGACGGGCGTCGGCAAGACGTACCTGATCAAGACCATCGCCGACCTCATCGGGGTGCCGTTCGTGAAGTCGGATGCCACGAAGTTCAGCGAAACCGGCTACGTGGGCGGCGACGTGGAAGATTTGGTGCGCGAGCTCGTCCATCGTGCCGAGGGCGATGTGAATCTCGCGATGTACGGCATCGTGTACCTCGACGAAATCGACAAGATCGCCACGCCCGCCAATATCATCGGCCGCGACGTGAGCGGGCGCGGGGTGCAAACGAATTTGCTGAAGTTGATGGAGGAAACCGAGGTGCCGCTGCGCTCGCCGACCGACATCCAGGCGCAATTGCAGGCGGCCTTCGAGTACCAGCGGCGCGGGAAGGTCAAACGCGAGACGATCAACACGAAGCACATCCTGTTTATCGTCAGCGGCGCGTTCGACGAGATGCTGGACATTATCCGCCGCCGCGTCCGCCAGTCTGACATCGGGTTCGGGGGTCATCTCGTGGAAACCGTGGCTGAGGCGGAATTGCATCGACGCGGGCAAACCGAGGATTTTGTGAAGTTCGGGTTCGAGCCCGAGTTCATTGGCCGGCTGCCCGTCCGCGTCGTTCTGGACAAGCTCAGTGTCGAGGACCTCTACAACATCCTCAAACAAAGCGAGGGTTCGGTCGTCAGGCAATACGAGTCGAGCTTCAGCGCCTTCGGCATCGACGTAATTTTCTCCGATGAAGGACTGCGGGCGGTCGCGGAACTGGCCGCTTTGGAAAACACGGGCGCGCGCGGACTGCTGACCGTCTGCGAGCGCGCCCTGCGGGAATTCAAGTTCGAGCTGCCGTCGTCCACCGTGCGGCAATTCGTGGTGACGCGACCGCTGGTCGAAACACCCGAGGCGGAATTGCAACGGATCCTGCACGAGCCCGCGTACGAACAGCGCGAGTTGATGCGCCAGGTCGTCCACGATTTCGAGCGCAAATTCGCCGAGAAGCACCATTTGCACATGCGGCTGGAGCCGGACGCGGTGGAGGAGATCGTCGAGCGCGCCCAGCGTGCCAACAAGTCCGTCACCGATTTCTGCCGCGAGTTGTTCAAGGACTACCAGTTCGGCCTGAACCTGATCAAGACCAACGCCGGCCAGACCGAATTTGCCATTCCCAAATCCGCGCTGGCGGATCCCGACAAATTCCTCAGCGACTGGGTCGTATCGAGCTACAAGAAGGAGTAGGTATTAAGCGGGCTAGGGCCCTAGAGAGGCAGGGCGTGCCCCCGCGGAACCGTTGCGTCGGCGTCCACAAATGGCCACCAGTGGTACTTGACGATTGGATTCCAGTCGCCGTGGCCGTCTCCACCTTCCGCGTCGTCCCAAGGGATATCGCCCAACGGGGCCGGGCAGCCAACTGGATTTCCCTCCCTGCAGAAATTGGTGAAGGTGAGCCAATCGGCGTGGCCATCGGCGAAGACAAAGTTGCTTCCCCCAAAGTGCCGGGTCACTGTGTCATACTTGCCATTCGTGATACTGAAGGGATTTTCCGGCTGCTCGCAAAAGAGAATTGTATTGGCGGGACTTATCGCTTGTTTGCGACGGAAAAGAAAGTCATTGCGCCAAGCCGTATGCCAGCACGAACTCATTGAGTACATGAAGTACGGATTCGACGGCGTGGGCTGCACCACGTGATTTGTCGAACTTGGGCAGGACCAGATGCTTCCCGTAAGAGGCTTTGGCGGAGCGCCCGTGGCGTACAGTTGGCACAAAGGCTTCCGACCAATATAGGGTGGAACGACATTGAACCAAGCATCAGTGTTTATTCGGTCGCATAGGCTTGCGTTGCCGCCGCAAACGCCGTCATAAGGGAAATAATCACGCCAGTCGTTGGCGTAGAGCATAAAGCCGAGTCCCCACTGGCGCATGTTGTTGAGGCAGGTCGCAGCCTGAGCCTGCTGTACAGCGTCTTTGGACACGGCGAACAATAGAGTGGCCAACAGCCCGGCGATCGGGACGATCACGAGCAACTCAGTCAGCGTGAAGGCTCGTTTCGATGAATTCTTCATCGTTTTGTTCCCCCTCCCAAGGACATTGTAATCACAAGACCCAAGCCTACTCCAGCAAGAAATTGCCGCGGGATGGTGGCCAACGCCCTCGTTGCTACTGCGTGGGCATGTTGTCGTCGCGGCGCTCGGGCACCTGGTACCTTACTGGTTCGGTGCTGTGTCGGTTGTGCTGTTGGGAACCTTTGTCGGGTCAATCACATGACCCTTGGCCAGAACGTAGGGCTGGCCCTTTTGGAAGAAGTGAAAGGGCAAGGTGGGACTGAGGGAGTTAACGCTCAGGAGCGGTTTTGGCGAGAAGGCGGAATAGTAAATCCAAATCTTGTCACCGACTCGCCTGGACAACTCGTCCAACGGGATCAGATACGTGTCGATCCGCACCTGTCTTCCGTCGGAGAGACGGTCGTAGCGGATGGCGCCGCGGCCGGTTGGGCTGTGGCACAGGCCAGATTCGTGGTTTTGTCCCAAGTAGACCTGATACGCCAGACCGGGCCAGCCTGGCGGCGTATACAATGAGTATCGCCGGTCCACATTGGGGATGGCGATTCCATCATCGTCCAGGATCAACGTGAGCGTGGAACTATGGTAGCTTTCCGAGCCGTCGGGATACTTGCCCGGTGAGGGGTCATTGTCTTGCCACACGACGGCCTGCGCGAAGAGATACTTCTCATTGCTGAAAACCGAGAACCGCAGGGCGGGCCGGTCAAACAGGGTCGTGGAATCGGCCTGGGGAAAACCGAAAGCACCGGTGTTGGGAAAGTTGGGAACGTAACTGTCAGTGCTCGTCGTCGCGGCCGGCGGTCTCGGTGGTGCGGACGTTTCGGCAATCGCAGAAGCGCTGGACGGTAAGCAAACCCATTTTTCCAGAGTACGGTTCTGGGCGACGGCGATGCCATCCCGGTAAGCAGTGGCCGTTAGCTGCTCACCTTCCGCGAGAGATTGCAAGCCCGGAGGATTCAGGAGGACGATCGTCTTCGAATCGGGGCCATTGGGGTTGGCGCCCGGACACCCCCGCGCGATCACGCCGTCGGGTAGAACACTCTGGATCTTGACGGTCCAGGTCACGGCGGCGGCGGCTTTTTGCTCGGCCTCCTGGAGCGCGGCGGCCTCGGCGGCGAGTTTGTCCTGAGCGGCCTTCCATCGGGCGGCTTGTTGTCGTTGTGTCTCAGCGGCGGCGGCGTCAATCTGCTGCTGCGCGAGTTCCCATTGCGTGGCGGCCTTCGGGTCGTAGCCGAACTGCTTTTGGAGGTCCGGTGGCAGTTTGGCGAGGGGGATGGTCGCGACACCCGTGGAATGGTAGATGGTGACGGTGGCGGGCGTGGGGTGGACGAAGCGGACGTTGTTGTAAGTGATCCCGTCAACGGTGAGGGTGAGATTCGTGTCGTCAGCAAATCCCAGAGTGACGGCAAACAGACAGATCCACAGGAACCTAACGATCCTCTTCATGACTCTCCCGATTGGCCGCAGTTTCCCAGACGAAGCGCAGCGTACCGAAGTGCGGTGGTCGACGCAACGACGAAAGCGAGCAGGGTCTGCTCACGAGCGTCTCGCTTTCTCGCGCCGCCTGCGATAGTCTGACGGCACACATGAGCCCGCAACGGATAGCTACTGCGTTTAGAGACATCCGACGCGAACGCGACCCCAACCTCAAATCGCAGAAGCTGGCCTCGCTCGTCAGTGCCCTCTTTCGTGCGCGCGGCATCGAGTTGGTCGTGGTCGGCGGCTCGGCCATCGAGTTCTATACCGACGGCGCGTACCAGTCGGGCGACGTCGATCTATGCCAAATCAAGCCGTCCACGCCCATCCCCCTTCGGTCGCGCCAGGAAATCATGGGACAACTCAATGCCAAAGGTGGGCCGCGCAGTTGGGAAGTCGCCGGAATGTTTGTAGATTTGCTCGGTTTGGTCGAAACCGAGTCCAAAACCGGCTTCCGCAAGCTCAAAGCGCCCTACGGCATTGTCATGTTGATGAATCCGGAAGAATTGCTTGTCGAACGCGTCCTCGTCTCCGTTTATCCGCAGCCGAATCGCGAAGCAGCCAATTGCGCTCGGAAGCTTATCGCGGCGGCATTAGCCGGCGGCCTCAAAATCAATTGGGGCGAGGTCAGCAGGCTTGCCAAGTCCGGCCCGTATCGTATCTTTACTGAGTGCGAAACATTGGTTGGGAAGGTTGCTCGTGAACTCAAAGCGAAAAATCCCTTCGATTCCAATCGGTAAGCCGATTTCGTGGGAAGATTGGCTGGCGGGACGTAAGTTGCGTCGTCAGGCCGGCAATCGCGTTGCACCAGCCGTGATTCGCCGCCAGAAAAGCTCCAGCGACCGCCGCCTCAAAAAGCTCTACAAGGGCAACCGCGGCCTGCCGTTCCGTCCAACATCCGAACTGTGACGGCAGATGACGAGCCGCTCTGCTTGACGGGCTGGTAAATGGCAGCTAGGTTTTCTTCGGTTTCGAACGCGGACAATCAGAAGGAGGATGTCATGAAGCATGTGAAACTGACTGGAGGATTGCTGTTGTCCCTGCTGTGTGCGGTTGCGGTGTCGATGGTGGTGGGCTGCTACGTGTATGGACCGCCACCGCCGCCGCCGCCACCGGGGCCGCCGGTGGCCGCAGTAGGCTATGACTACTATTATTACCCGGACGAGGAAGTGTATTTTTATCCCGTCACGGGTGTGTACTTCTGGTTTGGCGGTGGTGGCTGGCATTCGGGTCCACACCTGCCGGGGGGGATCGTGCTGCATGACCGTGTGAGTGTCCGCCTGAATTCGGCGCGGCCCTACGAGCAGCATGAAAGGATCCGGGCGCAGTACCCGCATCGGGCTGCGCCGAGATTCGAAGGCGGCGGGGAACACGGGCCGAGGTAGTGCATCGGGCGTGTACTGTTTGCAACCGAGACAGGGCTAGGGATGAAAAAGAGTGGTTCCCAGAGAGTCGAATCTGCCTCTCGACTGATCGACGGGAGAATCCGGGAGCTCGGCGACTGGCGCGGAGAGATGCTTTCGCGGCTGCGCGCGTTGATCAAGGAAGCCGACCCTGAAGTCGTCGAGGAGTGGAAGTGGAGGGGGGTGCCTGTGTGGTACCACGACGGGATGATCTGCACGGGCGAGACCTACAAGAATGTTGTCAAGATGACATTCGCCCGGGGCGCGTCGTTGGATGACCCGTCCGGTCTGTTCAATTCCAGTCTCGAGGGCAGAGTGAGGCGAGCCATTGACTTCCGCGAAGGCGAGAAGGTCAACGAGAAGGCTCTGAAAGCTCTGATTCGCGCCGCCGTGGCCCTGAACACGTCCTCGGCCTGAGACGGCTGAGGGAATTCCAGCTCGTCGCGTATCAGTTGCGCCCAGGACGGCGTGGGCGCGTCTCGCCTTCGGCTCGGCTTGCGCTGACGGCAGGTCTGCAGCGCGTCTTGCTCCGCTAGCGCTGCGCTCGGCTCCGAGGGCTCGGCTTGCCGTGCCCGGCGCGGCTCCAGCTGGCGGATTGGTGAATAGGGAGTTTCCTCGTCGGAGTCGGGACGAGCGGTGAGGCCGGAGACGGATCTTCTCACGCAGAGCCGCAGATCCGCCTTCGCGCAGAGCGCTACGGCGCGACAGGGAGCGCAGATCCGCCTTCGTCAAGACTTCAGCGGACAGGGAACGTCGTGTTCAATCTTTGCTGGGTTTGTTGAGGGGCCAAATCGGGCAAGACTCTTCGCAACGTCTGGCCCGGAAATTGTGAGGCGGTGGGCGCGTCGGCAATTGGAGAATGAATACGCCTGACCCCGGTTTCCTCCGCAAACGAATTTGTAAATTGTAAAGCGTTGACCCCCTTCACCGGAACCTTCCACATGGATGTTGGTCACGGTCGCCTTGGCCATGATGTTCGGCCTGGCTCGTCGTCGTCACTAACGCAGCCTTGTCAAGAGACCTCCGGAGGGCGTCCCGGCACAAACAGCACTGTGTCTCTTATCGCTGGGGGACGAACGAATCTCGGCGCGTGAGAGCGTGTTCACTCAATGAACGGAGTTGCTATGCCTCCAGCCTCGACTTTTTGCCAGCGAGCGAGCTAGATCCTTCGCAAGGCTTGTGTTTGTAATTCTGACGGGGACGCATTCGCGGAATGGCGTGAGCAATCCTCCGATCGGCAACGACGTTTGGGCAGAATTCGGGTTCGGGATACGCAATCCAGCCGTTTTCAGAAAGGGATAGATGATCTCGATGAATCACTTTCAGGCAATACTGTCGACTTTCCCCAAATCAATCAGAAACCCTGTGGCCGGTGCCTTGACGCTTACGCTTGGATTGTTCATTGGCACAGCCACTACGCAAGCGACCACGTATGTTTGGACGAAGCCGGCGGGAGGAATCTGGTCAGATCCCACGTCGTGGAACCCAAGTGGCGTGCCGGGGCCATCCGACACCGCCAGCTTGACCGCGTCCGGCAGCCTGGGCTTTGGCGCCAACCCGGCCTACACGATAACGCTGACCAACAACGGTATCGCAAACAGCCTGGTCTTAGAGGTTCATTCGAGCAGCAACCAGACCGTCACGCTGAATGCGGGCACGAATTCGCTGTCGCTGATCAAGCCGGGGACGTCAAGTCCTGTGGCGCTGTATATCGGGCATAGCAGTTCCAGCCAGAATACATTGTACTTGTCCTCTTCCACCAGTGCTGGGGCGGGCTTGTTCATCACCAACGCTGCTTCCCTGCGGGCGACGATCGGCGACGAGGGGACGGGGGTCATGATCGTGACGAATGGGTTTGTGCAGGTCGGCGATGCCAGCGTGACTAACAACCAATTGGTACTGGGCAACAACAGCGCCTCCTCAAGCGAGGGAACCCTCGTGCTGAGCGGCTCCAGCGTGTTGTGGTCCAACAACGGCGCCATACTCATCGGCAACCTTTCCTCAGCGTCGGGGAACTCCGTGGTGATTTCGAATTCGGCCGTAATGACTTGCGGAGGCGTGCTGTCAGTCGGGGGCGCAGGCTCCAGTGGAAATTCAATTCTGTTGGATTCGGGCGGCCAGTTGTACGTGGCGGGTGTGGGCGCAAGCGCGAGTGTCGGCAACGGGTCAGGGTCGGGCAATTCAGCAACCGTCCAAAACGGCGCGATCTGGGACCTTGGAAATAGTCCTCTGACGATTGGAACTGCAACAGGCTCGGGCAATTCGCTCACGATCGGCTCGAACGGCACCGTATCTAACGCGGTGATCGTGGTCATCGGGGCGGGCAATTCCGTGATCCTTTCCAATGGTCTGCTGGGGGCGGCACTTGGGATTACCAATAGCGCCGGCACGATCGCGGGTTCCGGCACTCTCGTTGGCGAGGTCGTATTCACCGGTGGCGGAACGTTGAGCCCGGGGTCCGGGAACACGCTGGGCACGATCATTGCCGCCAATGACCTCACGCCGGCCTCGGATACCACTGTCATCAAACTCGACAAGAGCCAGGCTGGCAGTAACGACGTGATCAATGTAACCGGCGTATTGACCGAGGCCGGCACATTGACGGTCACCAATGTGGGGCCGGCGCTCGCCGGCGGGGACGTATTCCAAATATTCACCGCCGGCGGTTTTTCCGCCGATTTTTCGGCAACGAACCTCCCGGCACTCAGTGGTGGCCTGTCTTGGGATACATCGCAACTGGGTTCCGCGGGCATCATTGCCATACCGCTCGTGCTGAGTGTGGTCGGCCCGACGAACGAGGCCTTCAATGTTGGCGACACAGTTACAATCAGCGCCACGGCCACCGGTGTCCCAATGCCCTCGCTCCAGTGGCAAGATAACGGCAGCAACTTGTCCGATGGCCCGACCGGCAATGGCTCCAGCATTGCGGGAAGTCAAACGAGCACGCTGACGATTTCCAACACACAAGCAGCCGACGCGGGGCATTATTGCATTATTGCGAGCAATACCGGCGGTACCCAGACCAATTGCATGTACTTGTCGCAAATCGGCGGGCCCACACCTCCAACAATCATCGGCCCGAGCAGTCAAACCGTAACTCAGGGCAACACAGCGACGTTCAGTGCCTCGGTCTCGGGCACACCGACGCCCACGATCCAGTGGCAGCAAAACGGCATCAACATCCCGGGGGCGACCATTGCGACCTTAGTCCTGACCAATGTGCAGGTGTCTCAAGATGGGGACATTTACTCCATCATCGCCAGCAACAGCGTGGCCGAGGCGACGAATAGTGCCACGTTGCACGTTAACGCGCCTGCCGGCCCTCCGGCGTTGCCCATCATCCCGACCAACCAGTTCTTGATCACGAACTATGGCGCATACGGTGACGGTGTATCCAATAACGCTTCGGCCATTCAGGCGGCGATGAAGGCTGCCGCCGCCGCAGGTGGCGGCACGGTCGAGGTGCCGGCGGCGGGCACATTGAGCACCTACTTGAGCGGTCCGATCTTCCTGACCAATAATGTCAACCTACAGGTTGACACTGGGGCGATGCTGCAGGCGCTCCCGAAAGCCAGTTGGCCCAGCGCGACGACGGCGTTAATTACCGCTACGAACGTCCACGATGTTGAGATCAGCGGATCGGGAACCATTGATGGCCAGGGCTCCGGCTGGTGGCCTGATTCCGGCTCAACGCGGCCACCCCTTGTCCAGATGGCCTTCACCACGCGGATCCTCATTCAGAATGTGAACGCGCAGAATCCACCTTTCTACCATTTCAGGTTGATCGGCGGAAACACCAACATAACGGTCCAGGGTATCACCATCAACACCGAGACGAATTCACCGAATACGGACGGGGTCGATCTCAGCGCTGTCAACGCCCTGGTCCAAAACTGCTGGATTCAGGATGGGGATGACGACATTTGCCTCAAGAATGATACGGGTCAGTACTCGGCGAACATCGTTGTTTCCAACTGCACCTTTAACGGCGGGCACGGCGTCTCGGTCGGCAGCGACACCGCCGGCGGGTTCAATGGCTTTACCGTGAACAATTGCATCTGGAACAACACGATTTATGGCATTCGCTGCAAATCGGACAACGCAACGAGTGGAAGCGGCGCAGGCGGCCTGGTGCAAAACCTCGGGTATTACAATCTCACCATGAACCACGTGGAATATCCGATTATCATTTACAGCTATTACAATGAAGAGGGGACGCCCGACGACGTCACACCGCAGATTGCGGCCGGTGAGTCCGTGGGTTCCACCAACCATGTCGTCATCTGGCGTAATATCACGATCAGCAACATGACGGCGTCGGTGTCGAGCTTGGGGAAGTCCGTTTCGGCGATGATTTGGGGCCGATTGGAGGCGCCGATTTCCAATCTCGTTTTCGACGCCGTAACCATCGCGCCTTCCAATCGGACGTTCACCATATTTAACGCCCAAGGTGTCCAGATCATTGATTCCAACCTGGGCGTTCCCATTAAGACGAACACCCTGACGGTTTTTAACGCCCAGGTCACCGTCACGAATAGCGTCGCCAGCACCAACCTGCTGACAATCACCGGGCTGGCCATCCCTCCGACGAACAATGTCCTGGCTTTCTTCAATGCGCCGGCGACCCTGGTCACGACCAACCTGCTCGCCCCCGACCCGATTCTCACATTGGGCGGCAGCACCCTCACGGTGAGTAATGGTCTGAATCTGGGCGGCGCTTCGACGCTGAACTTCGCGCTGGGCACGAACGTTACCAAGATCGCCGCGACCGGCAACCTGACCTTGGGTGGCACGCTCAACGTGACCGATGGCGGCGGGCTTACCAGCGGGACCTACACGCTGTTCACCTATGGAGGTGCGCTGACTTATAACGGGCTAAGCATCGGTGCTACACCCAGTGCGAACTACTCGTACACTGTCTCCACCAGCACGGGTGGTCAACTGAACCTGATCGTATCCAACATTGTGATCGCGCCCGTGGCCGGCTTCACGGCGAATCCGCTCAGCGGGCCCGCGCCGCTCAACGTAGCTTTTACGGATATCCCGTCCAATTCACCCACGGCCTGGTACTGGACGTTTGGTGATGGCGGGACATCAGGGGTCGAGAGCCCAAGGTACACGTACCTGAATCCGGGCAGTTACTCGGCGACGTTGATCGCCTCCAATACGGGCGGAGCCAGTGGTCCGGTTGCGCAGACGATTGGAGTCTACGACCCGTATCAGTGGTGGCGGCTGCAGTACTTCGGCAGCACCAACGGCGCGAGCGGCGCACCGGGCGCCGATCCGCTCGGCAAGGGCATCAGCAACACCAACCAGTTCCTGCTGGGATTAAACCCGACCGATCCGGCATCGGTGTTCCGGATTCTCAGCGTCGTGCCACAAACCAATGGCGATATGATGATCACATGGGCAACAGGCGCCGGGCCGACGAATGTGGTGCAAGCGACGGATGGCAACGGGAGCGGTGGCTACTCTACGAACTTCATGGACATCAGTGGGCCGCTGGCCATCCCGGGAAGCGGAAACGCGACGAACAGTTTCCGGGATACTGGTGGGGCCACCAACAACCCGTCCCGCTATTACCGCATCCGCCTCGGGCCCTGAGGCAAAATTGATTCGAAGCGCCGCCGCGGAAATCAACGGTACGACAGCGAACAACAAGTGCCTTCGTTCACGACTCGGTGAACACCCGGCGGCTGTGCTCCTATCCGAGTACGGTCTGAGTCGACAGTCAGTTGAAAAGCAGCCTGCGGATATCGGAACTGAAGTCGCACCATCTTTGAATCAAACACGTCACGCGGCTCGTCCGACACGAGGGCGCGTCAGGCGGCACGCGGGGGTCCGGGGCGAAAACGGAGAGCGATGAGGGATGAGGGATGAGCCGAGACGAAGCGAAGGCGGACGAGGGACGGATCGCGCCTCACAGAGGCGCGGCTACACCAGCGGTCGGACCGCGGTTTAATATTGCTCCGACGCAGGCTGAAGCCTGCGGCTACGGGAGCGCGGCGCTTCGTCGGGTTCATCGTATTAGGATTGACTTGATATCCGATTAGGATATACTGGGGGGCTGAAGTTGGAATGTTCTTTGACAATGAGGGGGGGTACCACAACCGGTTGTGGTGGTCGAGAGGGTGTCGAAAAAGTAAAAAATACAAACGAACCCAAGTTTGAGCAAGCCGGCGTGGAAAATTATGAAACGAAAGCCAAAAACGAACCCAAGTTGAGGCCACAAGCGGGGCGCGCGACCCCGACCTCGAAGTCGGGGTGAACTGGACGCGACCTACCGGCGGACGGCACGCGGGGCGCGGGGGGCCGTCAGGCGCGCGCGCCGCGTTGGGAGGCGCGGGTATGTTCTCGTAGATTCGAGTAGTTTTTATTTACCGTAGAGGTCGTTGAGGAGGGCGGCGAGGCGGTAGCCGGCGAGGACGATGCGGTGGCGGGCGGTGTCGGTGCCGGCCTTGACGTAGGCTTCGGTGAGTTTGACGTTCTTGGCGCCGTAGGGGGCGTTGAGTGTGCCGTAGACCTGGGAGCAGGCGATGGCGTGGGATTCCATGACCCATTTCATGACGTCATACTTGAGGTCGGCATCGGCGGGGGGCGCATCGGGGGCGAGGCGCGTCAGCCACTCTTTCAACTCGGGACTGTCGGGGGCGAGGGCTTGGTCCAGACGCGGCGAGGCCTTGACTTCGCCGCCTTCGTAGTAGCGGCGGTAGGCTTCATCCCAGAACGTGTGGAGGTTTGGCGTCCAGGGCGTGTCGAGGAAGCTGGCGAGGCCGACGCCGTTGCCGCCCGCGTCGTCTTGTTTGTGCGTCGCTGGATCGTATCGGCCGGTGGTGTGGAGGGGTTGATGGATGTCGCCGACGAAATGCATGGCCAAGGCCATCGCCACCGACTCGTTGGGAACCAGCGCGTTGAATTGCTTGGTCTTGATCAGATTAACGCAATACGGCAGGGCGGCCACCACGTCGCCGTTGGTGATTGTCAACGCGGGATGATTCGACAACACGTCCGGGTCGTTGGTGTCACAGCCGATATCGATATAGTGCCACGTCTTGAAGAATCCGCGAAACGGCGAGTCGGAGTCACGGGCTTTGATGTCGTCGGCCCAGCAGCAGATATTGACGGCGTTGTACGGCACGCCATTTCTCTGGATTTTGGCGGCCAACTCGCTGACGCGGGCCTTGGCCTTGTCGTTGAGCCGGTCGTAGGCGATTTGGCCTACGAGCATGTGGCCGGTGCCGTCCCAAGCGCGGGCGCTGAACGCCGCGGCGAGCATCAATGCGGACACGGCTGCGGTGCGAAACAAATTCTTGACTTTCATCGGTCTCTCCTCTGTCTGTGGTCTGTTCGGTGTAATCAATGTGTGAGTTGGCAGTATGAGGCAAAACATACTCCCTGTGCAAGCGCAGAGATGACCGTATCTAAGACTTTGCTTTTTGGCGGCGGCCTGTGTACATTCACACGTCGATTGCTTTCTGATGGCAGCAATCTACAAGGAGGAAGAATGAGAGTATTGAAGTTCAGCAGTATCATTGTTGCTTTGGTGTTGGCGGGGATTTGTCCACCACTGAGCGCTGGGGAGAAAATGCTGGATGACCAGGTCAAGGATGCCATCCAGCTCTTCAAGAGTGACAGCACCAACGTCGCCAAGCTGTTCGACACCGCGTATGGTTATGCGGTTCTGCCCAGCGTCGGCAAGGGCGCGGTCGGCATCGGCGCGGCGGCGGGCGATGGCCAGGTCTTCGAACAGGGCAAACTGATCGGCACGTGCAAGATGACGCAGGTGACGATTGGCGCGCAGTTGGGCGGCCAGGAATACGCCGAGGTGATCTTCTTCGAGACGAAGACCGCGCTGGACGGCTTGAAGGCCAATGAATGGGCCATGAGCGCGGGGGTTAATGCCGTGGCTGCCGCCGAGAGCGCGTCCGCCGATGCGAAATACAAGAACGGCGTGCTCGTATTCACCATTGCCAAGAGCGGGCTGATGTTTGAGGCCAGCGTGGGCGGGCAGAAATTCCGGTTCAATCCCCTGAGCAACAAATAGCCGGGCGAACGCCTGTCGTATCATTCCGACCGACGCGGTAGGGACGATCGGCCGCTCCCCGAAGACGGGCGGCGGGGCGTCCCTACCGGGTACGAAACTGCCGAATCCGCTCTTTTCGCGGCGTATTTGTTGTGCGATAATGCGTCCTCGGAATGGCGGACATCATCCTCACCACGCTGAACGCCAAGTACGCCCATTGTGCATTTGGGTTGCGGTATTTGATGGTCAACCTGGGCGAACTGCAGGCGCGGGCGCGGATTCTCGAGTTCGACATCAACCAGCGTCCCCTCGATGTCGTTGAGGCGATTCTGCGCCACGAACCGAAGATTGTCGGCCTCGGCGTGTACGTCTGGAACACGACGCAGTCGCTGCAAGTCGTGGCGGACTTGAAGCGGTTGCGACCTGATCTCATTGTCATCATCGGCGGGCCCGAGGTCAGTTACGAATGCGACCAGCAGGAGATCGTCCGGCTGGCCGACCACGTCATTACCGGAGAAGCCGATCTCGCGTTCGCGGAGTTGTGCCGCGACGTTCTGGAATCCCCCACTCCACGTCCTCATATCATTCCCGCTCCCTTGCCCGACTTCGACCGGTTGGCGTTGCCTTACGAACTTTATACGGATACCGACATTGCCCATCGTGTCATCTATGTGGAGGCGTCGCGCGGTTGCCCTTACGAATGCGAGTTCTGCCTTTCATCGCTGGATGTTCCCGTGCGCAACGCGCCGCTGGAGCCGTTTCTGGCGGCGATGCAACGCCTGCTCGACCGCGGTGTGCGCCAGTTCAAGTTCGTCGACCGGACGTTCAACCTCAATCTCAAGACCAGCTCGGCCATCCTGCGGTTCTTTTTGGTGCGCTATCGGCCCGGGCTGTTTGTGCATTTCGAGATGATCCCCGACCGCCTGCCGCAAGCGTTGCGTGAACCCATCACGGAATTCCCGCCCGGCGCGCTCCAGTTCGAGGTCGGCATCCAAACGTTCAACGAGGAGGTCGCCAAACTCATCAGCCGGCGACAGGACAACGCGAAGGCCGAGGAGAATTTGCGGTGGTTGCGTGAAGAAACCGGCGTCCATGTCCACGCGGATTTGATTGTCGGTTTACCGGGCGAGGATGTCGCCAGTTTCGCGGCGGGATTCGACCGATTGGTCGCACTTGGCCCGCAGGAAATACAGGTCGGCTTACTGAAACGGCTGCGCGGCACACCCATTGTACGACACGACCATGAATGGGGCATGGTCTACAGTCCACATCCTCCGTACGAAATCCTCCAGACCAAGCTCATCGATTTCTTCACGATGCAACGGCTGCGCCGGTTTGCGCGGTACTGGGATTTGATCGCCAACAGCGGCAACTTCGTCGAGACAACTCCCCTGCTCTGGCTTGACCGCTCGCCATTCCAAGGATTCATGCGTATCTCGGACTGGTTATACGCACAGACACGTCAGACGCACAGCATTGCATTGGCCCGACTGCGCGCACTCGTCTCGACGTATTTGACGGAAGAAGCCGCTCGGTCGCAAGAGGAAGTCCGTGGCACCCTCCAGCGCGACGCGCAGCACTCACAGGTCGTTACCAGATCGGTTATCCCACCGCGACAGTCCCGGGCTCTGGCAAGGTCACGGCAGTCAGGCCGACGGCCCATGCGAATGAAGCCGTGAATGGGATCCGTCGACAGCGCTGCACGTCTACGCGCTGCCAGACTGCGCCGATGTCGACGCAGTCGAGGCATTGTCGAACGCCAGCCCTTCGCAGTTGTCGAGATTTAGTTGGAGGCGTCGGACATCCGGAATTCGTCTGATCTCCTCGAAGATGCTAGCCGGTGTGGCGGCATCAACGTTCGGTGCGATGTGGGGCAGTCGCGTCAGAGTACCGCTGAGCGTGACGACACAGCGTGCGGTGCGCGCGGTGATCTTGCCCAGATCGATCCAGTGGCGGACCAATACCCGTCGCACGCGACAGTTGATGTCGAGGTCTACTTTCCTATCAAATTCCATCTGCTTTTACCTCGGTGCCGATGAGCGCTTCGACCTTCTCAAACAGGGCGGAGAGCGTGAATGGTTTGTAGAGGATGTCCGTGCGCCCCAGCGAGAATTGCTCCGTCCAAAGATCGGTAAACCCCGGCGTCGTGGGCGAGAACGAGCGCGCGCAGCCACTGACGAAAAGCACGGGGACGTCCTGCGTCGCGCCAAGTTCGTGGTACAACTCGAAGCCATTCTTGCCGGGCATTTGATAGTCCAACAGCACGAGGTCGAAGGCTTGACTGCGAAGGAGGTCGTGGACTCCGTCGGCGCAATCGGCGGTGAGGACTTCATACCCCTTGGTCGTCAACGCATCGACGAGGGTCTCAAGTACCGAAGGGTCATCATCAACGGCCAGTAGACGTTTCATCGGGGCGTCCCAAGACGCAGGAATCGCGCCAAGATTGCGTCAGTTGGCGAAGACGTGATGGCAGTCGTAGGGGCGCACTTCCGTCTGCGCCCAGTGACGCGCGGCCAGACGCGGGGGTCTGTCCCTACGGTATCAGCCGCGCCCTGTAATACCGTGACGGCGTATTCGTCGCGGCGCCGATGTCGAGGTAATTGGTCACGGTGCCAACAGTCGTGTTGTTCGTGACGATGAAGATATCGGAGAAGCCGTTGGTGCTGTAGCCGCCGCTGCCATCGCCCGCCGTGGCTTGCAACGTATTGGTCGCGCCCGGCCCCATCATCCACGTGATGAGCATGTCGTTGCTTTGCCGGGCGACGGACACAATGCGAAATGTGTTTGGATCGACAACAACGTTGCCGACGATCAATGTCCCGCCGGTGTGAACGAATTGCGCGCAGGGATTCGTGATCACCAGCGTGTCCGCCTGCAGCACACCGCCGCTGAGGATCAATTGTCCGTCGCGCACCTCCAGCACCGCGTTCTGAGTGGAGTTCGTGACGGCCACAGTGCCGCTATCCAACTGTAAGAGGTTGTTGCAGGTCGCCGAGGAGAAGCCAATGACAAGGTTCGTGGCATAAACTGATCCGCCTGCCACCTCCAGAAGATTACTGGTTCCCTGGTAACCCACATACAAGCCGCTATTCTGCCAAAGCCCGCCGATACCCACGAGCACACTGTTGTTGCTGCTGTCGGTGTAGTAGCCCACGGTCCCGCCAAACAGCACGCCAACGACCACACCACCGTTGCTGATCACCAGATTGTTATTTGCGCCGTGATAGCCAATGCTCACGGACGCGCTATTGCTCCACAGCGAACCACTGCCGGTTACGAGCAGGCTGTTATTGCTGCCACCCACTAGACCACTGTAAGCAATCAGCCGACCACCCTCGGAAATCGTCAGACTGTTATTCAGGCCTCCGAATGAAAAGCTCATTACATTGCTCCACGCCGAGCCGCTGCCAGTAATCAGCACCGTGTTGCTGCTGCTGCCGGAATTACTGCCGATGGACCCGGAGACCTGATTGCCGCTGATGACCAGCCCGCCATTGCTGATCACCAAGCTGTTGCCCGAGCCGGAAAGCCCAATCGTAACAGGGCCGCTGTTGCTCCAGACCGAGCCGATACCGGTGACTAGCACGTTGTTGTTGCTGCTGCTGGAGCTATCGCCCACGACGAATGCTTCCGATGGCGAGGAGCCAATTACCCGTCCCCCGTTACTGATGACCAAACTGTTGCCCGGACCCGCTGCGCCGAAGAATAGCGACGCGTGATTGCTCCAGACGGAGCCGGAGCCCGTGACGAGAACGCTGTTGTTGCTGCTGGCGGAGGTGTTGCCCACGAACGCGGCAACGTCGCCGAGCAGCCCGGCGCTTTGGATAATCAATACATCGGCGAAATTGGTGTTCCCAACGTAGTAATCGCCCGACCAATTGCTGGTCACGCCGCTGATGATGTTGGTTTGGAAGTTGGCGGTGTACTGCGCTTGGGAGGGCCTTGAGTCGACCGCGATCCAGATAAGTAATCCCCCAATCAGACAACCACGTCGCATTCGGTGCATAGCTGCCTTTCCAGCTGCCGGTGGCCGCAGATCACTTGGGGGTGAAACCAAGCCTCGTACCTATCTTAGGCATTACGTCGGTTTCAAAACAAGACAAAAAGAGGCTCGCCGGGAGGCTCGCCCTCCACCAACGCGTGACCCACCCCTAACCCCTCGGCCTCTTCCCGACGTTTCCCGCGTAGGCGGCTTGTTCGACGGCGCGGGCGACGCGACGGACGACCTGTTTGTTGAATACGCTGGGGATGATGTATTCCTCGCTGAGTTCGTCCGGGGTGATGCAGCCCGCGATGGCCTTGGCGGCGGCAAGTTTCATCGGTTCGGTGATGGCGCGGGCGCGGGCGTCGAGCGCGCCGCGGAAGATGCCGGGGAACGCGAGGACGTTGTTGATCTGGTTCGGGTAATCGCTGCGGCCGGTGGCGATGATGCGCGCGTAGGGCTCGGCGTCCTCGGGCATGATCTCGGGCGTCGGGTTGGCAAGGGCGAAGACGACCGGCCCGTTCGCCATTTTCTTGAGGGCCTTGACGGTGAACACGCCGGGACCGCTGACGCCGATGAACAGGTGCGCGCCGCAGGCGGCATCCTCGATGGAGCCGGTCACATTGCGCGAATTGGTATGCTCGGCGAGCCAGGTCTTGCTGAAATCGAGATCGGGAAGGCGTTTCCGGCAGATGATGCCCTTGCGGTCGCAGCAGATGATGTGGTGGGCACCGGCCGCCTGCAACATCTTCGTGACAGCGACACCGGCGGCGCCGGCGCCGACGATCAGGATTTTGATCTCGCTCATCTTCTTCTTGATGAGCTTGAGCGCATTCAGCGCCGCGGCAAGGACGACGACGGCCGTACCGTGCTGGTCGTCGTGGAACACGGGAATGTCGAGTTCCTCCTTGAGGCGGTCTTCGATCTCGAAACAGCGCGGCGCGCTGATGTCTTCGAGGTTGATGCCGCCGAAGCCGGTGGAAATCCATTTCACGGCCTTGATGATTTCTTCCGGTTCCTGCGTTTGCAGGCAGATTGGATACGCGTCGATGTCGCCGAATTCCTTGAACAACATTGCCTTGCCTTCCATGACGGGCATGGCGGCTTCGGGACCGATATTGCCGAGACCGAGCACGGCGGAACCGTCGCTGACCACCGCCACGGAGTTATGCTTGATGGTGAGCGTACCGGCCTTGCGTTTGTCCTCGGCGATGGCGAGACAAACCCGCGCGACGCCCGGCGTGTAGGCCATCGACAGCGCATCGCGCGTGGTAAGCGGGATTTTGTTCTGGATGCGAATCTTGCCGCCAAGGTGCATCAGGAACACGCGGTCGGACACGTTGATCACGGTGACGCCCTTGATTCGTTTGATTGCGTCGATGATCTTGTGGGCGTGCTCGTCGTCGCGGGCGCTGACGGTCAGGTCACGCACCTTGAACTGCCGCTCCGCGCGCACCACGTCCACCGCCCCCGGGTCGCCCTGTTGCCGGGCGATGACGTGCAGAATCTTCGCAAACATTCCGGTGGTATTCACGAGACGCAGGCGCATCGTGAAGCTGTAACTGACGCTCGTCGCTATTTGGCCCATGGTCTTCGATCTTCCTCCACGATCTATTTCTGTTTCCGATGTCGAAAATGCTGCCATCCGAGCCAGCCAACGGCCACCAACGGCAGCACCAACGCCAGCACCACGAAAAACACTCCCGCCGCGCCTTCGCCGACGCGGCGCTCCACCAAAATGAAGCCCACCACAAGGGGCAACACGCCGTACACCATGTACCGAAGCAATAGGCCCCAATGAAACAGTTTCATCAACGGTAAATTATAGGGAGGCAACGCGAAGGTTGCACGAAAAATGAGTACGGACAACAAACGCTGGCGTCAGGAACTACGGCAAGCGGAGGATGATTTCGTGTCCGTTGAGATCGAGCGTAACGCGCCGGTTTTCAATCGTGATCACACGCGCTCCTTCGATCTCTTCGCCCTCATGGACCGTGACGCCGTTGATCATCGCGTCGCGGTTATCGCTCGCATAGGTGATTCCCTGAAGCAAGAGTGGCGGCGCGGTCGGGGCGGCTGGTTGCCCGGCCTTGATGCGCTCCATGACCCTGGCGACGATTTGGTCCTCGACTCCCTTCGTCTCGGAGGGCGGTGCCGCGACCGGTGGTTGGGCCGTCGATGGCAAAGCGACTCCCGTTTTTGGCGACACTTCCACTGTCGGCGCTGGGGGTTTTGCTGGAGTCGGCGATTTCATTTCGGCAATGGACAAATCCTTGCCGGGCGCGAGGCTGTCCTTCACGCTCTGAATGCGCGGGACCACCCACACGGCAAGAACGATGACGCCCGCGAGTACCGCGGCGCCGATCACGCCCATGACCAGCAGCACCCGCCTGGGTCCGCGCGCTTTGGCTCCACTTTCCAGACGATACTCCGCCGCCACCGGCGGCGACGTCTGGGCGGATTGGTAGGCCGAATCGCGCGTGCGTTTGAGCGCCTCGTTGATCAGGCTCACGCGGGCACACCCTCCAACTCCTCAATGGCGAGGTTGACCTCTTGACGCGTCATCACGTCGATCTGGCCGACGAATCCCGCCAACAGCGTCTTGTCGCAGACGGTGTTGATGAGGCGCGGGACGCCCTGCGAGTATTTGTACACCAGACGGATCGCGCCTGCGTCGAAGCTCGGCCGACCGTTGGCGCCGGCGAGTTTGAGGCGATGATTGACGTACCCCGCCGTCTCGTTCAAGTCGAGCGGGCTGAGATGATACCGAACCGTGATGCGCTGGCGGAGTTGGCGCAGTTCCGGTTGCAGGAGTTTCTCACGCAACTCGGGTTGTCCCATCAGGACGATCTGCATGAGCTTCTGGCGGTCGGTTTCGAGATTGGAGAGCAGCCGCACCTGTTCGAGGAGTTCGTCGCTCAGATCCTGGGCTTCGTCGATGACCAGCACGACGTCGTTGCCGTGATTGACCTCGGCGAGCACGAAATCGTTCAGCGAGTGAAGATAGGCCACGCGGTCGATGCCGCGCACCTTGAGGCCGAATTCCTGGGCGATGGTTTTGATGAGTTGATGGCCCGTCAGGAATGGATTCAGGATCAGCGCGGTTTTGTAGTGCGGGCCGAGTTCCTCGAGCAGCTTGCGGCAGATGGTGGTCTTGCCCGCGCCGACTTCACCCGTCAGTTCGATGAAGCCCTTGCGCTCGCGGATGCCGAAGAGGAGATGGTTGAACGCCTCCTGATGCTTCGCGCTGAAAAACAAAAAGCGCGGATCGGGCGTGATATTGAACGGCGCCTCCCGCAGATTATAGTGCTGCAAATACACTTACGTAGTCCCCCGGATTCTTGCCATCGAGCAGTAAAAATGAGCACGTCGCGTGCCGTGAAAATACTCCTAACATCTTGCCCCAACGTTTCTTTTGTGTTACGGCAAGAACGTATACCTTTCAACTAACGGAATCTGAAGAATCCAAGCACCATCATGAAAGACCCCCGACACGAAAAGCTGGCGCGGTTGCTGACCGAATACTCCGTGGCGTTGAAACCTCGCGACATCGTCGCCATTCAGGGCGACGCTTGTGCCGCCCCGTTGGTTCGGGAATGTTACCGGGCCGCACTACGTCGCGGCGCGTTTGTGATCACCGACCTGCGGATCGACGGCCTGGCGGAAGTGTTCATGGCCGAAGCGAACCGGGACCAACTCAAATGGATCTCGCCGTTTGCGAAGTTCAAGCTGCGCCATGTGGACGCGCTGATCAGTTTTTGGGGCGATGAGAACACGAAGGCCTTGTCCAATGTTGACCCGAAACGCATGGCTGCGGCGTCTTCCGCGCGCAAGCCGCTCAACAAGATTTTCATGGACCGCAGCGCCAGTGGCGCGTTGAAGTGGGTCGGGACCCAATGGCCGTGCAACGCCAGCGCGCAGGACGCCGAGATGTCGCTGACCGAGTACGAGGAATTCGTGTTCGGCGCGGGCCATCTGGACGCGCGCGATCCGATCGCCGCGTGGAAGCGCATCTCGAAGGAGCAACAGGCGCTGACAATTTTTCTCAACAAGTCGCGCGAGGTCCGCATCGTCGCGGAGGACACGGACATCCGCTACTCGTGCAAGGGCCGCAAGTGGATCAATTGCGAAGGCCACTACAATTTTCCTGATGGCGAAGTGTTCACGGGGCCGGTCGAGAACAGCGTCGAGGGGCACGTGAAATTCAGTTTCCCGGCGGTCCACGGCGGACGCGAAGTACACGGGGCGCGATTGACGTTCGAGCGCGGGAAGGTAAAAAAGGCCGAGGCGGACAAGGGACAGGATTTCCTGCGGGCGATGATCAATATGGACAGCGGCTCGTGTTACCTCGGCGAGGGAGCGATTGGCACCAACTACAATGTCACCCGCTACACGAAGAACACGCTGTTCGACGAAAAGATCGGCGGCACGATCCATCTCGCGCTTGGCGCGGGGTACAGCGAAACCGGCAACAAGAACCGTAGCGGCCTGCACTGGGACATGGTGTGCGACTTGCGCAAGGGCGGCGAAATATACGTGGACGGCGAATTCATCCAGAAGAACGGCCGGTTCCTCAACAAGAAATTCCCTCAACCGTGACGGTCAGTTATGTGCCTCGGTCCACTGCCCGATGCTTTCTTGTAATGGGGTTGATACAATTCCACCGCGAAATCTCCGGGCATTCGGAAGTGCGTCACGAGGCCGTAGCCAGCGTCGCCAATCTCGTCAATGAATTCAACTCCGCGGCCTTTCAATTCGCTAACCGTGCGTTGAATGTCATCGCAGTAGAACGAAATGTAATGAGTCCCTGACGGCCTGCCGTCCACAGACTGAGTGTCCGTCTCATGGCAACCCATTTCCACCTCCGGCACGTCGAATATTAGCCAGCCACCCCCAACATCGGTAAACGAAAAGCCAAGCTTGTCACAAATGAATCGGCGGAGCTCCTCGGCCTGTGAAGAGTAGAACATCGTATGGACACCTCGAATCATAGAGATAAATCCTTTCCCGACAGTCGCTATGACCATCCCCACCCAACAACTCAAGCAGACCACAACTGGGAGACGAAACCAACCGAAAATGACTGCGATGGACAAGTCCCAGAACCGCAGGGTAAAACATCCAATGTGAACTTCGAGGTCCTCTACTCGGCCGCGCACGCGGAATTTCCGGATACGGAGCCACTCGGGGGCGGGAAAGCCGTCGCGGACTATCTGATTCGCGAATGGCGCGAACACCAACCGTTCGGGCTCACCGTCCTGAGCCCGAAATCAATGGGACTGCGTCTGCCCAAACCGCTGGCGCAGCTTAGTGAATTGCAATACGCGCGGTTTTGTCGAGAGTTCGAGCGCGCGGCGACGGCGGAAATCCTGAAGCGGGATCCGCAGCGGTGCGTCGTCCTGAGCAACGACATCAGCGAGGGACCGGACTTTGCCGTGCTGGGCGAGCGAGGCTATCGGATCGTGACGATCTTTCACGTCGACGTGGTCGAGTATTTTACACGGTTTTACCTGCGCGGGCTGATCCGGCCAGAAACGGCGGCGCGGTTCCGCTGGTTTGGGGTGATGCCCGATGTCCTGCGGTTGGTGTTTGAGAAACAATATCAATGTGGGCGGCACAGTGTGCGGATCGTCGTGCCGTCACTGCCGATGAAGGCGATGATTCTGCGGTGTTATCCGCGGTGTACGCCGGAAAAAATTGTCGTGTTGCCGTGGGGGAATGTTTCGGCGCGTGACACGGCGCATCCGGCAGTCCTGCCCTGCCCTGTCGCTGACGATGAGGTTGTCATCATTACGTTGAGCCGGCTATCGCCCGAAAAAGGGATTGAGCGGTTGCTGGCCGCCCTTGCCCATGTGGATGCACGTGGGAAGAAGCTCCGTGTATTCATCTGTGGCGGGGCGGCCTACATGAAAGGGCGGGCATACGAACGGAAGCTGCGCCGCCTTGCGGAAAAAGTCACCATCTCACGTGTCGAGTTCCCGGGCCATGTGGTCGGCGGAGAAAAGGCCGCGCTGTTGCAACAGGCCGACATCTTCGTCTCCCCATCACGTCACGAAAGCTACGGGCTGACGATTGCCGAGGCGCTGGCGGCGGGATGTCGTGTGATCTCACATCACCATTACGGCGCGGAAGGAGAAGTGGTGGACTGTGCTGACCCGAAGGCGTTGGGCGCGGCGCTCAGCGCCATGGTTGCGCAGGGCCGCACGCAAAAGGCTGGAATTGCGAAACCAGAGTCATCTCATGCGGCCAAACAGCTGGCGGAACTATTGGCCAATTCATTACCGAATGGGCAGTGATCGGCCTCCCAAAAGTGCGTCAGACACGCAGATTATGCTTGCAATCATTGTCGTTGGCCGATATTCTGACGGCAACGCACGGGAAAAGATGCAAAAGGGAAATAAGCCGATGCGGATTTTTTTGATTACGTGAGTAAAGCGGTTTACATTCGCGGGTGAACCCCAAGACGGGACTCTGAATTATGCGCAATCCAATGTGTCGCACCTTGGTCTGGTTGTCAGCGGTGCTCCAGATCACTTCCCTATTCGCCTCCGCCAACACCAGCATCCACACCAGTTGGCTCTGGCACCTACACCAGCCGATCTATTGGCCAAATCGCGCCCCACTGAATCATTTTGGCGACCATTATCAAAACGCGTGGGATTCCATACAACAGCAGGACGACGGTTCAATCGTACCCACCGACCCCATCGCCAGCACTTTCGGAGATGCCAACCGAGTCCAAGATTACCAGAACTACCCCCATGATGCGTTGTCCAGCATCGACGTATCCCAAGCGCCAAATTCGGGCGCACAGGTAAACTACTCAGGTGCATTGATGGAAAACGTCAATAGCCTTGCCTATGGCGATCCCTCGATGGGTTATGGCACCGGCTGGTACACGGACAACGTCCAAGCGCACGGTTGGACGACCTCGGGCGGCAAACCGCGCATGGATTTGACGAATTTTACGTATCACCATGCCATTGCCCCGTTCGTAAGTGACGAAACATTGGAGATGGACATCCTGATCCACCAACGCGAGCAGCAGATTTATTGGGGCGGTGGCGCCACCAACCTGATTTCGCGCGGGTATTTCCCCGCGGAAACCTGCTTCAGCGAACATATCATTCCGACCCTGAACAAGATGGGTATTGCCTGGTCGATCGTGGCCAACCACCACTTGGCTCGTACCTGTCCCGACTGGCCGTATACCTCCGGCACGACCGACGACATCGATATCCCGAATCCGGCGGACCAAATCAATCCTGCGCAAGGCGTGACAAACTATTTCTCCAACAGCATTTCGCGCGGCTGTTCGCCGACGGCCGTGGCCCCGTTCGCGTATCAGATGCACTACGCTCGTTATGTCGATCCCAACACGGGTGCGGCATCCACCATCATCGCCGTTCCGGCTGATCAAGCGTTTGGCTGGATGGACAGCGCCAGTACATGGGACCTGGGTCTCCTCAGCCCAATTGCTTCCCGCAACAATCTTGCCAAGCCTTCATTTGTTTTGATGGCTCACGACGGTGACAACGACTGGTCGGATGGGAACACCTACTATGATTCCTGGGTGTCACAATTCGCCAGCACGGCGGTCAGTGACGGCTACGAACCGAGCACCGTGGAACAATTTCTATCGGAGTTCCCCCCCAGCACGAATGACATCGTGCACGTGGAAGATGGCGGCTGGGTCAACGCCGATCAGGATTTCGGCACGCCGATTATGTCCAAATGGCATTGGCCCCCCTCATACACAGACAGTACAGGGAGGAACGTCATTGATCCCAGCCAGGGCACCAGCGCGTCAGCCGATGAGTGGCGCACCATTATCGCCACGGAAAACCGGGTCAAAACGGCCCAGCAAATCACGAACTCGATCGCTCTCGGCCTTTACACCAACCGCATCGACCAGATCCGCGATCCTGGCTCGCCCAGCAACACCGTCGCGAACCCGATTGAACTGGGCTGGCATTATTACCTCGGCGGTCTTGATAGTGGATTCGAGTATTTTGGCTGCGCCAGCAATACGTCCGAATGCGCGGGCCCGTCCATCGCACAATCGAATGCCGTGCGCAACGTGGATCCGATCATCCTCGGGAATGAGGCGTACGACACAACCCCGCCAACCGTTTTTATTCCACAGCGGAGCCCGTGGAATCCGGGCACGAACAATTACGGGGTCGAATACCATTCGGGGAGCAGCTGGCAGGCCGCTCCCGCCACCAATACCGATTTTTGGGTGTGGACATATGCGTATGATGTTTCCGGCATCACGAATGTGACTTTGCTGTTTCGGTCCAATGGCAGCAGCAATCCGCCCACAAACGACGAGTTCAGAACCTACGCCGGCGGTCCGGACACGGCGGCTTGGATACTGCAGCCCATGACGCTACGGTCTGTGCCTGCATCGGCCCCGGCCATCATCAACTCGACTCCCGCCTATCTCGCCGATTATTACTACACGAAGGTTACCGGACTCACCAATACGTACGTCGATTACTACGTCAGCGCGACGGACGGCCGCGGGAACACGTACAACTCACCGATCCAGCACGTCTATGTCGCTCCCATGCCGACCGGTGGCGGTGGCAATGGCAGCGGAGGTTCGACAAATGGCTGCGTCGGGCGCTTCTGCGTCTCGCCCGCGACTCCTGTTGCGGGCAGCCCGGTCACCATTTCCTACAGCCCCGCTGGTGGCCCGCTTGCCAGTGCGAGCCAGGTTTGCATCCATCTGGGCTGGAACAACTGGACTCCCACGGTCTCACCGGATGCTTCCATGACATACAATTCTGCCTCCAACAATTGGGTGTACACCACGACCGTTTCGAGCACCGCAACCCAAATGGATTGCGATGCCAATAATTGCGCCAACGGCGACTGGGACAACAATGGTGGCCAGGGCGTGGACTACAGATTCGCTGTGGCGAGCGGCGCGCCGCCAACATTGCCTCCCACGCCAACGAATGTGACGGCCACCGCGGTAAGCTCGTCGGAAATCGACCTCGGCTGGCCGGCCACGTCGAACACGGTCGGCTACGTGGTGTACCGTGACGACGCGCAGGTCGGGACAACGGTGCTGACCACATTCGACGATGTCGGACTGACTGCCAACACACTGCACTGCTACGCCGTCGCGTCCTCGAATGCCGCGGGCCTCTCGGCGCAAAGTTCCTCGGCGTGCGCCACGACCTTTACCAATTCACCGCCCAATCCCCCAACGAACGTCACGGCCACAGCCCTCGCCACGAACCAAATCAATGTGACCTGGTCGGCGTCGACGGGTGCCACGTTCTACATCGTCACACGCGGGGGTAACCCGGTGGCGACGGTGTCAACGACCTCGTATCTCGACAGCGGGCTGACGCCGAACGCAACGTATTGTTACTCGATCGCCGCGACCAACAGCGGCGGTGCGTCGGCCTTCTCATCGTCGGCCTGCGCGCAAACGCCAGTCGCGCCACTGCCGGCCTTCGTCCTCAACAGCGGCGCGAGCAATTATCCTGGATACCTGCTGACATCGCCCGGCATGACCCTGTATGCGGCGGTCCGTGGCACCGTTTTGTATGTGGCCACGTGGTCGCCGGGAGACTATCCAGGCGATAATACGAAGAACGACCACTTCATCATCGTCGCCAACCAGCTTTCCGCGCTGTCGCCCGCGTTCCCGACCTGGTCGAAGGTCGGGTCCAATGCCGTCTCGGGCGCCACGCCGTTTCTGGCCGGCGAAAGCACGGACACCTACGTCGGCTGGCAAACAATCAACGGCACGACGGTGACCGCGTCGAACCAGGCGGTCAAGGCCGCCACCAACACCGGCCAAATGCAGGGGACGATTGATTTGGTGCAGGAGTTTGGTTCGATGCCGAGCACGTTGTATCTGTGCGCCGCCGCCTACTCGACAACCAACGGCGGGTATCTGGTTGCGCAGGCGCCGACAGGGGATGGGAGTGGAAATATCGTATCGAATGGATTTCTGGCCGTGCCTGTCGCCGACATCGTGGATACCTCCGGCAGCGGCGTGTTGGACAGGCTGAATCCGTCCATCGGTTTTGTTGTCCAAAGCTGGCAATCCTCCGGCGGGGGCGGGAACACTATCACCTGGGCCTCCGTACCCGGGAAATCCTATCAGGTGATGTATTGCAATTCTCTCGGGACCGGGTGGACCAATCTGCCAAACGCGCAGATCACTGCTGGCAGTGGCCAATCCTCGCTGTCTTACACGGACATGTCGGCGACAAATTCCCTCCAGCGATTCTATGAGATTCAGACCAGCTACTGACGTGGCGAAAAACACCGCTCTTCTGGGACCGGGCGTACCACTGTCCCTGTCGGTGGATGTGTACGTTCTGATCAACTCTAGGTCTTGATGTTTACGCAAGATTTTGCTATGTTAATCGGCTGAGGAAGCGGGCACATCGACATGGACGATATTCTCGAGCGTTATCCGAAGACCGTGACCATGAAGGGCGACCTGAAGGTCACGTTGCGCCCGCTGGAAGCGTCCGACGAAAAGTTGTTTCATGATTTCTTTTCCGCCGTTCCCGAGACCGAACGACTTCTGTTCAAGCACCGTGTCACCGATCCCCAGGTCATCCACGATTGGTGCCAACATATCGACTACGGGAAAATTCTGCCAATCGTCGCCATTGCTGATGGCCGAATTGTGGCTGACGCCTCGCTGCACCAGCACCTGGCAGGTTGGAAGCGTCACATCGGGCGGATCAGCATCGTGGTTCATCCCAACTACCGTGGGCGCGGGCTGGCCCGGGCGTTGGTGCAGGAATTGATTGAGATTGCCCGCGACGTCGGTCTGGAAAAGTTGGAAGCGGAATTCATGGGAGAACAGCAGGCCGCACGGCGTGTATTTGCCGAAGTTGGTTTCAGCGATTTGTTGGTGATCACCGATTACGTCAAAGACATGCAGGCCATATCCCATGACTATGTGTTGATGGGCCGACACATTATTACCGACGAAGAATACGCCGGGATGGGCTGATTCACCCGGGATAAGAGGGAGATTGATTGTTATGAGAGTCGCAGCACGAAATATTTCTTTCTATCGTTCAACCGTTTTAGCAACGAACCGACGTTGCCTCCTTGTCTTCCTCTTGGCGCTTGCGGCCACGACCCTCTCCCTCTCAAACGCCCTGGCATGGAGCACAATGAATATTCCCGGCACATGGGATGGCTTCAATGCCGGCGATCCCAACATGCCGTTTCTCATGAACAAAGTCTCGCCACCGGGCACACCGGCGGGCGCCGAATGGTTCACCAACGTCATGTTCGTGGCCGCGTCCGGTGGCGACGTCACCAACGGCGGATACCAGTTCAAACTCGCGGCCAATGGCACGTTCGGCACGAACTGGGGTGCAGGCGCGAGCGTGACCATCGACGGAACGACCTCGTTGAGCCCCGTCGGGGCGAACGCCACCATCACGCTGACCAACAACCTGTACTATTCGTTCCGCACCATCAACCCTCCCACGAACGCCGCCGCCACACTCGCCGTGATGAAGACCTCGGCACGTCCGGTGTCCGTTATTCGCACCGGCCAGTCGCCGGCGGTCCCCCGTACCAACGACACAGTCACCATCAACATTGGCCTGGGTGCGGCCAAATCGGCTGAAGAAAACATTTTCGTGCGCTGGACCACCAATAGTTTCGCCACATCGTCATTCGCGCAGGCTTCCGGATCCGGCACCAGTTACTCCGCCACCATCCCGCCCATGACCAACGACGGCACCACGGTGATCTACTACATTCTGAGTTCGACCGTTACGCCCGCGACCGGGCTGACCGGCAGCAACGCGGACGCCCTGACATTGAATCTGGACAGCAACGGCGGCGGCAACTACATGTATACGACCTACGCCATGCCGTGGCCGGGCTTCGGCTACCCGAGCGATCCGGCGACCAACATCCATCATTGGAAGGAAGAAGCGATCATCGGCAACGGCTACATCAATGCCATGCTCGACCAAAACGGCGCGCTCTACGACCTGTATTACCCCAGCGTCGGCGACCGCCACGGCGTCGATACCTCCAATGAAGGCTACCGCGGGCCCGAATCATGGCCAAACGAAAATAACAACAGCAATCCCTACGTCGCCTGCACCAACCTCGATCAGGAAGCCAATGGCCAGATGAACATGATCGCCGGTATGGGCGGCATCGCCCTCGGCGCAGACGGCACCAACAACATTTACTGGCTCCAAAACACCGATGGAACCGACTACGCCAACGTCGGCCAACAATGGGACAGCGACAGCGTCAACGTCGTGCTGACTTCCAACCAGCTCGTCGCCGCCGGCAACAACATCCAGGTCGTGCAGTACGATTTCTGCCCCTCGACCAACGCCCTGCCCATCGTGTCCGACTGCCCGTCTGGTGGCGGCTGCACCGGCTCCTGCCGCACCAATAACGGTGTTTACATCAAGCGGTTCCTGTTGACCAACAACCAGGCCACCACCAACACGATCGATTTCTACTACGACGCCAACTTCAACGTCAACGGCGGCAATACCAACAACTTCATGTATTGGGATACGTCGGCTGGCGGCACCAACTACGATGCCATGGTCGTGTTCAACACCAACTACCTCGACGTCTCCTCGTCGAACCAGCAGTGCCTCCCGAACGGCTACGACGTCGCGTACTCTCCGTCGTTCGCGTTTGACTGGATCAAGAACAGCTCCATCTATTTCGCCACCACGATGAAATTGGTGACCAATACCGTCACGGGCGCGGGTCTGCCCGCCGACGGCAGTTGGCGCGACCATACCGCCACGGACAACCAGGAAGGCTGGATCGGCAAGCGCATCACGCTCCCGCCGGGCGTGACCAATGAAGTGGACGTGATGATCGTTGGCGCGTGGGACGATTGCGCCGGCGCGACCGGAACCTACAATTTCTGGGGCCACCCCATGATCACTTGGTTCTACACCAACAACATGGCGACCGCTCAAGCAGCCACGGAAACGTACTGGTCGAATTGGCTGAATGGCGGTGTTACCGTGGATCTCCCGAGTGCCGCGTATAACACGCTGTTCAAGCGCTCGTTGCTGGTCACGGCGTTGCACCTCGATGACGTGACGGGCGCGATCATGGCCGGCATGCACAACGGCGCCTACCCGTTCGTGTGGCCGCGCGACGGCGTCTACGCCGCCGTCACCCTGGATCGGACCGCTCACACCAATGAAGCCGCAAACTTCTACCACTGGTTGCGAGACGTGGCCTATCGCAATCCCGACCAGAACCCCGGCGGGAAATCCTTCTTCGAGCAAAAATACACGACCGACGGATATTTCGTATGGACCGGCGCGCAGATGGACGAAACCGCCGTCGTCCCGTGGGGGCTCTACTACCATTATCTGACCACGGGCGATGCCGGCTTTGTGACCAACTATTATCAACTGGCTCTCCAGTCCGCCTATGCGTCCTATTACGACAGCACCAACGACTCCAATGCCAAGTACGATTTCAGTACCAACTTGATGCACGGCGAAAATGTCTGGGAGGATTCTTCCGATGAGTTTCTTTATTCCAATGCCTCCATCGTGCGCGGGTTGCGCGACGCCGCCAATCTCGCAGCCATGATGGGAGATATCTCCAACGAGGGTACTTGGACTGCCCAAACTGGCTATATCACGGGCGGTCTGACCAACCGCATCAATTCCCATTACGAGCCCGCCGACATTAGCCAGTTGGGTATGTCCGTGCCGTTCGAGGTGTTTGAGCCGAACAGCGCGCTCATGACCAACGTGGTCGAGTGGATCAACGGACGCCAGTCTGTCGGCACCTGCGCCGAGTGCATCAGCAACGGCGGGCCGTGGTACGACAATCTGGTTGAAGACGACTCGGCCAACTATCCCGACATCGTCGGTCTGGTCAACCGTTACGGCCACAACGTCAACGGCGACACCGATGATTACTGGAATACCTCGCCGGGTGCGTACCTGCACAGCCCGTGGTTCCTCGCTTCCTCCTGGCTCGGCGAGTATTTCGCCCGCTGGCAGGATTATGTTGGCGGCACCAGCTTGGTGGACACGAACAAATACATGCTCGACCTGCTGGTCGCCAAATTGGGACCGATGGGCCTGGCGGGCGAGCAAATCGCGCCAACCACGGCGCTGCAAAAATATCCCGGCTTCTGGCTCCAGACCGCCTGGCCCAATACCTGGGAGTCGCATTCGACGCTCATCGATCAAATCATGATGTTCCTCGATTTCAAACCCGAGGGAACCAACGGCAACAACACCGCTTACTTCGCGCCGAAGATCCCGTCGGCCTGGAGCACCATGACGTTCAACAACCTCGATTCCCAGGGCCAGCGGTTCGATGTCACCGTCACGGAGAACGCACAGAACGTTCGCGCCGACATCAACAAGCACACCGTCGGTGCGCTGAATGTCGACACCTATCTTCGCATCCCCGCCGGCGTCACGCCCGTGATGGTCGTCACGAACGGCGCGTACTACGTCCCCTCCCCCTCCGACTACGACACCAACACGGGCCGCGTCCATGTCCAGGGCCCGCTCACGTCAGCCGACATCACCAACGACATCGTGGTGACCTACGGCACCAACAGTTATGTGGGCGATGGCATCCCCGATTCCTGGAAGTTGCAATACAACCTCAACCCAACCGATCCGACCGTGGCCAACGCCTATGCGAACGGCGGCGCCAGCGGCTTCACCTATCTGCAGGCTTACATGGCGGGCTTCAATCCCACCAACTCCTCGACGTACCTGCATGTCATAAGCATCGCGAAGTCAGGCACGAACGTCATTGTGACGTATCTTGGCGCCAGCGGTGACAGCACCTGGTCACCGGGAATCGCGTCGCGGACGAACGTGCTGGAGTACACGGCGGGCACAGCCAACGGAAGCTACACGAATAACTTCACGCAAGTCCCTGGTCAGTCCGATATCCTCAGCGGCGGGACAGGCCTCGGCACGGTCACCAACATGACGGATTTTGGCGGCGCGACCAACCTCCCGTCCCGGTACTATCGCGTGCGCGTGTTGTTGCCGTAACAGTTCGCCACAGATCTAGCGCGAGTGACGGGACATCGTCCCGCGCGGCACACTCACGAACGTGCCAGAATTAACAAGACGGCATACACGAGCGAGTACGCCACCTCGGTCCAGCCCAGCCGTTTGATCCTCAACGTGGGCGACAGACGCCACACGCCCACGACCGCCCGCATCACGACCGGGGCGTACGCCAGCAACACGGACCAGGAGATCCAATGCATTGTCGCGAACACGACAAGGACCGCCGACATCCCAGCGTAGTAACTCAACGTCGCCGCCCCGAGAGCGATACGTTCCGAAGTGCTGTCAACCGGTTTCCGCCGAATCGCGGCGGCAACGTGCATCTTCACGTAGAACACGCCGCCGGCAAAATAGAGGAAGTTCAATCCCCACAATAACCACGCGTGCCGATCCAGGCGCCCCGTGGCTGCGTACCATCCCGCCGGTGCCGTCAATGTCAGCCCGGCGACCGCGATCAGTTGCATCGCGACGCCGCGTTCCGTCCTGCGAAACGCCAGCGCCGCCGCCACCACCCCGAACGCGGCGAGCCACCACAACCGCCACACGATCAGCAGCGGCGCGGTGCACAACGCGCTTCCCGCCAACAACAGGAACGTCCACTTGGCGTGCTGCTTCAGAAAACTTGTACGGGCGACGTAAAAACACAACACACTTGTCAGCAGCAGCGCCATCCGCACGTCCACCACACCGCTCACGCCCACCGCCGTCGCAAACGGGATCAGCAGAATTCCCCATGCCCCGTGCTCGCGAGGCATCGGCGGCCTGCCGGGTCCGAACCCGGCGGGCACGGGCTCTTCGACGATTGGCCGTTCCATTGTGGCGGTCATTTCCTGGTCCACTTGTATTTGGGAGTTTACTGGATTGCCCGGTTCAAGTCGGCGACCAACGCGTCGATGTCCTGACAACCGCGCGCGCGGGCGGTCTGTTCGATGGAGTGCGCCCCACCGCAACAGAAATCCACTTTGTGATTGCCGAACACCGCAACCGTTTGCGGCCAACGGTCCGCGACTTCGCGGACGATCATGTCTTTGGTGATGGTCTTTGGCGCGGCTTCCGTCGGCGGTTCGCGGTGGCCACAACCACAACCGCCTTCCCGATGGGCGGCGAACTTCTCTTTGATCGTCTTGATGAGACTCATGT
>JBKQMH010000006.1:0-17605 GCA_052146795.1 Verrucomicrobiia bacterium
CATCCACACCTGCAGATAGATCGGATAGGCCGCGTAGAAAGGCTAGCACACAAGGTATATATACCTTGTGTGCTAGCCTTTCTACGCGGCCTATCCGATCTATCTGCAGGTGTGGATGTTAGGAAGCCGGCGGCCGGATTGCCATGATGCTAGGTATATATACCTAGCATCATTGTGAATCCGCGCTTGACGCAGTTGATGGTCATGCGGCAGGCGTAGCGGTGGCGCCCATCGTGCTAAAATCTAGAACTCGGTTCTTTCGCCCTTGGGCATCAGGCTCATCCGGCATTCGACTCCCAAAACCACATCCCCGACATCGTCACGCCCACACGCCGGCAATCCTGGTCTGGCAGAACTTGCACTTCCCGTCGGCGATGTCCAGTCGGGTGACGGCGAAAATGTCGCGCTCGACAATTGCCCGATGGCAATTCGGGCAAAACGTCGTTTCGGCGTCCGGCAACCCGCGGACGTTCCCCACATAGGCGTAACGCAGACCCGCCCGCCGCGCGATGTCGCGGGCGTCCACCAGCGTGTCCACCGGCGTCGGCGGTAGGTGCTCGAGTTTATGCGCCGGGTGAAACCGCGAGAAATGCAGCGGGTGATCCGGCCCGATGTTGCTGACCAGCCAATCGCACATCCGTTTGATCGTATCCAAATCATCCGTGTACGTCGGCACCACGAGATTGATGACCTCGAACCACACGCCCATTTGCTTCAACGTGACCAGCGTATCGAGAATCGGCTGAAGGTGGCCGGAATCGAGCCGCTTGTAGACCTCGTCATCGAACCCCTTCAGGTCGACATGCGCGGCGTCGAGGTGCGCGGCAAGGTCGCGGAGCGGAGCCTCGTTGATGAAGCCGCAGGTGACGAAGATGTTCTTGAGATTGTGCGCGTGGGCGATGTGGGCCGTATCGGACATGTACTCGTAGTAGTCAGTCGGCTCGGAATAGGTGTAGGCAATCGATGGACACTGCATGGCTTCCGCCACGGCCACGACGTCTTCCGGCAACATCGTCAACCGCTGCATGTCATCCAGGCTGAGTGATGCGGGCAACGGCGGCCGCAGTCGCAGCGCGGGACCGGTCGGGTCCTTGGTCTCTTCCGGTTGTTTCTGCGAGATCTCCCAGTTCTGGCAGTTCAGGCAGCGGAAACCGCAGCCGGACGTGGCCAGCGAGAACGTCGTCGTGCCGGGATGAAAATGGAACAGCGGCTTTTTCTCAACGGGATCGACGTGAAACGTGCACGGGTTGGCGTAGGCCATCGTGTACAGCGTCCCGCCCCGATTGACTTTGTTTCGGCAATGGCTCCGGTCGCCGGGCGCGAGGATGCAATTGTTGGGGCACAACTTGCACTGCACGTTGGTGCCGAGCTGGAGATAGTGCGCGGCTTCCCTCACCCACCCGCGCTGCTGCCACAGCGTCCAAACCGCGTCACTCGGTCCGCCGCCCCGGAACACGCCGGTCAGCGCGACCTCTTCGCGAGCCTGCTGGAACAGGTACCACGCCAGCCCGCTGACGCCAGCGACACACGCCAGCCCGGTTGCGCCGAAACGGATCGCTTCCCGACGCGTCATGGGGCGCTGCGGCGCGTCCAACAATGCCGCGTCGAGTCCGTCCTCTCTCTCCGGTCCCGTCGGTTTCACCACCGGATCCATCGCTTCCTTCGCATCGCGAGGTAAATACCGCCCAGCGCGTGCAGCCCAAACATCACCAGCAGCGGCACGTGCAGCAGGCGGTGAATCGTGAGCGCCGTCTTCGGGTCGGCCCAACCGCCGAGCGTGAGCTGGCCGCTCATCATATACCCCGTCGTCAGATAGGTTAGCACGAATGCCAGCAGAAACCAACTCGTAAAGCGCAACGTCCTGATAACGATGTAGCCCACCCGAATTCGCCGCCGGCCCTTGTTCATCGAAGATCCCCCGCCAATAGCCAGACTGCGCTCACGGCATTCAAGCCGCCCGCCAACAGACACGTCGCCGTCACCCCCAGAAGCGGGATCAATAGCGTGCTGGCCAGCAGCGCGCCGAGGCATGCACCGGTGAAGTCCGCGGTGTACAACCGCGATGCCGTTCCGGCCACGTCGCGGAAGTTCGTCCGCGTCGCCAGCGGAAACTCCATGCCGACCATGCACGCCAACACCAGCGTGAGCAGGGCGATCGCCGCTTGGACGACCGGCACGGGAGCGTGCTCGAGCGATTTCAATCCCGCCGGGAGTATCGCCGCGAGAAGCGCGATCCCCAAGGCCAGTCCCGCCAACGGAATACGGTTGCCGATGGGTCGATACCGCGTCGCGGCGAACGCCCCCACCGCCAGGCCGGCCATGAACATCGTAATGATCACGCCAACCTGACGATACACGGAGCCGCACAGGATTTGGAAGCCGAGGAGCAGCACAACCTCCAACGCCGAAGCCGCGAAGCCGGACGCGAAAATCGCAAACGGCACGGCCCGTGTCCGCGCAAGGTACGCCGCGAACCCGGAAACCAGCACGATCGCCCACAGACCGTAGCGCTCACGGAACTGGCTCATCCAATGCATGAGGTGATAGTAGTATAACACCGGGTTGAAATCGGCGTTCACCGTCGCCGTCGCCGCCGTGGCCCGTTGCATGTCCGCCAGCCGGTCGGGCGTCAACACTGCGCTGAGATAATGCCGGTTCACCAAGTGAGTCGACACGCCCGACTGCTCGATGCGCGCGGAGATGTCTGCGTAGAGTTCGCCGTCCGAGGCCAGGAAGAATATCCGCCCGCCGGGAATCACAAGTTGGTTGCGAAATGTCCGCCGCACGGTCGTGGATGCCGAGGCCAATACGCGCGCCAGTTCGGGACTGACGAAGTTTTCATAGTGCCCTAGCGGGAAGGCGAGCACGCCCCCCGGCGCGAGCACCCGCTTCACTTCGTCAAAAAACTCGGACGTGAAGAACCGGTTGATCTGCGACGTGGACGGCGGCGGCACATCCACAATCACCACGTCAAATGTCTCCACCGTGCGTTTCACGAACAACCGGCCATCGGTATTCAACACCCGGATCCGCGGATCGGCGAGGCTTTCCGGTAGGAACCGGCGGCCGACCGTGATGATCAGTGGATCGAGTTCCACGTACGTCACCTCCGCGGCGCCGTACTTGAGAATTTCACGCGCCGTCCCGGACACGCCGCCGCCAATCAGCAGGACACGCTGGGCGCGGGGGCGTTGGGACATCGCGTAATGCACGGTTTCCTCAACCTCCTCGATGTTGTGCGTCGCAATCACCGGCACGCCGTTCTCGATGAAGTTCAACTGGCCGGCCGATTCGGTCACGACCAGTTTGCCGTAGGGCGAGTTGCCGTGAAACACCACGCGCTGGCCGGGAAACAGTCGCGCGGTCGAGGTGCCGTCCACGTCCATCGCGACCAGCGCCACCACGAATCCCGCGGCCATGATACCCGCCGCTCCCGCCACCCAGTATTGCCGTTCATGCCGGGCGAGCCATCCGGCAACCAGCAGACAGGCAAGCGCCGGCAGGCTCAGGAGCGCGAAGTGGTCGAGCCGCCGCACCAAAACATACGTAAACAACGCTCCGCCGAGAACGCTGCCAACACTGTCCGTGACGTACACGGTGCCGATGGCGACCGAGCCTTCGGGCGTCGCGAGCGCGCCGCAGGCCAGCGTCAGCATGTAGCCGGACACAATGCAGAACGGTGCCAGCCACAGAAAGCTCGCCGTCACGGTTTCGGAGAGTCCAATGGTTGCGCCCCGGACAAACACCACGTTGCGCAGTTCGCGTAGCGTGAACACTTGTGCCAACGGCAGGAGAGCGACCAACAGGAGCAGGAGCGCCAGTGTGTGTTGCGGGTGGCGCACGCGACCAGCCGTCCGTCCGAGCCAGGAACCAAGCCCCGTCAACAACAACCAGTTGCCGAGGATCACGCCAAGGGCCAGTTCATTGCCGCTGAACACGCACAGCATCTCGCGCATGAGCGCCAGTTGCGCCATTGTTGCCATGACGCCGAGCGCGCCAACGGCGAGCGCCACGCGGCGATTCACTTCTCCGCTTCCTTGAAGGATTCCACGCGGTAGGTGAACACCTGCGTACCCGGCGCGCGCCAATCGCCCGCGGCTGCGCCTGCCTTTTCCGCGAGCGTGTCCAGAAACTGCGTCTTGTCTGGTATCTGCTCCCAAACCTGCGGCAGGTACGTCGCGCTGAGGCCGCCCATCCGCAGGACGACGCCGTCGCGATTGGGCTGCAGTTTGGCCAACAAATCTTCGGGCGAGTTGAACGCGAGCGGCTCCGGCACCGTCAGCACGCTGATTTCGATCTCGACCTGGTCGAGTTCGTTCGGCCGGACGCGTTGGAATCGGGGATCGCGTTTTGCGGCGTTCAGGGAGTTGTCCATCACCGCCTTGTAAAGCGGCTCCTGGGGCTGGATATGGCCGATGCACCCGCGCAGGCGGCCATGTTCGGTGAGTGTGACGAAGCACCCTTTCACTTCCGCGAACTTCGGCGGAAAGGCGTTGGCCTTCACTTCCGGCAATTTATCGTTGGTGACGACCTCCGTGAGGCTCTGTCGGGCCAGCCGCAGCAACTGTTGCCGGTCTTCACGGGTGAACGCCTGCAACGATGGGGAGCAGAAGGCGATGGCGGCGTAACCGACAACTCTGTCTTTCCGCCCCGAAGTGTCGCCGCTGTTGCGCGCGTCGAGCAAGGTGGCCTTCCAGCCTTTTGATCGTGCCAGTGAAAGCAACGTCAGCACGCCGGTCTTGCCGCAGGCCTCCTCAGCCTTCATCCGGTCAACATCAAGGTCACAGATGGCGGACACGCACCGCGCATCCTTCTCGCGCGCGATGTCATATGGGTAGTAGTGGCTCAGGTCCGTGCTGACGACCAGCAGCGTTTTGTTGTCGAGACGGTCCGCCAACGCCTGGGCAAGCCTCTCGGTGTCAACCTCGCCGGTAATGATCGAGACGACCGAGAAATTCGTCAGCGTCTTCTGCAGGAATGGCACCTCCACTTCCGCCGAATGCTCCCACGTCTCCGGAGTGTCTTCACCGAACTCCGGCTCGGGATGCGAGGCCTGCTTCGACCACGGAGGACGCTGCACCAGACACTTCGGTTCGAGCACGAACGGCGCGGCTTCCGCCCATTGCCGGGCCTTGGGCGACACGGGCACAAGCCCAAGCGGCGTGCGATACTCGTCCGCAGCGATCACTGACGCACCCCGAAACAGCGCATAGTGACTCGGCGCCAGAATGACGACGGTTTCGTAGGCGCGCCCGGCCAGCAGCCGGCAGGCTTCGGCCGCAACCGGGCCCGAGAACTCGTAACCGGCGTGCGGACACAAGATGGCGCGCAACTCGCCTTCCATCACCCGCGGTTTCGCGCCCGCCAGCAGCGCGTCGAGCGTCTGCGACAGTTGGGCCGCATCCCGCGGATAGAACAACCCGGCGACGGCCGGTTCTCTTACGACCGGCGCCGGCGCGAGTCTCTCAAGCGATCCAGTCGTGCTGCTACCGGATTGCGCAGAACGTGGAATGTTGGTCGCGACCGGGCGGGCGCTCTGGCCGGCCGCTTCCATCGGGGACACGACCGCAACGATCGTCAGGATCGAGGCCAGAAAGCGGATGGTACGGCAGAAAGACCCAGGCAAAGTGTACTGCTTATGGCCGCGCGGCATTTTCATTTCCGATCAACTCCCTCGCGACCCGAAGGCGTTTGCGCCGACCGCACGCGCCCACCGACTTGCCGGAATTTTCGCCCCGCGTCCGACCCCGGTCAAGTCGGAAATCTAGTTAAAATCAAGGCGGTAGAGGTTTGCCCCTAGTCTCGGGAGCGAACGGCAGGATCAGAAGCCCAACGAGATAGATCACGGCCACCGCGCTGGCGGCACGGCCAAAGCTACCCAATGCTGTGACGAGATAGCCGGTCAAAAATGGGCCGGTCGACGCCAGTGCCCGACCGACGTTGAAACAAAAACCTGCGCCGGTCGCGCGAATCCGCGTCGGATACAATTCCGGCAGGTAAATCGGAAACCCGCTGAAGACCCCGTTGTTGAAAAAACCCAGCAAGGGCAACAACAGCAGCACGTGGACGTAAGATCGCGGCGTCAGAAACGTGATGGGCAGCATCACCAGGCTGCCCACGCACATCGTCGCGAATACCGGGCGTCTACCCAGCCGGTCGGCCAACGGACCAAAACTCAGATAACCGAATATCGCTCCAACGTTGAGCACCATCGTGGCGTAGCTGACCCGGCCCGTGAGTTCCGAGGGACTCAAATCTCGGAGATCGGGCAACGCGCGGATGAGCGTCGGCGTCCAATTCGTCGCCCCCCACAGGCCAAACACGGCCACAAACGCCAATCCGGACCCGACCATGGTGGAACGCACCAAACCCGGCGCGAACAATTCCGCCAGCCGTTGCCGGCCGCGACCGCCAGACTGCCGTTCCTCGGCGCGGGCCTTGATCCAGCGTTCGGGCTCTTTGACCCACAGGCGCACGAGAAGTGCCACGACCGCCGGCGCGATGCCGACCACAAATACCGGCCGCCACCCATGGTCGCGCAGGAGCAGGGCGATAATTGCCGCCACCAGAAATCCCGCGGCCCAGGCCGACTGCAAAAGACCTGCGGCTTGGGCCCGCTTTTCTTCGGGAAATACTTCCGCCACGAGCGACGCGCCCGCGGCCCACTCGCCACCGATGCCCAGCGCCGTCAGGAACCGAAACAGCGCCAGTTCCCACCAGGTCCGTGACAGCGCCGCCATGCCCGTGAACACCGCATAAATCAGGATTGTAAAAACCAGTACCTTGGTCCGTCCGAAATTGTCCGCCACGACGCCGAAGAGGACGCCCCCGATGGCCCAACCGATCAGGAAAACCGAAAAGATGATCCCGCCGTACCAGCCGATGACGTCGGCACTGACGGGCTCGGCTCCGGGCGTTCGCAACAGATCGTGAAGTGCCGGGTGCATCACCAGCGCGTAGATCGTCGCGTCCATCGAATCGAACACCCACCCGAGCCACGCCACAAACAGCACCAGCCATTGGTAGCGCGTGACGCCGTCACACCACGAAGTGAGTCTCACAAGGTCGGACTCTAACTTCCGCGACGAGAAGCTTCAACATCGATTCCTCGCGTCGGCCGGCGCCGAACCCGGCCAGCACCATCCTGTGCAGAGCCAGCCCCTAGTGTTTCGCGGTCTCGTCGCCGGACTTCTTCAGGAACGGCGTGAACAGATCCATCGGGATCGGGATGAACGTCGTCGTGTTGTGCTCGCTGGCGATCTCCGACATCGTTTGCAGGTAGCGCAACTGCAGCGCGATGGGCTGCGCCGAAATCATGCCCGCCGCCTGTACGAGCTTTTCAGCCGCCTGAAACTCGCCTTCCGCATTGATGATCTTCGCGCGGCGCTCCCGCTCGCTTTCCGCCTGTTTGGCCATCGCGCGCTTCATCGAGTCCGGCAGGACCACGTCGCGAACCTCGACGGAAGTGACTTTGATACCCCACGGCTCGGTGTGACGGTCGATGATTTCCTGGAGTTGCTGGTTGATCTTGTCGCGCTGGGCCAGCAACTCGTCAAGCTGCGACTGGCCGAGCACACTGCGCAGTGTCGTCTGGGCGATCAGCGAACTGGCTTTGAGGAAATTCTCCACCTTGACCACCGCCGCCTGGGGATCAACGACGCGAAAGTAAACGACCGCGTCCACCGTCGCGGGCACGTTATCGCGCGTCATGACCTCCTGCTTGGGAACGTCGATGGTGATGACACGCAGGTCCATCTTCACCATTCGGTCCACAATCGGGATGAGCAGGATCAGCCCGGGCCCTTTTGCGCCGAGCAGTTTGCCCAATCGAAAAATCACCCCGCGCTCATACTCGCGCAGGATGCGAATCGTCTGCGGCAGCACGACCGCGCCCAGCACCAGCACCACTACAATCCAGGGGATCAGACCAAACGATTTTTCCGCGGCATCCATGATAGGCACTCCTTTAGGTGAGTTTGGGTTTCACTTTCAACGTCAGTCCCTGCATCTCGACAATCTCGACGCGCTGGCCTTGCGCCACGGGCACGTCACTGACCGCCTGCCAGTATTCTCCTTCGACAAACACTTTGCCGCCCCGCCCGTCAATGTCCGTCAACGCCGTCACCACCCTGCCGCGCATCGTCTCCGCGCCGGCCTTGACGGGCATCCGTTGCGCCTGCAAGCCGCTGCCGACCACGAAAATGAAAAACAACGCCGTCACCACCGTGGCCGGTACCACCCACGCCAGCGACAACCTCAGGTACGGATCGGAACGGTCAAACAGCATCAGCGCGCCGAGGAAAAATGCCACGATCCCGCCGGCCGTCAACACCCCGTGCGTCGGGGCAAACGCATCGATGAGAAACAGCGCGATTGCCACGCCGAACAACACCAGTCCGGCCACGTTCATCGGCAACGCCGTCGCCAGATACAGCAACAATACCAGCGCGATCACGCCGGCCACACCGGGCAGAATCGCGCCGGGGCTGGTCAACTCCCCAATGATCCCGTACATCACGATCAACGTCAGCACCAGCATCATCTGCGGATGCGCGATGGCCTGAAAAACCCTTTCGCGCAGGGACGGCGGAATCTCCACCACCGTCGCCGCCGCCGTCTTCAGTTTCCGGCCATTCACTTCGCGCCCGTCGAGTTGCTTCAACAGGTCCTCGCGATCCTTCGCGATGAAATCGATGACTTTCATCTGCAGCGCCTTTTCCGCCGTGGTCGCCGCGCTCTCGCGCACCGACGACTTAGCCCACACCGCGTTACGCTTTCGTTTGACGGCGATGCTCTCGATGTAGCTGCTGTAAAAATTCTCCAGCTTCTCCTTCATCGTCTTGTCGATTTCTTCGCCGCCCATCTCGACGGGGTGCGCCGCGCCGATGGCGGTCGCCGGTGCCATCGCCGCCACGTCGGCCGCCAGCGTAATGAAACAGCCGGCGCTGCCGGCCTGGGCTCCTTGTGGCGCGACGTAGACGACCGTCGGCACGGTCGAGGCCAGGAACTTCTGCACGATCTCCTTGGTCGAATCGAGCAGGCCCCCGGGGGTGTCGAGTTGGATGAGCAAACATTGCGCGCCTTGCGACGCCGCTTCATCGACGGCGCGGGAAATGTAGCCGGCCGTTGCCGGTCCGATCACGCCGTCGACTTTGATAAAGCACACGGTCTCTGCGTGCCCGGTACCCTGACCGGCCCCGCGAAGGGTTGGGATTGCCGCGAGAAGAACAATGCAGGCGGCTAAAATTGCCCCCCGGCGTTTCATGGCTGTCTCAACCTATCACATCCCCCGCTGCGGGCAACGCAGAAAGTGCGCCGCTGGGGGAGATTGTGGATTCGATACGACGACAACAACCCGTTCAAGCCGACCGGCGGCTACTGGCCGTGCGCCGCAGGTGGCATCCACTCCTCCTTGTGACCGAAGCCGATTCGATTGTCGATCAACCGGATCCATGTGATGTCGATTCGCCACATCGCGGTCGTCGCCAACTCTCGCGTCAGGATTGCGTTGGGCTGTTGCAGAAAGAGAAACCGGGCGCTGTAGATCTCCCACGCCCGCGTCCGTTCCGCGCTTCCGAGTTGGCGACAGATACCGCGAAACTGGATGCCCCGGATCTCGTGCCATTTTTGTCGGTCGGACTGGATCGTGCCCGCAACGGACGGATTTGCCAGCATCGCCTTTCCATGGCGTGTCGCCGGATCCGTCAATACGTAAAACCGCAACTCATCGTCAACGGCATAAAACAGCGCCGCCGCGTAGGGGCTGCCGTCCGCTTCCATGACCGCCAGCGTCAGCACCTGATGTTCGCGGAGGAACTTCAGCAATCGTTCGCGCGCCTCAATTTCCATTCGCTGGCAGCGGCTCTTTGATATAGGAGCGCTGGCAGGCTCGGCAGAGGTCGAACTCGAAATCGACATACACGTCCTGCATCAACTCCTCCTCGGTGAGGCCCTCGCAGCGCTTCAGGATTTCCTTGATCTCATTCGTGTGGTCGCGCGTCGTGTCCTCGAAGTCGACGTTCAACGGGTCGTAAGCGGCAAAGACCTGGATCTTGGCGATGTACCGCAACGCGCCTTCCTCGATCAACTGGCCGCAGCGGTCGCACAGACGGGTGGGCATGGCGTGTTCGCACCAATGGCGTCGCGGAGCGACGGGTCAGGACACGCTCTTCAAAGTGTCTGTCGCCTTCTTGGCGTCCTCGGCCGTGTCGAGCGCCAGATAGCAGACGAACTTTGTCCCGATCGCTGCCGCCGAAAGGCCACGCAGATTGATGCCGGCCTCGGCCAACGTCCCGGCGATCTTCCCGCCCAAGCCCGGCTTGTCGGCGCCCTCGATCCGTACGGAGTGCAGGCTGCCGGTCCTCAGAAAGCCCGCGGCTTCGGCGGCCGCCACCTGTTTCGCGCCGTTCAAGGGGGTGACGAACACGACGCCTTTGCCTGGCTGCTCGGGTGCCCGGCGAGCGATGACGAATTCCAAGTTGGCCCCGGCCGCGGACAGCGGCGCCAGTTTGCCCACCAGACCACCCACCTGATCCTCAATGCTTGCCGCCCACACATCCACATTACTTACTTTGAGTCCCATGACGACCTCCTGTTGGTTGATTTTGTGGTTTTCGACGATCAGTTCCTGTCTATCGACGACCGCTGCGACAAATGCGATTGCGATTTCCACACCTTCCCCAGTATCTGCAGCGTTTCGTGTTGGAGCGCCTTCTCGATCAGAGGAAACACGGTCTGCTCCTCCTCGCTGAAGTGAGCCCGACAGGCGTTCAAGGCCGCCTTCAGTTGGGCGCAGGCCTTTGGAAGGTCCCTAATCTCCTCCACTCGTTTCAGGAGCCCATCGATTTCCTGATGATCATGGTGCAGACGGGTCAGTCGGTTCTGTTGATGCAGGATATGATCCAGAGCGATATAGGCCAGGTCTGTTTCCGCCCCGCCGTGGTTGTGAAGTGGTGCCTCCAAGAGGCGGCAGATCAACCCGACTTCGTCCACGGTCTTGACGCCGGGCAACGCGCGTTCAACCTGGTCGAAAAGCATCAGGAATACGCGGTGCTCGGCCACCAAGCCATCAATGATGGTCATGGTAAGTGAATCCTAGTCCTCACACGCAGCAAGTCAACTCTGGCGCTCTGGGCACACTACTTGTTCTGCGCCGCCCGAATCTTTGCCCACCGCGCCTTTTGTGCCGCCCGGATCCGGGCGATGCCTGCCGCCGAGATTTTAGGTTTGCGTCTGGCTCCTGCGCCTACTGGGTTTCCATGGAGTGACGTAAGCGCCCGGATCGCGAGATCGAGCTTTTCGAGTTCGCGCCGGGCAAGCGTACGTTGTGTTTCCAACTGCTGAACGACGTTGCTGATCGTCGGCATGGATCCTCCCGAAGTGTTGAACGTTTAACTGCTTCTCGCCAATTGCCGGTAAGGTAGCAGGGCGGTGAGTCCACTTCAACTGTTTCCCCCGGGGCAGTGAGAGCAACGGCTGGGCGGAATCAGGCGACAGAACTGGCGGCGCGGTCGAGGTCGAGCGCCGCCAAAGTGCCTTTTGCATGGCGCTGTCCCCCTGTACCTTCCCAAAGTTGGTGAAGAATGCGATTGACAATTCCGCCCGCTTCTGGTATCGATACCAGCCAAACGGCTGGGTCTTTCGCAAGGGAGAACATGGCATGAGAAGATGGGCTTTCGTATTAGGCGAGGAGAACACTATTTTCATGAGGGCGAGATTTTTTGCTTCCATAATTGTCACGCTGGCTATTGCCGCATCCATAACGTCAGCATTCGGCGATACCTCGTGGATCATAAGTTCCGGCTCCAACGATTGGACCAGCGGTGCTAATTGGAACAACAGTCCGGCCGGCGATGGCAACTACGGCCAGGGCACCATCTCGGTCGCAACCGGCACGGAGAACATTTACTATCTCAACAGCCGGTGGACCTTCTACAGTGGCTCCGGATTCACCATCAACAATAACGATCCCAGCAACACGGGCACGAACACGATGATCATCGGCTCGGACGGGAATGCCTATTTCGTGGATGGCGACTACATGTGGGTCCAGAACCACGGAAAGCTGGACATCACGGGAGGCGGTTCGTTGACCGCCTACCAACAATTCCACCTGGATGCTGGCGGCCAACTGGTTCTGGATAACGGTAGCATCAATATTCAGAACACTGACATCGGCAATGTGGTGGTCGGAGGGACGGTAATCTCCCGGAATGGCGGCACGTTGAATTGCAATATATTCAATGCCGCCAACGCCCTCGTGATGACCAACGGCAGCCAAATCCAGGTCCAGTCCGGATTGCTCTGGGTGGAAACCGGTGGCAACACCTCTGCGAATGGTTTTCAGCTTAACAGCGGCGCCACGTTGACGATTAACTCCGGCGCCGCCTTCGCGCTGGATCGAAACGACGCGGCGTGGGGCTCCTTGGATAGCAACAATCCCCAAATCAATGGTACGGTGATGCTCAATGGCGGCAGCATCACGGTCTATTTCAACGGCAATCAGGCGACCGACCGCGGCATGGACAACTATGGCGTCATTCAGGGTGACGGCACGATCGCCATGCGCGTCCGACAGGGCGATGCCGGCAGCGTGATCGCCAGCAACGGAGTTCTGAACCTGTTTCAAACCATCGCCGGCAATCAACAAACGTTCACGTCTAACGGCAGCACGTTGTCGTATGGCACGTTCAAGACCGTGAGCGGCGGCACGATGCGCATCAACGGCAACGTCGCCCCCGGCGTCGGCTTTGGCGGGGCGTGGATCGTTAACGCCGGTGGTACCCTGGAAATCTCCTCGGGCAATAGCGTCGACCTTGGCGTTGCGTACATGCCCGGCAGCGCGATCCAAGGGACGGTCAAGATTGATTCCGGCGCCAACATGACGCTTTCCTCCACCGTTATCGGCGGCGGAGCCTATCAGGACAATCAAGGCACGTTCCTCCTGCTGGGCGGCACGGTTTTGATGCCCAATGATACTTCTCATGACGCGACCGGTGAATTCACCAACAGCGCGGCCGGCGTCATCACGGGCAACGGCACTCTGCAGACCGGGTTTGGCTTCGGAAATGTCAACCATGCCATCATCAATCACGGCAACATTACGGCCACCAACGGCACGCTCGTGCTAAATTCCTACGATGCGAACAACCTGGGTGGCGTCCAGAATGCCGTGGATGGCACCATTGTGTTGGCCAACAACGGCACCCTGGCGGTTGCCCGCACGCAGAACGCCTGGAACAACAGCGGCGCCGTGACAAACTTTGGCAGCGTGCAAATGAACGGCGGCGATGTCAGCGCCGTTTCTGTCGATGGCGGCACGCCGTCGACGAAACTGGCCAATGCCAGCGGCGGCCTCATCCAGGGCAGTGGCACGATCGACGGTAGTTGGTCGCAGCTCAATAACAACGGCACAATTTTTGCCAACAACCAGTCGCCGCTGATCCTCGCCGCCTCCACGCTCAACAACAACTCGGGCGGCATCGTCACCGCCAACACCGCGAGCATCGTCATTAATGGCGCCTTTAATGTTGCCAACGGCGGCACGTTCGCTTCCGTGAGCAGCGTCGGCACGTTCAACGGCGCGGTGGTCAACTCCGGCGCGTGGATTACGGACCCGACAACCAACGTGTTCAACAACACCTTCACCGTAGCGTCCAGCGGCTACATCAGCGCTTCGGCCGGCGACGTGTACCTCTTCAGGAGCAATTTTGTCAACCAAAGCACTCAGAACACGTCCTACAACACGCTGAACACCACCCCCGGCGGCAGCGGCGCCAGCGGCACCAAGTTCATCTTCGACAACGCCTCCGCTCCCGGCACCATGCTCACGCAACAATTCTTCACCGCGGGACTCAAACTCACCGGTGGCTTCGTCGGCACCCCAAGCCCGACAGCCACCGGCGTGCAGCTCGTTTCCAGCTTCCCCGCCGTCACCGGGTTCGATAACAACTTCGCCCTGGACAACTTGGAAATCGGCAATGCGGGCACCAACAGTATTCTCGAACTCAGCGCGTCCGCCGATATCGGTGGCGCCAGCGGCGACACGAACGCGCTGTTCGTGAACGATCTTTCGTTGTTCGGTTCCTCGGACCTGATCATCAGCAACAACACGGTGCTGTACTTCGTCAATTCGAACGATTTCTCATCGGCGGACATCACCTTGCTGGGCAACGGCCAGATCCATCAATTGGAATTGCAGCAGGTCTCCTCGGTGCCTGAGCCCAGCGTCGTGCTCCTGTGGCTGTGCGGTCTGGGCACGGCGTATGGCGCCAGCCGCCGCGCGAAGAATGTGAAGAATCGCGGCTAGACTTTCCGCCGACCCTCAAGCGTCCGGGCCAGCGTTACTTCACCAGCGGTTTCCAACGCACTTCCGTCCGTCAATCCCAACGCGGTGCGGGCCACCCCGGGTGACGCCAGCGGTGGGTACACGACCAACTACACGGGCAGCGGCGGCGCCACCAACGGCCCAAGCCGCTATTACCGGATTCAGCTTGTGCGCTAAAGGTGTGGCGCGACCGGGACGCGCGACACAAATGTGACAATCGGCGAAGATTGTGGTTGACAGGTGTGGGACACTCTGGTATCGATACCAATTGCGAATTGCAGCAATGCAGCACGCACGGGTAATTAAGCCGGTTCTAATAGGAGAAGCGCACGTGAAAAAGGCACTTGCGGTGTTTTTGGCGACTATCGGCCTGACGGCCAGCCTCGCCCATGGCCAATCCAACCTTCTAATCAACGGAGACTTTAACGATCCCAATTCTGTGGCGCCGCCGACCGCTTGGACGTTGTGGACGTATGGTGGCGGCTGGGCCAACCACCAAAACAACACCAGCGGACCTCTCGATGGGGTGGACGGCTCGTACTACATGGCCGACGGTGGCGGTTCCGGCGCTGGCGCCGGAGAGTATCAGATCGTTTCCGGGATCGCGGGAGACACGTACGCGCTTACTGTTGACAGTGGCGCCCAAGCCTGGTGGTTGCCCTACGGTGAAATGAGGTTGTTCTTTCTCAATGCCAGCAGCAATCAATTGGCGGAGAGTTTCTTGGCGACCGTTGACCCAGCGGTATATGGGCAGAATTATGACATACCGCATCCGTGGTCCAATTTTACGGTGACCGCGGTTGCTCCCATCGATACAGCCCTGGTCAAGGTTGAATTGGCTGAACCAAACGGAACTGGGACCGTATGGTTTGACAACGCCGATCTGGAGGTGGTTCCAGAGCCCAGCACGCTGGCCCTCGTGGCCGGCAGCCTGGTGAGTTTGCTGGGTTATCGGTTTCGACACGGCAAATGATGCGGCGGCCATTGACGGGTGCGTCGATCGACAGCAACATGAATTGTAGTTAGGGGCCAGAACGATGACTGACGCCCGAACAGTGCAGTCGGAGTTGCCACGCGCTCCGACCGCTTGTGTAACTCGACTTCTGGACCCCGTTGGTTTGGTAGTGTGTTTAGTGGGTTCGCCGCAAGGATGTCCGTATGTGCTGGCATTTGGAGACGGTTTTTCCTGCCAGCATCCCGATTCCCAGTTTGCGAGGCACAGGTCACAGCGGAAATGTCAGGTAACAATAACCGGTTGACTTTGGCGGCCAATTCTTTGACCCTTGCGGCGGGATTTACCTGCGCACAGACCGAGACCTCATGGAATTCTGGAACCGATTGAGCACCAGCGGCGCCGGGATGGCAGTCGTTTGCACGACGCTGGTGTTCACCGGCTGTGGGACACCCACTCCCACGAATGGTCGCGTCGAAATCTCCTACTGGGAGAAGTGGACCGGATTTGAAGACGACGCGATGCAGGCCGTCGTCGATGACTTCAACAATTCCCAGAACCGCATTTTCGTCCGGAAACTCACGGGGATTGGGGAAATCGAGCGCAAGTTGATGCTGGCCACGGCCGGCGGCGATCCGCCGGACGTCGCGGGCGTATGGCCGGCCACCATTCCCGGCTTTTCCGAAAAGGGAGCGCTGACGCCCCTCGACAGGATGATCCAGGAAGCGGGTATCAAGCGCGAGGATTACATCCCCGTGTACTGGGATTTGTGTTCACATCACGGATTCATGTGGGCGTTGCCCAGTACGCCGACCTCGCTGGCGTTGCACTGGAACAAGAAACTCTTTCGCGAGGCGGGACTCGATCCCGACCGGCCGCCGCGCAGCCTGGATGAACTCGAAAGCATGTCCGAGCGGCTCACGATTGTCGAAATCAAACGCGATGGCCAGATGGTGCGCGTGCGCTATCCGGATCTCACGGACGGGGAAAAGAAGGCCAAGGATTTCAAACTGATACAGGTCGGCCATGATCCACAACAGCCGGGGTGGTGGATGCCGATGTGGGTGTTTTGGTTTGGCGGGAAACTGTGGGACGGCGAGCGGCAGATCACCGCCAACAGCCCCGAGATGATTCAGGCTTTTCACTGGCTCCAATCGCAGTCCGAGAAGTACGGTGTCGATAACCGTCGCAGCTTCGGCGCGTCATTCGGGAATTTTCAATCACCGCAGAACCCGTTTTTCTCCGACCAGATCGCCATGACGCTGCAGGGCGTGTGGATGTACAATTTCATCAACAAGTACGCGCCGCAAATGGAGTGGGGCGCCGCACCGTTTCCGGCGAAGGACCCCGCGAAGTACCCGCTGGTCACGCTGGTGGATGCCGACGTGCTGGCGATCCCGAAAGGCGCGCGCCACCCGCGGGAGGCGTTCGAGTTCATCCGCTATGTCAACCAGCAGGGCCCGATGGAAAAGCTCTGCCTCGGCCAGCGCAAGTTCAGTCCGCTGATCAAAGTGAGCGATGAGTTCTACAAGCGACATCCCAACCCCTATATCAAGACGTTTATGGACCTGGCAAAAAGCCCGGACGCGCAGTATGCGCCGCGGTTGTCGGTCTGGGGCGCGTACAATGACGAAATGAACGTGGCGATCGACCGCATCATGGCGCTCGAGGCTACTCCGGAACAGGCGCTGGATACGGTGCAGTCGCGGGCGCAGTGGAAACTCGATCGGATGCTGACCCGCTGGGACATGGTCAAGGACGGGCGCCTCAAAGAGTGGAGCAACTATGACGCGCGGTGAGAAACGCAATTTGCGGATCGGCCTGGCATTCATCAGCCCGTGGATCGTCGGCTTTCTGGCGTTCACCGTGTTTCCCGTGTGCGCGTCCATTTATTACTCCTTCTGCGATTACGACGTGCTCACGAAACCGGTCTGGGTCGGCTCGCTGAACTACCGGGACATGGTCACCGACACCGTGTTCTGGAAATCGCTGTACAACACGTTGTACTACGCGTTTCTGTCGCTGCCGTTCTGTCTGGTGATTGCGCTGTTGATCGCCGTGATGCTCAACCAGGACGTAAAGGGCCGCTCCATTTTCCGCACGATCTATTTCCTGCCGTCGCTCGTTCCGGTCGTCGCCAGTTCGATGGTCTGGCTGTGGATTCTTAACGGCAACTTCGGCCTGCTCAATCACGCGCTCGCGCTGATCCACATCAAAGGCCCGCAATGGTTGGCCGATGAAAAATGGACCACGCCATCGCTGATCCTGATGGCCATCTGGAGTTGCGGGAATACGATGGTCATCTACCTCGCCGCGCTGCAGGACGT
>JBKQMH010000007.1:0-53066 GCA_052146795.1 Verrucomicrobiia bacterium
GCGCACTCTGCACCTTGGCGGGCGCGCGGTTGATTTCGTCGGCCAGAATCAGGTTGGCGAACACCGGCCCTTTCTTGATGCGGAACTCGCCGTCTTTGGGATTGTAGATCAGCGTACCGATCACGTCGGCCGGCAACAGGTCGGGTGTGAACTGGATGCGGTGGAACGACGTCTGGATCGCTGCCGAGAGCGTCTTCACTGATAACGTCTTGGCCAGTCCCGGCACGCCTTCGAGAAGGACATGCCCGTCCGCCAGCAATCCGACCAGTAACCGTTCAATGAGATATTTTTGGCCGACGATGACCTTGCTGATCTCGCCGACGAGAGTTCGCACAAATTCGCTTTCGCGTTTGACCTGTTCGTTAATCGCACCGATGCCTTGTTCCATTGTTTTATCCTCTCGAGGTTCACAACCCAGAAGCAACCATTTTGACAAGGGTTGCGGCAACCACGTTCAAATCCTAGCAGGCCCGTCAAGTCTCTGACGGGAAGGGGGTTAGGCGATACATTGAGAGTAGCAATCAGGCGGGACGTCTAGACCTCAAAGCACTTCCGGCCAAAAATGCAGGTGTGGACATGGGCGGGCTGGTCATCGACGCCGATTTCGCTGAGCGTGCGGTTGCACCAATAGAACGCCTCCGCGCCGGGCTCGGTTTGTTCCGAGAGGGCTTCCGCTTCGTGTTCGGGGATGAACATTTTTTTGGTACGCAGACATTTGCAGACGGGCGGGTTCGTGTTCATCGTTCACCCCAGAAGCTGTTTGAGGGTCCGGCGAATGAGGGCTTGGGCGATGGGCACCTTATAGCCGTTATCCTCCAGCGGCACGGCGTCCTTCAGAATGATTTCGGATGCGCGCGTCGCCACATCATCGTTGAGTTCCTTGCCTTCGAGAAAATCGTGCGCGGCCTGAACCTGATAGGGAACCGGCGCGACCGCCCCGAGGACCACACGAACCTTGCTGAGTTTGCTCCCATCGACCTTCGCGGCCGCGGCGCAACTGACCAACGCCCAATCGAAACTCGCCTTCTCGCTGATCTGTTTGTACGCGCTGGTGCGCCCGTCGTCCGGAATCTGCACACGGAGGATCAAGTCCGTCGGGCTCAACGAATGGTGCGCCTCGGGATTGTCCCATGCCTTTGCGTAAAAATCGGAAATCGTCAGCGCCACTTCGTCCTTGCCGCGACGGACAATGACTTTGGCATCGAGTGCGGCCAGTGCGATCGCGAGATTCGACACGACCGGGCTGATGCACGGATTGCCGGTGAACAAACTGTGATACCGGTTGTCCCCTTCCCGCGCGTAACAGGTGCCGCCACCCCGTTTCAGGCACTGAATGTCGCGATGACGGTAATACCAGCACCGCGAATGTTGCGCGAGATTGCCGCCGACCGTGGCGACGTTGCGAATCTGCGGCGAACCGACCTCGGCAGCGGCTTGCTGGAGGCCGGGGAAAACACGCTTCAGCTCGGCGTGCCCTTCGATTTCGGAAATGGTGACGTTCGCGCCAATGGCCCATACGTCGCTTGCTTGCATATGAGCACGTGCACCATGAGCAGGCACAATGGCGTTGAGGTCGGAAAGCTCTTTCACATTAACCAACAGCCGCGGGCTGGCAATGTATTCCTTCATCTCACCAAGCACATCGATGCCGCCCGCCAGAAACCGGCCGTGATCCGCCACCAGGGAAACGGCATTGTCCACCGTGTGCGGGGAGACGTACTGGAATGAATTCATACCGAAGCCCCCGGTTTGAGGGCTTTGCCGAGCGCCGCGAGGACGCGAGCGGGCGTGATCGGCAGGCTGCTGACGCGGACGCCGAGCGCGTTGGCAACGGCATTGGCGATGGCCGAGGCGGTCGGGATCGTGCACGGTTCGCCCACTCCAATGACACCGCGCTCGGGCATTTCCATCAGAATGACTTCGATTTCCGGGACATCCGCGAAACTTGGCAACTTGTACGTTTCAAAATTCGGGTTCAATACGACGCCGGTGGTGGAGTCCATCACGCGCTCCTCATAGAGCGCGTAGCCCAGGCCCATGATGATGCCGCCCTGAATCTGCGTCTCACATGTCAGCTTGTCCACAATGAGTCCGCAATCCTGCACACACAGGACCTTGCGAACTTTTACGAACCCGGTTTCGGTGTCCACCTCGACCTCGGCAAATTGAACGCCGCCCACGCCTCTCGAAGACAGCCCTTCCTGCCACTCTCCGTGGGCCGTGAGCGGATTGACGCCGAGCTTCTTGCAGGCACCGGCCCAGTTCGCGGCGCGGGCGTCCGCGACTCGGGCGGTTTGCTGCAATTTCTGGAGCGCGTTCGTACACGCGTCGAAAATCGCGGGACAAACCGAAGCCGCGGTGGTGCTGCCGCCGCTGGCGCCGGATGGCGGGAACTGTGTATCGCCGATCTTGACGGTAATCTGTTCGGGCTTCAGACCGAAAACTTCCGCCGCGACGACCGCCACGAGCGTGCCTGTGCCCGTTCCGAGATCCTGCGTGCCGCACCGAACCTCGACGCTGCCGTCGGGATTGATCTGCGCATCCGCCTGCGACTCGCGACCGCCGCCGCCCCATGTCGCACCGCCGCATCCGACGCCGACCTTGATCAAGCCCGGGGAAGAACCTGGCGTCTTGTACTTCTGTTTCCAACCGAACCGCTCCGCGCCGATTTGATATTCGCGCTGACGCGTCTGGCTCGGGTCATTCTTGAGGCGGAGTTCGAGCGGATCCATTTTCAGTTTCACCGCAAGATCATCCATGATCGATTCCATGCCGAATGAAGCTACCGGATGACCCGGCGCGCGGAACGCGCGCGCCTGACCGGCATTGATGGCCACCGAGGCCTGTTTCACACGAATATTGGGAACCGCATAGATATACGGCGCGGGAAAGCCGGACCCTCCGCCGCCGCCAGCGGATGCCGTACCGGCGCCGATGCCCGCGGTGCCGAAGGCATCCATGTCGAACCCGACGAGCTTTCCATCGGCGCTGGCACCCAGCCGGATGCGCTGAAAGGACGACGGGCGATTGCCGACCGCAAGCGATTGGTCGAAGCGGGTCAACATCAATTTGACCGGCGCGCCGGCGGCCTGGGAGAGGCGCGCGGCCAGACCGCCCTCCGCGCCGGGGCCAAATTTCGCCCCGAAACCGCCGCCCATGTAATCCGTGAGGACGCGCACTTTTTCCTGGGTCACATCGAGGTACGAGGCCAGACCCTCGCGCACGCTGAAGATGCCCTGGGTCGACGCCCAACAGGTCACGCCGTCCTTCGTCACCGAAACCGTGTTGCCGTGCGCCTCGAGCGGATGATGAACCTGGATCGGCGTAGTGAAGAAGCCTTCCACGACCGCCGCGGCCCCGGCAAACGCCTTGTCGACGTCCCCCTTTTCCTTGACGTTTGGGTCGGCGAGATTGGGCGCGTCCGGCCAGACGCGCGGCGAGTCAGGATTCTTCGCGACCTCCTCCTTCACAACGAATGGCAGGGGTGTGGCTTCGACCACGATGGCGCGCAAGGCGTCGAGACACGCCTGCTTCGACACCCCCGCGACCGCCGCCAGTTCCTCGCCGTAGAAACGAACGGTCCGTCCCCCCTCGCGCTCGACCACAGCAGCCTTGATACCGGGAACCTGCCGGGCTTTATCGACGTTGACGCTCGTAACATGGGCGGCCGGCCATCGGGACCGAAAAATCATGCCATACAACCATCCGTTGGGCTGTACATCGGACGGATATTTCGCGGCACCGGTGACTTTCGCGGGGGCGTCGATGCGCGCTGTGCTTCCACCGACCACGCTTGGTTTTGCCGGCCAGCTAAGCATTGCGATTAACCTCGATTGTCTCCGCGACGGGTGTGCCGGCCGCGCGGAGCACCGCCGTGAGCATGCGATGTTGCGTCCCACACCGGCAGAGGTTGCCGGAACACGCCACGCGCACTTCGTCGGCGGTCGGGTGTGGATTGCGTTTCAGAAGCGAGGTCACGGTCATGACGAATCCGGGCGTACAGTAACCGCACATGAGTGCGTCGTTCTCGACCAGCGCCTGTTGCACATTGGTAAGCTTGCCATCTGGCGACAAACCTTCAACGGTGATGATGTCGTGGCCCTGTGCCTCGATGGCCAGCTTCATGCAGGAGTAGACCGGCTTGCCGTCGAGGAGGACCGTGCACGCACCACACGTGGCCCGGTCACAACCTTCTTTTGTGCCCGTGAGGCTGGAATGATTCCGCAGGGCATCCAGCAGCGTGACGCGAGGTTCGAGATTTAGCTTGAGCGTATTGCCGTTGACGTTGAGGGTGACGGGGACCTGTCCCGGGCCGAGAGTTTGATCGGTCCCCAGCTTGGCGATCTCTTCAGTTCCCGCGGCGACGGCCCCGACCGGCACCGCCGCGGTCGCGACAACAACGGTACCCAGACCTTTCAGGAACGAACGGCGGCTGATTTCTTTATCAAACGGCTCGTTGTCGGGGCGCTCACTCATGCGATGGATGACTCGCCACAGTGCACACGAACGCAGGTGAGACAAAGGCAGTTGAGGCCGTCGTGCTTTCGCCGAATCGGCCTTCGAAGATGTTGTTTTTGCCGTGGTCAATCCATCGCAGGGCAAGTGCAGGTTCCTGAACGACCGCCTTGCTGGTGACCTCAACGGTGTAGGAGGTCATCGTCGAACGAGGCGTGTACCAAAGCGATTCGCCACAACTGATAAGGCCGCAGGGCTCAAAGGGTTTGGTTGCGACCTGGACAAAGTTGCCAGCCGAGAACGATACGGAGTTGGCCATGGGCGTGAATTTCATGGGGACCGTGCGCGTGCGCAGTCTCGTATGGCTGACTTCCGGATTCGCGGCTTTCAGCCATTGGAGGAGCGTCTCGGACTGGATGGAGTCAGCCAATTGCGGCAGATAGATCATGGACTCGGTCGGCTGCGTCCCTCTCACCGCCAGATTCTGGTCACCAACCTCAAGGAGCGCCACCGTCAGGCCGCGCAAGGGAGTCCCGTCATACGAGCCGCCCGAAAAATTCCAGACGCGCAAGAGATAGTGGCCGTCCTGCGTGGCTTCAGACGAGGCGATGCATCCTCCGATGTAGAGCTGACACGAATGCAGTTCCAGCAGTTCGCCCTGTGGCTTGTCGGCGGCCCGCAAAGAGGTACCCAACACAAAAAATAAAGAAGCGACAACAACGACCCACATTTTCATACGCCATCGTTCCTCGCTGGACGTATTGTACGCGAAACAATGGCTTCTGCAAGGGTTGGGTGAAAAGAATTCACTTGCCCTGTCCGTACGTGGTCGATAGACTTAAATGCATCAGTGGGTCGCTGTCTGTACTACACAATTGGCGTGAGGGTGTGAGATGAAGTGGGCTTCGCTCAATCGGTTCTCGAACGGACTGGGGACTTTCTTCGGCATTCTGGCCGTCTGTGGTGTGTACTCACCGATGGGTGCATGGGCGCAGAGCATTCGAGTGCCTTGGAGTGATTACGCGCATGACCCACAGCACACCGCCCTTTCACCTGTTGCGTCCCAGCCATTGGCCAATCTTCACTGGCAAACGGCGGTGGATTTGAATCCGCAGCATGCGGGGGGCAATCCCAGTGGTGATCTGTATATTCACTATGGTTCGCCGTTGATCACGCGATCCAATACGGTCATCGTCCCGGTAAAGACCGGTGCGTATGGCGGGTTCCGCGTCGAAGCTCACGTGGGCACCAATGGCGCGTTGATGTGGATGCAATCCACCGACTACATTCTTCCGCCAACTTACGACTGGACTCCGAGTTTTTCCGGGACCCTCACGCCCAAGGACCGACTGTATTTTCCCGGGGCCGGCGGTACGCTCTACTACTGCGATTCGCCGGATTCGACAAATGCCCCCGCCATCGGCCAGATCGCGTTTTACGGGTTGACGAATTACCTCGCCAACACGAACGCGTATCTGGGCAACGTATTCATCGACACGCCGATCACGTCGGACCGGTACGGCAATGTGTTCTTCGGGTTCCAAGTCACGGGCTCCACTCCCATTGGCCTCCAAAGTGGCATGGCCCGCATTGATTACAATGGAAACGGTACCTGGATTTACGCCAGCGCCACTGTCACTGACGCCCCCGTCAGCCAGGTTGCGATGAACTGCGCGCCCGCGCTCAGCAACGACCATAAGACACTGTATGTCGCGGTCAACAACGCCTATTCCGGCTATGGTTACCTTGTCGCTTTGGATAGTCGGACGCTCATGCCGCGCGCTCGCGTCCGGCTAAAGGATGTCCAGTATCCTGGAAATGACGCGAATGTGGATGACGATAGCACGGCGTCGCCCACGATAGGCCCAGATGGCGACGTGTATTTTGGTGTGCTGGAAACTCCATGGTATTCAAATCATGATCGCGGATGGCTGCTGCATTTTGACAGCACATTGAGCCAAACGAAAATCCCGGGAGCATTTGGCTGGGATGACACGGCGTCCATCGTTCCTTCTTCACTCGTTGCTTCGTATCACGGCAGTTCATCTTATTTGTTGATGACCAAATACAACAATTACTCCGACCCTGGAATCGGAGGGAACGGGTCCAACAAGATCGCCGTTCTGGATCCCATGAATACGGAAATCGATCCCATCACGGGTGCAACGGTGATGAAAGAAGTATTGACCGTCCTCGGTCCCACACCCAACACAGGCCAACCCGGCGTGCGGGAATGGTGCATCAACACCGCCGCGATCGACCCGTTCACCAAATCGATCCTCGCCAACAGCGAGGATGGCAAACTCTATCGCTGGGACTTGACGTCCAACACGCTCTCGGAAACTTTTACGCTGACGACCGGAGTCGGTGAAGCCTACACCCCGACCATAATCGGAGTCGACGGGACTGTGTACGCCGTGAACGACGCTATCTTGTTCGCCATCGGCCGATGAGGGAAGCAAATGGCGCGCACCAAATCCTTCCTCTGGCTATTGTGGCTGGCGTGCGTGCCCTTGCCGACGGCTTCCCGGGCGGATCTGTCCTTCACCTTGACGCCAGCCGTCCAATCAGGAGCGGTGAGCAACGAGGTTGTGTTCACCGGCACGTTGAACAATATGTGCACGACGAACGAGTTGTTTCTGAACGACATCCAAATCAGTTTCATCGGTGCGGCAACGAACTACCTCAGTGCGGACACGAACACGTTCTACGCCAATGTACCCGGCATCCTGTTGGCAGGTGAGACGTATAGCGATGTTGTATTCGGCGTGGGCATCAATGCTGGCACGCCGCCCGGGGATTATTTTGGCGTGGTGACGATCCTCGCCGGCTCGAATGTTTTTGCGGAAGTCGCCTTTACGAGCCTGACATTCCAGGTCTCGTCGCCCGCCGTCAGCATTGTGGCCAGCACCGCCGACGCCTACAAGTTCGGCGAAATCCCCGGCGCGTTCACCATGACACGCGTTGGCGCGACGAACATCGACCAGTCTGTGGCCTACACGATCGGCGGCACCGCCAGCAACGGCGTCGATTACAGTCTGATCGCAAACTCGGCCACGATCCCCGCCGGTTCGACCTCGGTACCGATCACCGTCTCGCCGATTGACGATGGCATCGTCGTGGGCGATGTGACAGTAACATTGACCTTGTCGAATTCAGCCGCCTACAACCTTGGATCGCCTGCCAGCGCGACCGTCACCGTCCACGACACGCCGTTCAACGATTGGCGATTAACAGAGTTCGGAACCAACGCGAACAATTCCGCCATCAGTGGCGATCTGGCCGACCCGGACGGTGACGGCATTGTCAACCTGTTGGAATACGCGCTGGATTTGAACCCGAATGTCGCCAGCATCCAAGGTCTGCCCACGTCGCAAATCGACCCGGCCTGCGACTGTCTTACCCTGACCTATACAAAGGTCCTGTCGGCGATCGACCTTACCTATAGCGCCGAAGCCGCCAGCGATCCGGGCGGGCCGTGGAGCACCAATGGCATCACATCCGCCGTGATTACCAATAACGGTCTGACCCAAACGATCAAGGCCAGCGACGCCGGCAATCCCATCCCCCCGGCCAGCGCGAGATTCATGCACCTGAAAGTAACCCGGCAACCCTGACTTGCTCTCCGGAGCCGGAACGAACTCAACGCTTTTCCATACGGCTCGGGTGATGGGGTTTAAGCCTGAATTCTTCGATGCGATGTCGAGCAAGTTCCTGGCCGTCGTCTTTGGAATGGCGGAATTCAAACCCAAACGCCCAAGTCTGCTCGCTTGATGTGCATAACTATCGCTATGAACGCCGGTTAGGATAGGCACGCAAGCTGCATTACATAAGCAGTTGACTGAGTGCTCCAGCGGGATAGAGCGACCATGATCGAGTACATCATCGACCGTCCTGACCGCCTCGTCCGAGTGCGGGTGAGCGGCTGCGTTACGTCCGCCGATCTGGTGAGCCACTTCTCCACGGTTCACGATGACCCTTCATATGATCCTTCGTTCAACATCCTCTTTCAAATCGATGATGATGCGGAGGGACCGATTCTGGCGGAACTCCCGGGTGTCGGGTTGCAGATGGAAGCCGTGGCGAGACTTCAACACGGAACGAAGTGGGCCGTCGTCATGGCACCCGGATTCAAACGCACGGTGATCGAGTTTTTGCTTCGGGGGGTCAAACTCGCTCCTGTCCAAATGCGCTTCTTCGACGACAACCGACTGGCGCTTGCCTGGCTTGGCCCGGGTCACGCCGCCCGAGTCCCCGAGAACGCCTGACAAACCGCGGTGTGAATCCTGAAGCTGCGGTGGGGGTGTTACGTTTTTGGTTTCAGCGTCTTTGGTCGCCATTCGGATCGACGTAGCTTCGAGAAGACAGATACGCCTTGATGCCTATCCAGTAATCGTTGTCCGCCGAAGCCCCACCGTCGTCGGTTCGGATATCTACAGAAGCCATTTGGCATACGAGCCTTCGGCGGGCAACGCTGGCAAGTTGAATGCTCTCTCTGGGAGCATGGCAGTGTCACGATGGACATGCTCTCTGCGGTTCCTCCTGCGGGGCATGACTAGGAACTACACTGCCATTCTATTGACGTCAGGGGAATGATTGGGGAGCTGGCGGCGGGGCAGCTCTTCTTTAAATTCCTTCCTCGCCAGTTCCATTCTGTGGCAGGAACTTACTGACTTGCATGGCCATTTTACGTTAGACGCTACCCCCAAGCAAGTTCATGCTGTGCCAATATCGAACGGCTGACGCAACTTGCGGTGGCTAAACTCGACTGAGGAAAGAAACTTATGGGTATCAGTGAGGGACTGTCCTACCGTTGGGCGTTCAACCACTCGATGACCCTGTCCGCCTCCTCGGGAAACAGAACGCGGATGGCGAGTTCCATCTCGGCGTGCGACACTCCCTTTCGCCGCCAGCGGCGCTTGAGTCGTTCGACCCACTCACTGAACGACTCGTCGGCTCCATAGACGGCGATTTCTTCCCGGACCACCGCGCTCAATGGGCCGACGCCCGACAATTCATCCAACGAGATGCCGAGCCGTTTCGCAACGGCAACAGCGGTGCTCAGATACGGCTCGCTCTTTCCGCTGAGATAATCGCTGATCTGGGATTGCGTGACGCCGAGTTCGCTCGCCGCCCGCGTCTGGTTCCATTGCTTCGAGGACAAGAGTTTCCGTAATTGGCTGGAGAAAGAGTCCATCAAATAATATCGGGGTAGAGATGTTGCGCGATCAAATAATATCGCGAGTCAGATATGCGGAGTCGCTGCTGGCGACCGGTCATGCGCGGGCGCGCATGACCCGGCTCGGTTGGCCGGCACCGCATGCGACCAACCATTTGGGGATCACGCAGGCGCACCTGTGCCCAAATGCTACGCGGGAAACGAGAATCGCAGTCCTGATGGCGATCCATCACGCGGCTCGCCCCGTGCGCGAAGCAGAACAAAACCACACCTCAAACTCAAGCCGGAAAGCGCTAGGCGTTTTGCGGGCGATCACCCGACCACGAAAGCACCGCCCGGCTCCCAAGGTTGCTCATAGCGAGGTCAACACCGCGCCACTTCGCATTTCGGAGGCAATGCGCGAACGCGTCTTCAGGTTTTAAGTGCTGATGACAATGAAATGAACTGGAGCGGTCGAATTTCGCGGCAATTGACTGGACAAACGGTCCAAATTGGTTTATTATTCGTTGCAGTCAAGCGGTTTAGCGTGCGGTGGGAAGTCCCGTTGAGGTTCACTGCTGGCAATGCTGAAGTGCTGACTGGTTGGGGCGCTGCTGAGGGTATTAGTAACATGCGCGACCCTAACTTGACCCCCAAGATGGGGTGCATGGTTGATGAAAAGTAATTCGAAGATTAGAGCGGGCCTCTTGTCCGGGCTTGCCTGCCTCAGGTACGCATGCGGCAAGATCATTCTTCATCTGTTCAATCTCTTTTGGAACCAAATATCGCTTGAGGGATTACGGAGCGCAACGGCGGCAACAAGGCAAAGCAACCAAACACTGCCTTATTCACGACTCGGTGAATTGACCCGCTGTTGCGCTCCAATTTTCCACCGCGTGGTTGTCACACAACCGCCTCCGTCGTGCCATAACGCTGTCACCAAAATGTCATTTTTCTGCCCTCGCGATGTCCCCGTCATCCGCGAGGGTGCTGTCGTGTTCTGAAAGCTTGACGATTCAACCGGCTGGTGCCGGGGCCGTGACGAGAAGGAGTGAGGGGAAGGGATTACAAGGATGCGCCGGGTGGGATGCGGACTTTGATGTCCAGGGGAACGGGGTCACATAGCTCATTCTGGGGTTTATTCGGGCGATCTTCACGTCCGGCCCGGCGCCGCTGGCTAAAACTCAAAGTCCGTCGCCCTCCTATCGGGTAGGACGGTTGTTTCCCCCGCCAGCGCAGATGTTGGCAGGTTCGTGCCATGCTCCAATATTCCTGTTGACGGCGGTTTTCCCTGCTGGACAATATGGGCGCATCACAAACCTGACAACGAGGAGTATTCCATGAGCACACCACAATCGGAGATTGGGCTGATCGGGCTGGCGGTCATGGGTGAGAATATCGCCTTGAACATCGAAAGCAAGGGCTTCCCCATCTCGGTGTTCAATCGCACGACGTCCAAGGTCGACGACTTCATCAACGGCCGCGGGCAGGGCAAGAAGTTCTTCGGTGCGCACACCGTCGAGGAATTCGTCTCCTCGCTGAAGAAACCCCGCAAGATCCTCATACTCGTCAAGGCCGGCAACGCCGTCGACGAACTCATCGAGCATCTGTTGCCGTTGCTGGAAAAAGGCGATGTCCTCATCGACGGCGGCAACAGCCATTTCACCGACACCATCCGCCGCACCCAGTACATTGAGAGTAAGGGCCTGCTGTATGTCGGCAGCGGCGTCTCCGGCGGCGAGGAAGGCGCCCTCCACGGCCCGTCGTTGATGCCCGGCGGCAGCCCGGCGGCCTGGCCGCTGATCAAACCCATCTTCCAAGCCATCTGCGCCAGGACCCCCGAAGGCGATCCCTGCTGCGATTGGATGGGCGAGAACGGGGCCGGCCACTTCGTCAAGATGGTCCATAACGGCATCGAGTACGGGGACATGCAGTTGATCGGCGAGGTCTACGACCTGATGAAACGCGGCCTCGGCCTGACCAACCAGCAAATGCACGACGTCTTCGCCGAGTGGAACCAGGGGGAACTGGACAGTTATCTCATTGAGATCACCCGCGACATCCTCGCCTACAAGGACGAAACCGGCCACGAGGTCATCGACCTGATCCTCGACGCCGCCGGCCAGAAGGGCACCGGCAAGTGGACCGTGCTCACCGCGCTGGACGAAGGGATGCCGTTGACGTTGATCGGCGAAGCGGTGTTTGCGCGTTGCCTGTCCGCCATCAAGGAGGAACGCGTTGCCGCCTCCCAACAGATCATCCCGAAGGTCAAGAAGTTCTCCGGCGACCCACAGAAATTCGTCAAAGACCTCCGCCATGCGCTCTACGCCTCCAAGATCGTCAGCTACGCCCAGGGCTACCAGCTCATGCGCGCCGCCGCCAAAGAGTTCCACTGGAACCTCAACTACGGTGGCATCGCGTTGGTGTGGCGCGGCGGTTGCATCATCCGCTCCAAGTTTCTCGGCGATATCAAGAAGGCGTTCAAACGCGATCCCAACCTGGTGAACCTGCTGCTGGACAAATTCTTCAAGAAGGCGGTCAGCAGCCGACAGGCCGGATGGCGGCGGGCAGTGGTCAAGGCCGCGCAACTGGGCATTCCCGTGCCGTGCCTGGGCAGCGCGCTGGCGTATTTTGACGGTTATCGCAGCGAGCGGTTGCCGGCCAACCTGCTGCAGGCCCAACGCGATTATTTCGGCGCCCACACCTACGAGCGCGTCGATCAACCCCGCGGCCAATTCGTCCATACCAACTGGACCGGCCACGGCGGCACCACCACCTCCCGCGCTTACAACGTCTAGGAGCGAACCCAAAAGGCCATGTCCGAAACGTACTACGTTATTCCCGAAAAAATTCACAACCACCTCGTCGAGGTGGCCTATCGCCACCGCGGCTATGCTGCTGATGAGGCCGCCGACGCTGCGCGTTTCTGCGCTGCCGCATCCACCCATGGCATCCGCACGCACAACGCCATTAAGGCGCTGCACCTTGACCACTTGTTCGGAAGCGGCGCGGGCGGGTGTGTGCCCGGCGCGCAAATCCGCGAGATTCCTACGAAATTCAAAGCCACCCGAGTCTGGGATGCGCAGAAAAAACTGGGCCAGCCCGTCGCCTATCGCGCGATGGAGACCTGCATGAAACTCGCCGACGAATATGGCGTGGGCGTCGTGAGCGTCGACAACGCTTTCCACTACTTGTGGGGGGGCGGTTACGTGATGGACGCCGCGCAGAAGGGCTACATTGCCTACACCTGTTGCACAGCGGCGCTGGCCGAGGTCGTCCCATTTGGCGGCAAAACGCCCACGCTCGGCACCAATCCTCATTCGTGGGCGTTCCCCACGACAAAAGCGATCGGGTTTCCCATCGTAATCGACTGGGCCACGTCGACCGTCGCGATGGGCCGCGTTCAACAGCTCAAACGCGAAGGGAAGCCGCTCCCGCCGAATTGCGCGGTGGATAAAGACGGAAACCCGACCACCGACCCTGACAAAGCGGTGGCATTGCTGCCGTTTGGCGCGCACAAGGGCTATGGCCTGGGCTTGATCGATGAATTGTACGCCGCCTTCACCGGCGGTTCACTCCCGACTATCCGCGGCCACTATGAGGTCAAGGATGATGAGAAACACACACCGGTGTTCTTCTTCCAATGCATTCATCCCGACGCGATGAGCGGCGGCGCTTTCGCCAGGAAGCGCAGTCAAGCCGACAACGTTAAAGCCGTCATCCAGGACATCCTCGGTCATGGCAACGAGAAGTGCATGCTCCCCGGTCAACCAGAAGCGAAGGCCGCGGAACTGACCAAAAAACACGGTGGCCTGCTTTTCTCCAAGGCCGAGATCGAAGCGTTCAACGAAATCGCACGCGAATGCGGTGAGAAACCGTGGGATCTGGCCTCGTTCAAGACAGCAACCGTCTGAAAAGCTGAGGATGCACCAGCCGGCGTGTTCTGCCGGTTTCAGAAACCTGTTGCCCTGCGTGGCCGGGCTGTGGCACAAACGAATCCGAACCGGCGCGAGTCAGACCTGCTGCCAGGCTTCCGGCGGCGCGCAGAGGCCATTATGGCGACACAAGTTTTCTCCGACATTCCGAGAATCGAATACGAAGGACCGAAGTCGAAGAATCCGCTCGCGTTCAAGCACTACCAGGCCGCTGAGAAACTCAATGGAAAACCACTGCGCGACCATTTGCGCTTTGCCGTCTGCTACTGGCACACGTTCCGCAATCCACTGACCGATCCGTTTGGCGTCGGCACCGCCGTTCGCCCTTGGGATGACGGATCAAACTCCGTTGCCAACGCCCAACGCCGTGTGCGGGTCGCGTTCGAATTTACCGAGAAGCTCGGCGCGCCATTCTATTGCTTCCACGATCGCGATGTCGCGCCCGAAGGCCGTGACCTGCGCGAGACCAACAAGAACCTCGATGCCGTTGTAAAAATCCTGAAGGAAGAGCAGCAGCGCACCGGCATCAAGCTGCTCTGGGGCACCGCCAACCTCTTCTCGAATCCGCGGTACGTTCACGGCGCGGCGACAAGCTGCAATGCCGACGTGTTCGCATTCGCCGCCGCGCAGGTGAAGAAGGCCCTCGAAGTCACGCACGAACTCGGCGGCGCAGGCTACGTGTTCTGGGGCGGACGCGAAGGGTACTCCACATTACTCAACACCGACATCAAGCGCGAACAAGAGCATTTGGCGAAGTTCCTGCACATGGCGGTGGACTATAAGAAGTCCATCGGGTTCAAGGGCCTGTTCTACATCGAACCCAAACCGAAGGAGCCGACGAAGCACCAATACGATTCCGATGCGGCGGCTTGCCTGAATTTCCTCCGCGAGTACGATCTGCTTGATGACTTTCAACTCAATATCGAAACCAACCACGCCACACTGGCCGGTCACACGATGGTGCACGAACTCACCGTCGCCGCGTCCGCCGGCCGACTCGGCTCCATCGATGCCAACCGTGGCGATGAATTGCTCGGGTGGGATACCGACCAGTTTCCAGCCGACATTTACCTGACCACGCAAATCATGCTCGTCGTCCTCGGCATGGACGGTTTCAAAACCGGCGGCCTGAACTTCGATGCCAAGGTGCGCCGCGAGAGCTTCGAGCCGGTGGATCTGTTCCACGCGCACATCGGCGGCATGGATGCTTTCGCGCGCGGGCTGAAAATCGCCGCCACGATCCGCAACGACGGTCGCCTGGGCGAATTCGTCAGGAAACGCTATGCCTCTTGGGACAAGGGCATTGGTCGCGACATCGAGAATCGCAAGGTCGGCTTGAAGGAACTCGAAACTTACATGCTCAAGAAGGGCGAGGCCGACGCCAACGCGAGCGGTCGCCAAGAGTTGCTGGAAAACATCCTCAACGAATTCATTTGATCAGGAGATCACTTGTGAAGAACCTCAATTCCGTCGAAATCTGGTACATCACCGGCAGCCAACACCTCTATGGCGAGGCGGTGCTGAAAAAGGTGGCCGCCAATTCGCGCAAGATTGTCGAGGCGTTCAACGGCACGAAGCGCCTGCCGCTGAAGATCGTGTTCAAGCCGGTGCTCACCACGCCCGACGCCATCTGCCAACTCTGCCTCGAAGCCAATCACGCCCCCAAATGCGCGGGCCTGATTCTGTGGATGCATACGTTCTCGCCCTCGAAGATGTGGATCGGCGGTTTGTCCGCTTTGAAGAAGCCCTTCCTGCATCTCCACACGCAATTCAATCGCGACCTGCCCTGGGGCGAGATCGACATGGATTTCATGAATCTGAATCAGTCGGCCCATGGCGACCGCGAAGCAGGATTCCTTCACACCCGCCTGCGTTTGAGTCGCAAGGTGGTCGTTGGCCACTGGTCGGACACGGAAGTTCAGGATCGTATCGCCGCTTGGATGCGCGCCGCGCAGGCCTGGCACGACTGGCAGGGCGCGAAGTTCTGCCGTTTCGGCGACAACATGCGTCAGGTCGCCGTGACCGAAGGTGACAAGGTCGCCGCCGAAGCGAAACTTGGCTATGCGGTCAACGGTTACGGTGTCGGCGATCTCGTGAAGGTCGTCAACGAAGCCGGCGACGCGGCCATCACCCGCCTGTGCGATGAATACGTGCAGCGCTACGATGTTGCGAAGGAATTGCGCAAAGGCGGCGCGCGCCATGAATCGCTTCGCGAGGGCGCGCGTATCGAACTCGGCCTTCGCGCCTTCCTGAAAGACGGTGGATTCAAAGGTTTCACCACGACGTTTGAGGACCTGCACGGTTTGAAACAACTACCGGGCCTCGCCGTGCAACGGTTGATGGCCGATGGCTACGGGTTCGGCGCGGAAGGCGACTGGAAAACTTGCGCGCTGCTCCGCGCGATGAAAGTAATGGCTGCCGATCTCCGGGGTGGCACATCCTTCATGGAGGATTACACCTATCATCTCCACCCCGACGGTCATTTGGTGCTGGGCGCACACATGCTCGAAATCTGTGAATCTATCGCCGCGGACAAACCGTCCTTGGAAATTCATCCACTCAGCATTGGCGGCAAAGAAGATCCCGTTCGCCTCGTATTTAACGCACCACCCGGTCCCGCAATCAATGCCTCGATGATCGACCTCGGCAACCGTTTCCGGTTGCTCGTCAATGAAGTGGACGTGGTCAAACCACCGAAACCGTTGCCGAAGCTGCCGGTGGCCCGGGCTGTTTGGAAATGCCGGCCCGATTTCAAAACCGCCTGTGCTGCGTGGATTCAGGCTGGCGGCGCGCATCACACCGGCTTCAGCTACGCCGTCACCACCGAGCACATGGAAGACTTCGCCGAAATCGCCGGTGTGGAACTTGTTGTGATCGACGCCAACACAGATTTACGCTCCTTCAAGCAGCAACTACGCACCAACGAAATCTACTATCATCTCGCGCCGGGGTTGGGACGTATGTAACAATGAACTGAGAGTGAACCGATCCATGGCGCGACGCACTAAAACAATTGTGAGAGCAGCGGCCACGCCGCGGTCTCCTTCCCCCATTGCCCGTACTGTACCCGCCGCCCCTTTGGCGAAGGCGGGTTCATCGTTGCGCCCCATAATGGCGGCGCGGTTGTACGGCCCGCGCGATATTCAAATCGAGCGCATCCCCCACCCCGGCAATCCCGGTCCCGGCAATGTCCTGTTGCGCGTCACCGCCACGGGTATCTGCGGCAGCGATCTGCATATGTTCGCCAATGCGCGCATCGGTGATACCGTCCTCAAATCTCCCCTTGTTCTCGGACATGAATTCGGCGGCGTTATCGAAGCGATTGGAAGCGGCGTGGAGGAATTGCGCGCCGGTATGCGCGTGGCCGTCGACCCGGCGCATCCGTGCCACCGTTGCGACCTGTGTGAAAGCGGGAATCCGAATCTCTGCCGACGACTCCATTTCTGTGGCTTGTATCCTGACGACGGAAGTTTGCGGGAGCTCATGGTCGTGCCGGCGCGAACCTGCTTCCCGGTGCCGGACTCCATTGATGACGAAGCGGCTGCCATGCTCGAACCGCTTGGCGTCGCGATGCACGCGATCCACCTTGCAAAAATCCGGGCGGGCGACCGCGTCGCTGTCATCGGAGCCGGGCCAATTGGATTGCTCCTCGTGCAAACCGCCAAGCTGGCGGGCGCCGGAGAAATTTTCGTCCGCGATCCACTACCGCACCGCCTGATGTTGGCTTCCAAATTGGGGGCCAAGCCTTTGGCCGTCCGTGGCGAGGTGGACGTGGCCATCGAGGCGGCATGGGGTGGCGCGGCCGTCGAACAGGCTGTCGAACTCACACGTCCCGGTGGTCGCGTCGTCCTCGTGGGCATCCCGTCCGAGGACCGTTGCGCCTTCCAGCACTCCACGGCGCGCCGCAAAGGTTTGGCGATCATTTTCAGCCGCCGCATGAAGCACACCTACCCGCGGGCCATTCGTCTGGTTGAATCCGGCAAGGTGAACGTTCTCTCTCTCGTCACGCATCGCGTCTCGCTGAAAGACGTGGCCGAGGCTTTCGCCCTGAACTCCTCTTACAAGGACAACGTGGTGAAAATTATCGTCACGCCGTAGGCAGCGTTCTTTCACGTGCGCGCGAAATACACCATCGGCTTGGATTACGGGACGAATTCCGTCCGCGCGCTGATCGTGGACACAACTAACGGACGCGAAGTCGGCACCGCCGTTTGGGAGTATGCCCACGGCACGCACGGGGTGATCCTGTCACGCGACCCGAACCTTGCCCGTCAGCATCCGTCGGACTACCTCACCGGCGCGGAGATCACCATCCAGAAGGCGCTGGCGCAGGCAAAGCGCGCCGTGAATGGTTTCAAGCCTGACCATGTCGTCGGTCTCGGCGTCGACACCACGGGCAGCACGCCGATGCCAGTCGACGCCTGTGGCCGGGCACTGGCATTCGACAAACGATTTGCCAAAAACCCCGCCGCCATGGCCTGGTTGTGGAAAGACCACACCGGCGTGCTCGAAGCCGCGGAGATCACCCAGGCCGCGCTGGAGATGCGCCCGCAATACCTGGCGAAGTGCGGTGGCATATACTCCAGCGAATGGTTCTTCAGCAAAATCCTTCACTGCCTGAGAACATCGCCGGACGTGTTCGACGCGGCGTACACGTGGGTCGAGATCGCCGACTGGATCCCGGCCATGCTGACAGGAACGGAAGCGCCCGACAAGCTGACGGTCGGCATTTGCGCGGCCGGCCATAAGGCCATGTACAACGACACGTGGGGCGGTTATCCCGACGCCGAGTTTCTCGGTTCGCTGCATCCCAGACTCGTCGAATTGCGGTCGCGGCTGGCGGCGAAGGCCCGCACTATCGAACGCGCGGTTGGCGGGCTGACAGTGGATTGGGCCAGACGCACCGGTCTGCCCGCAGGAATTCCCCTGGCCGTGGGCGCATTCGACGCTCACTTGGGTGCCATCGGCGCGGGGATCGCGCCGGGCACATTGGTCAAGATCATTGGGACAAGCACCTGCGACATCATGCTCGCGCCCATCAGTCAGAGCCTGGCCGACATTCCCGGCCTTTGTGGCATTGTCAATGGCAGTGTGTTGCCGGGGTACTATGGATTGGAAGCGGGACAATCGGCGGTAGGCGACATCTTCAATTGGTTTGTGGACTGCATCCAGCCGGGCGGACAACGCGGCTCGCATGAAACCCTGACGAAGGAGGCCGCGAAGCTAAAACCGGGCGAGTCGGGCCTTCTGGCGCTCGATTGGAACAACGGCAATCGCACCATTTTGGTTGACCAACGACTCACCGGTTTGTTGCTCGGCCAAACGCTGTACACGACGCCCGCGGAGATTTACCGCGCCCTGATTGAAGCCACCGCCTTTGGCGCGCTGACGATCATCAACCGGTTCGAAGAATATGGCGTCAAGGTCGAGCAGATCGTCAACTGTGGCGGCATTGCCGAGAAGAATCCCGTGGTGATGCAAATCTACGCGGACGTGACGGGTCGTCCCATGAAAATCTCGCGCGCGGCGCAGACGTGCGCACTCGGTGCGGCTGTCGCGGGGGCTGTTGTGGGTGGAACTCACGCGAATTACGCCCAAGCTCAAACGGCCATGACCGGCGTCAAAAAGCGCGTTTTCCTGCCAAATCCGCACGCGCATGCCGTGTACCGCGAATTGTATCCGCTGTATCGGACGCTGCATGATGCCTTTGGTACCCGCACGTGGAATGGAAACCTGCACGACGTGATGAAGAAACTGCTGGAGATTCGCACGCGAGTCAGGCATTAGAAACTGCACTTACCACGACAACACCATGTTGGACGAACTGAAACAGAAAGTCTGCGAAGCGAACCGTCAATTGGTCCGCGAGGGACTCGCTGTCCAGACCTGGGGCAACGTCAGCGGCGTGGACCGTGCCAGCGGCCATCTGGTGATCAAACCGTCCGGCGTGCCGTACAACGAGATGACTGCGGAACACATGGTCGTCGTCTCACTCAAAACGGGTCGGGTCGTCGAAGGCGATCTGCGGCCCAGTTCCGATACGCCGACCCATCTGGTGCTGTATCGCGCGTTCGTGGAAATCGGCGGCGTCGCTCACACCCATAGCTTGTACGCCACAGCTTGGGCGCAGGCGCGGCGCGAATTACCCGCGCTCGGAACAACGCACGCTGACTATTTCCATGGGCCGGTGCCGTGCACGCGCTTGCTCACCGCCAGGGAAATCAAACAAGACTACGAAGCGAACACAGGCCGCGTGATTGTGGAGAAACTTAGGAAAGCTGATCCGCTTCACTTCCCCGGCGTGCTGGTGGCCAGCCACGCGCCGTTTGCCTGGGGCACCACTGTCGAGAACGCGGTTGAGAACGCGGTTGTGCTCGAACACCTGGCGCGTCTGGCGAGCGAAACCCTTCGCGTGAAGCCGTCCGTCAAGCCGATCCAACGCGCATTGCTCGACAAGCATTTCCACCGCAAGCACGGTCGTGACGCTTACTACGGTCAGAAGCCTTCGCGATAAAACCATCTTGCCGTCGGGCCCAATCAAACGCGGCTACCCGATGACGGTCACCCACAGGTTCCGGCTCCGTGGTCCATCAAATTCGCAAAGGTACACGCCCTGCCATGTGCCAAATTGCAGTTTGCCGCCACGCACCAGTACGTGCACGCTTTGCCCCATCATGCTCGACTTGACGTGCGCCGCCGTATTGCCCTCGCCATGCCGGTAGTGCGGATCCTTCCACGGAACCGCCTTGTCGAGCGCGTAAATCATGTCGGATACAACATCGGGGTCGGCGTTCTCGTTGATCGTTATCCCCGCTGTCGTGTGAGGTACGACCGCCACGCAGACGCCCTCCTTGATTCCGCTTTCGTCGACAGCCTCCTGCAGCCTGTCCGTTATCTCGTGGAATTCCGCATGTTGGTTTGTCCGAATCGTAAACTCTTTCATAAGCGTCACTTTCAGCGAACTGCGAGAATCATACCCGACCGGTTGGGCAACACAATCTCGATGCGGTGAGCACTCTTGCACCCATCCGCCTCGACAAGAATGTTGTCGACCGATTTACGGTAGTACGCTCGACTCTGTTATTGTGAACGTATCGCCGCCGATGGTCATCGTGCCGGTTTGAGGTGCGTCGTCCCTGTTCCCCAGCACCCCCCTGCTCTACCGAGCAAGGCATGATCGGACCATTCAAGATGAGTTTACTTCATAACCGTGTAATCCGTAACTTCTGCTGCTGAACGCACTGCCTGAGCATGAATCAGACCCATATTAAAGTTTCTAACAGTCAAGACATGTCCGCTGGGAATAATTTCGTAGATTGTTTGAACATTGCTGTCAATCTCCGTCCCGCTTGGTGCATAGTGATGACAAGTAATTTGAATGTCCTTAACGTCAGTTGCACTTTGGTTCTTAATCGTGAAGCTTGCGACTATAAATGATCCTGACTCATCTTTAGTCCAGGCGAAATCAACAACCTTTACCCTGTCCATTTCTAACTTGTGAATATAGCCTTGTGCTGACTGCTCCAGTTGTCGCATTGCGTTTTCCACCCTGGCTCGTTCTGCTGGCTCTAACGGCGATAACGCCTCGGCTTGATGCATTGCCGCCTCGAATTGTTGGACTGCGGCCTGTATTTGGGCAATCGCTTGGTCTGGCTGGAGCAATGTCGATTGTTGCATCGTCGCCTTTAGTTGTTGCCCCGCCTTGTCTACTAACTGTACTGCTTCTGCGTTCCGCAATTCAGCGTCGTACTGTGCCTTCGCCGCATTCTCTCCGTCTGCGATGGCCTTGGCTTCTTGAGCCTTCATCTCTTCTTTTTGTTTCGCTTTTGATGCTTCAGCTTTTGCCGCCTCGACTCTGGCCGCCTCGACCCTAGCTGCCTCAGCTTTTGCCGCCTCGGCTCTGGCTTCCTCAGCTTTTGCCGCCTCGGCTCTGGCTTCCTCAGCTTTTGCGATTTGCTGATCCTTCCACAACTTGTGGGCGAACAAGCCGCTACCGAGCATGAGGGCGCCAATGACCAATGCGAAGATGGTCTTGGGGAGCCAAGGGTAAGCTCCAACAGTTTTGTCCGGCGGTAAAGAAGGCATGGCAACATCGTCCGAAGATTTGGACTTGTAGGGCACCTCAAGCGTTGTGCCGCATTTTGGACAGTCAACGAGTTGTCCGGCCCCGGCTTCGTCGATCACGATGCTCTGCCCGCAAGATTCGCAGCTAAAAGTGATGTCCATACCTACTCATTTCATTGTCATGGTTTCCGAACCAGAGGTTGTCATCGGAAGACTTGGGCCACCGCTGACCAAATGCCTTTGGTCAAAATAAACCCAATCAATGCGAACAACAGGACAGCAACCAGGCAACCGGATGAACTACGTCGTTTCGGGGTCTTGAACAGATCGTCAACGCTAAAGGTAGTACGGCGGTAGATGCGGTTGTAGGCAGCCTTCTTTGGATTCGTCACCCAGCCCCAACCTCTCGGAGCCTTGAAACCGAGCGAATGGCGGACGTATCGCTTCCAAGACGTACGGGCGGCGATTCGGCGTTTCAGCGATGGTGTGCGAAGGCCGAATTTCATGTTAAATGTCGGTATATCCCCGATGAGATGTTACACACTCTCATTCATCCAGCAATCGATCAATGGCCCCTTTGCTCTTCTTTCTCTCCATTGAGGTATTGCAGTATGGGCAGAGGTATTGTTTCCGTCCCTTGATCTCCCAAACATAGATGCGTGATCGAAGTGCGTTTCCGCAAACTGAGCATGTACTTGGGGGCTTCCTAAGCCAACGGAAGAGCCGGAAGAGAAGCCACAGAACCAAAATCAGTATGATAAAACCCACAGCGTTCCGCACCTCGGCTGACAACTTTTATGCTCTACTTCGTCGGTGGAATCAAGGTCAAAGAGGATGTCGGAGGGTTTGTCCAACAAGTCGTCGCCGAATAAGGCGGCGGTCTGAGGGGGTGCTCCCATAATGGCAACAGCCGCCGATTAGAACAGGGATGTTAAGTAGGGGAGGATGATGAGAACGGAGGTTGAGAAATACTGGCGAAAATGTTAGATTGAAAAGTTGGGAGGTGAACAGAAACGTTGAATCAAATACCCGAGTTAATTGACGAAATCACGGTCGGATTGAAGACGATTGCCAGGGGCAAATCTCCTGAAAAGCACCAAGGAATTGCCAAATATCTTTTGGAATGTTTAGCCGAGTTGAACAAAAACATCCAAAGCAAAGAACGGTAAAATGGATCGGCGGGCGGACATGGTAATCCGAAAGAATCATGTCCGCCCGATAGCATGATGTTGCAAAGTCGGTACGCGAGATCAGGTCTTCAGATTGCGACGGCGAACCGACCAATCCGCCACCTGTTCTATTTTGAAGATCGTCGTGCAAGTTTTGCCGCCATGTTGATCGCCGCGATCATCCCATCGGGGCGGGCGACACCTCTGCCGGCAATATCGGGCGCGGTGCCGTGGTCTGGCGCTGTCCGCACAAACGGCAAACCGAGTGTCAGATTCACCCCGTTGTCGAACGCGATCAATTTGAACGGCGCCAAACCCTGGTCGTGGTACATCGCTACCACCGCATCGAACTCTCCGTGCACGGCGCGATAAAACAGTGTGTCCGCAGAATGCGGCCCACTGACCACGACGCCGCGCCGCGCGGCGCGCCTCACCGCCGGCGCGATGACCCGCCGTTCTTCGTCGCCGAGCAACCCGCCTTCACCCGCGTGGGGATTCAGTCCCGCCACCGCGATTCGGGGACGACGGATACCGAACCGGCGGCAGATCTGGTCTGATAATTCAATCACCTCGACGATTTTGCGTGTCGTGACGAGTTTCGCAACGTCACGCAAGGGCGCATGGATGGTCACGAGCGCCACGCGCAAGGGCCCGCCCGCCAGCATCATGGCAAACCGCTTCGTGCGTGAAAGGTGTGCCAGAAGTTCCGTCTGGCCAACGAACGGATAGCCGGCCCGGTGCAGGAGCTCCTTGGTGATGGGCGCGGTCGCGAGCGCGGCTAATTTGCCATCGAGGCAGAGTTTCGCGCCCTCCACAACCCAGTCCACAGCATCTGCGCGGCGCTCTGTGCGCGGGTTCCCAATGATTTCGTAGTCGAAGCGCCGGTCGAGTTGACCGGATTTCAGTGCCTTGGCCACGACCTCCGGCCCGATGCCCGCGGGGTCGCCAAGCGTGATCCCAATCCGGGGACGATTTGGCATTTGTCAGAAAAGTCGGATGTACGCCTTGGCGCGAAGATCCTTGACCCATTGTTCCTGCATCTGGGCGCGTTGCTGCTGCAACAGGGTCTTTTCGATGTCGTCCCGAACCTCGGCCAGGGGTGTTGTGTGCGCGGGCTTCACGTCGTCGACCTCCAGGATGTAATAGCCTTCCGCAGTCTCGATGACGCGGCTGTGTTGGCCCGGCTTCAGCGAAAACGCGATTTCGTTTAGCTCCTTGCGCAAGATGTCGCGCCCGATCCAACCCCAATCGCCGCCTTCTTTCGCCTCCTTGCCTTCGGAATAGACGCGGGCCATGCTCTCGAAACTGTCGCCAGCGTCCAGCTTTGCCAGAATTTCCTCCGCGAGCTTGCGCTGAAGATCGACAGCAGGCGGCGGCGGCGTGGCGGCGGTTGTGGCAGTCGCTGCCCCATTCGTCTCGCCGCCGGCAGTTGTTGCGACAGCATTCGTTGTCGCGACCTCCACTGCGTTTGTCATCGCGGCCGCAGCTCCACTAACAACCGTGGTCGAGACGGCGGCCGGGGTCTCTGAATTCGTTGACGGGACTTCTCTTGGCACATTTGTCACCGTCACAGCCTCTGCAACCGTTGTGGTTGAACTAACGGCAGTCGCTCCGGAATTGGTTACCGCCGCGGCTGCCTCCGAATTGGTCGGTGACGGCGGATTGGTTGCTGACGCCGTGTCTTGTCCGTGGGCAACAGCGTCGGCGGCGACCGCCTCGCCGCGCTTGATGTAGATCATTCGGAGCTTGACCTGGTCGCCCACCTTGAATTGGTCGATCTTATCCTGGTAATACTTCTCGATCTTGTAGGGGGACACCACCATGGTCTTTCGCGCCCGCTGGTCCCTCATGACCTCGATGATGATGCGCTCGCGTTCCTGATCTCGAAACTGTGAGAGGGTCAGGTTCTCCGCTTCGAGCGTCTTGATAAAGGCCGCGCGGTTGCCGCCGAATTCCGTGGCGATCCGGCTGTTGATTTGCCCCTCCACGTACGTCTCGGGGATCTTGTATCCCTTGGCGTCAAATTCCTGGACGATCAACGCGTGCTCGATGAGCGTGTTCAGCGCGTCCTCCTGGGCTTTCCGTCTCTGATCCTCCAACTCCTGACCCGAAAAATTGCGCCGCAGTTCCCGGTCGACAGGCTGAACCAACTCCATCACCTCGCTGTAGGTAATGACATTGCTGTTCACGATGGCGACAACGCCGTCAATAATGTCCGCCGCCCGCACCATCGTGCTCAGGGCCAACACCGCCACCGCCAGAATTGCGACCTGTCGATTCATCATCTCTTCTCGGCGCGCCCGGCGCCGATTTTCCGTAAGACGCGAGGGTTCTCGCGGAGGAATCGCACCAATTCTTCGATCCGTTCCACGCTCGCCGGGCTCAGATGATGCTCGATCCCCTCCAAATCGCGCTGGGCCACTCCACCGTTGACCCCCAGCAACGTAAAGAATTCCTCGAGCACCTGATGCCGACGACGCACCGCGCGCGCCACGCCTTTGCCCTTCGAGGTCAACACCAGGCCGCGGTACTTCTCGTAGCGCACGAACCCGGTTTCGCCCAGCTTCTGGACCATGTGCGTGACCGAAGCCTGACGGATACGCAAGGTGCGCGCGATGTCGATCATCCGCGCGTATCCCTTGTCCTCGATCAGTTCGTAGATGCGCTCCAGGTAATCCTCGGCGCTCTCAGAGGTCTTCAGCATGACGATGCAGGATAACCGACAATCACGGCTCGGCGCAAGCCGTAGTCACTGCCCTTCGTCAATGCGGCTCGCCCCAATGTCGGGCTAGATTTTGGGACCGGCGGCGACAATCTCAGGGGACACGCCCTTGAATTGCTCGAAATTCTTCACGAACTTGCCAGCCAGATCCTTCGCCCGTCGGTCATACTCCGCTGCGTGCTTGGCACCGTAGCGCGGGGCCAACAATTCCGCAGGGACACCGGGCAAAGATTTTGGCACCTCGAACCCAAATGTCGGATCTTTGTGGAATTCCGCCTTGTCCAGAGTGCCATCGATGATGTGTGTCACATTCTCACGATTGACCTTCAAGGAAATGCGCGGGCCCTGACCAAAGGCATTGCCAACCCATCCGGAATTCAGCAGGTAACAGTGGACGCGATGTTTGCGCATCTTTTCCGCCAGCATTTGCGCGTACGTCTGTGGCGGCAACGGCAGAAATGGCGCGCCGAAACACGTCGAGAATGTCGGCGTCGGGTCCTTACCCATATTGGCCTCGGTCCCCGCCAGCGCCGCGGTGTAACCCGCCATGAAATGGTACATGGCCTGCGCAGGATTCAGCCGCGCCACGGGTGGCATCACACCAAATGCGTCACAGGCCAAAAATACGATCGCCTTCGGATGCCCGCCCATGCCGCTGGGCACCGCGTTGGCAATGTAATCCAACGGATACGCGCACCGCGTGTTCTCCGTCACGGAATCATCCATGTAATCGGGTTCGCCCGTGACGGAATCAACCACCACGTTCTCGATCACCGAGCCGAACCGGATCGCATCCCAAATCAGCGGTTCGCGTTCCTTCGTCAGCTTGATGCACTTGGCATAGCAGCCGCCCTCGAAATTGAACACGCCGTGATCGCTCCAGCCATGCTCATCGTCACCGATTAGATCGCGATTTGGATCGGCCGACAGCGTCGTCTTGCCCGTGCCGCTCAAGCCGAAGAAGATCGCCACATCGCCGTCCTTGCCCATGTTGGCCGAGCAGTGCATCGGGAGCACGCCCCTCTGGGGCAGGACGAAGTTCAACACCGAGAAAATACTCTTCTTCATCTCGCCGGCGTATTGTGTCCCGCCAATGAGCACGGTCTTGCGCGAGAAATCAGCGATGATGAACGCTTCGCTATTGAGCTTGTGCTTCTTCGGGTCGGCGCTGTACTTGCACGCGTTGATGACCGTCCACTCGGGTACGTGCGACTTGAGTTGTTCCGGTGTCGCCCGACGGAAAAGCTGTTTCACGAACAGATTGTGCCACGCGTACTCGGTCACAATCCGAATCGGCATCGAGTACCGCGGATCGGCGCCCGCATATCCGTCCATCACGAACAGTTCGCGCCCCTGCAGATACGCGAGCACTTCCTGCCGCAACCCCAAATAATTCTCCTCGGAAATCGGCTGGTTGACCTTGCCCCACCAGATCTTGTCCTTCGTGGACGGCTCTTCCACTGTCCACTTGTCGCGCGGAGAACGCCCCGTCCGCTTGCCCGTCATCGCGTTCAGCGCGCCGCTGCTCGTCAGCAGGCCTTCGCCGCGCTTGATGGATTCTTCCACCAGCTTCGCCACGGACAGGTTCCAATGCACCTTTCCCGCGCCCGTGATACCATGGTTTTCAAGACCGTATTTGCTCATGTGATTGCTTCCCTCGCCAGAAGCGCCTACCCGCGCTTTGCACGGATTTACACGGAATTTCGACGGACCGCAACACAAAAAACCTTTCGTTGCCCCAAGAAATGGCTTCGTTTGCCCAAAACGAACCCAAATTCCCGGAAAGAAAATCAAGCCGGCGTGCAAAAAGATGGGTTCGTTTTGTAATTTTTGTTCTTTCCGGGCCAACCGCCCGCCACCTTCCCCGCAACGCCCAACACTGGCGTTGCTCCAATCCGCGCGGTCGCAGAAGCAACCCCGCGGCACTCTGTGGCATCTGCCACATCCGTCGCGCACCCTAGCCCATCACCCCACACGTGTCAACTGAACGAGAATCCCGGCGTTGTCCTAATTTGAAATTACCGGCGGTGCAGATAGCGTCCAAAGTACCACGTCAAGAAAAGGCAGAGAAGGAAGAGGGCTATCAGAGCCTTCCAAAGCGTAAAGGTTCTGGGTTTCTTGGGTTCGTTCATTTCCGTACCTTCCTGATTTGATAAGAGACATCTACCCCCCGTAAAAACTCTCCGCACTCACTCCCGCTTCGCTCCGCACGCGCTCGGCAATCACGTCCACCTCGGCATTCGACAATGCCGAAACAAATTCCCACGCCGGTATCCCGTCCACGACCGTCATTGCTTTTCGCGCGATGGTGTACACTTGCACCAACTTTACCCCGATTCCGAGATCGGGGTTGATATTCCCAATCTCGCGCAATCGTCGACAGTATTCCCCGATCTCTTCGCTCGTCGGACCTTCCCCGCGAATCTTGAGAAACAAACTCTGGATGACAATCGGACGCACCTTCGCCGCCTCGGAAATGTTTTTCAAGATCCGCGCCAAGGGAATCTTCGTGCGATTGATGAGCTTGAAGTACTCTTTCGTCCCGGCGTCGAGTTTCGCCCACACTTCGCCGTTGTTGGCATCCATGATTTCCAAGCCGCGCCTTACGTCCGCCCGATCCAATCCCCCGGCATCGGTAATCAACACGACCTTCGTGTCCGCCGGTTTCACCCGCACAATCATCCGAATGGTCTCGGCAAAATTGGGGAGCGTGGTCGGTTCCGCGTCGCCGCTGAGGGCGATATCGTTCAGGCGCAGAAGTTCACGCGGGACCGAGTTGAACGGCGGGTGCTGCGCGATCTCTCCGGAGCGAACCATCTCCAGCATGTCGCGCAATTCTTCTTCCGCGACAATCAGATCAAACTTCTTCACGGCGGACTCGGTCGTGCGGTCGACCTGGCAATAAATGCAGTCGAAATTGCACGCCTTGTCCGGATTGACGTTCAGCCCGATGGAAATGCCGTGGCTGCGCCGCGAGAGGACCGGGTAGACGTACTTAAAGTCCTCGAAGCGCCGCGAGTGCTGACGGTGTGCCGCAAGAATTGTCACGCCGCTATTTTAGCTGCGGCTGACGACAAAAGCCAGCCGTTCACGAGGGTCGGCGGACTGAGGTGCGAGTTTGGCTTTGCCCAACACCTTCGCAATCACCGGCTCAAACTTCGCTCGGGATGCCGCGTCATTCGGCGCCAGAAGACGATCGTTGGCGATGACCAGAATTTCATCCGTCTTGAATTTGATCCCGTTCAGCTTCGGCTCCGACTCCAGCAGCTTGCAGGCGTGCAGCGCCGTATTCAAAACCATCTTGAGGTTCGCTTCGAGTCCACCCGTCATTTCCCGCTTGCGGTAATAGAACAGCCCAAGCCGTCCGCCTTCCTGGTCCATGCTGAAATTGCCCTCGTGCGCCACGAGCAGAATCCCCGGCCCGTTCTCAACGTGCGAGTAGTCGTGCACGTCGATCAACTGGTGCCCGTCGATCTTCTGCTGCTGAATCCAACCCTGGAACACCGGAATGAAATCGTGAATGTCCACGACCTTCGGATTGGAGACGAAAATCTTGACGCCGATTTTGTAGAGGTCCATATCGAGTCGGCTTCCGTTACTTCACAAGCTGGTTCATCTGCGCGGCTTTTTGTTCGCGCAGCTTGTCGGCGCAGGCGTGCGCCGCCTCGATGAACAACTGCGATTCCTCGATCAGCCGATGCACTTCGTCGTGGTCATACCGCGTTGGCGGATTCTCATGTCGACGGAAAAAGTCCTGGGCAAACTTGCCGCCCACGAACCGGTCCCAGAACAGTTTCGGCTCGAACAGTCGCGCGCGAAACTCTTTCGCGATTACGTCCGGATCATTCGGCACGTCGTACCAGAGTTCCTTGACTAGTCCCTGCGCCGCCTGCAGCATCGATTTGTAGGCTAACTCGTCAGCTTTGGCCAAATCCTTTGCTTCCAGTTTGAGTTGCGCCTCGAAGCACAATCGCTCCGCCGCTTGCAAGTCGAAATCCAGCCGCGACACGACCTCGCCGGCGCATTCGCCCATGCCCATGTCGCCCATCGTAAACTCACGCGGGTCGCCCCAGTCGGAGTAAAGCCCCGGGCTCAACTCGTACGCGGGCACTTCCATCAAATCCTCGATCATCTTGCGGCTCTCGGCCTTGCCGATGCGCGCGATGAAATCCTGAAAGCTCTCGTTGCCCTTACGTTCCTTCACAAACCGCTGCGTGATGCGCTCGACCACCGCCGGCACATTCTTCGATGGCACGGAACCTATGGCCAGTCCGTACGACCCGGCATTGTCGCGCCACTTACCGCCCAGCAACACCTGGAAATGCGGCACCTTCCGATTGCCAAGCGTCCGACTGTTTCCATAAAAGCCGATGTCGGCCAGATGATGTTGTCCGCACGAGTTAAAGCACCCGCTCACTTTGATGTGCAGAGCCTTCGCCGCCGCATCCAGGTTGAAATACTGCGCCGCCAGCCGCTGCCGTAATTCGCGCGCCAGACCACGCGACGAAGCAATGCCCAGCTTGCAGGTGTCCGTGCCCGGGCATGCGACCACATCGAGAATCGTCCCCGCGCCGAAATCACCCAACCCAATCGCCTTCAACTCGCGATACAACTCCGGCAAATCCTTCTCCGCCACCCAGCGAAACACGAGATTTTGTTCCACCGTCGTACGGATATTGTCGCCGCAATATTTCCGGGCGAGATCGGCAATCCGCCGCGCCTGCAGCGAAGTGAAATCGCCAATCGGCAACGAGATCGTCACCACCGCATAGCCCGGTTGGAGTTGGTGATAGACGTTTGTCTCCGCCCATGCCGCATAGCCCTCGGGTTTTGCGGAACCATTGAGTGACGCAGCGGACTTGAGTGCTGTTTCCTTGAAACCGTGCGCGTCGGGAATGAACGCCGTCCACCGCGGGTCCTGCGGCAGAATCTTGCGTTCTTCCATCACCAACCGCTTGAATTCATCGACACCGAGTTTCGCAACGAGAAACTTGATGCGTGCCCGCGCCCGATTCTGTTTCTCCCCAAGCCGAGCAAACACGCGCGCGATCGCCTGCGCGATCGGCAGCAGTTCCTCTTCGGGAACGAAATCGGCGAATACCTTGGCCTGATACGGTACCGGGCCGAGTCCGCCGCCAACATACAGCTTGAACCCGCGTTTGCCGTCGCGAATCAACGCCAGCGCGCCCATGTCATGCATATTCACAAGCCCGCACGCCTCCTGTTCGCAACCCGAGAACGCGATCTTGAATTTGCGTCCGAAATCCTGCGTGTCGGGATGCCCGAGCAAGAAGTAGGCAATGGCCTTCGCGTACGGCGTCACATCGAACGCCTCGGTGCGGCATACACCAGCCAGCGGACATGCGGTAACATTCCGTATGGAATTGCCGCACGCTTCGCGCGTCGTAATCCCCGCCGCCGCCAGCCGCCGCATGATCGCTGGTGTGTCTTCAATGTGGACGAAATGAAGTTGGAAATCCTGCCTCGTCGTCACGTGCAGGATGCTGTCGGAATATTCCTCCGCGCAATCCGCCAGCGTCTCCAATTGCGCCGCCGTCAATCCGCCAAACGGGATCTTGATGCGCTGCATGCCCGGCGCGTCCCAGAGCGTGTCCGGGCCCTTGGTCAACGGGGACGCGGGAAATTTCAGTTGCTGCGTCTTGACGCCATCGTACCGCTGGCCGTTATCGTAGCGTTGTCCGTACGCCCCACGACGCAACCGCGTCTCGGCGAACAGTTTCTCGTCGATCTTGCCGAGCTTGCGCAGTTCGAGCTGCGTCTCGTAGACGTCAATCTCGTCCGCCAGCGCGGGCGGCACCTTGCCCGCCAGTTTTTCCTTCCAAGTCATGGTAGGGTGCAATTTGTATCAATTCCGCCGAATCGCAACAAGAAAGATGAATCACCGCGCGCGTAACCTTACCCGGTCGCCAATGATTGGTGTTCATTCCGTCCGTTCACGAGTACAATAGTCTCGATGGAAATCGCGCCCAATCTCAAGGCCGGCTTCGCTGTGCTCGTCGGGCGCACCAACGTCGGCAAGTCGACCCTGCTTAATGCGTTGGTTGGCAGCAAGATCGCCATCGTCACGCCCAAACCGCAGACCACGCGCGACACCTATCACGGCATCGTCCATCGTCCCGAGGGCCAGATCGTGTTCGTGGACACGCCCGGCATCTTTAAGACGCAACCGAGCAAGCTCGTCCACAATCTCCATCATAAACTTCGCGATGCCCTCGAAGGTGTGGACGTCATCGTCCATGTTGTCGATCCGACGCGGGCCATCGGCACCGAAGACCAGCGGGTCAACGACCTTGTCGATCGCAGTGTGCTCCCGAAGATTCTCGTCCTGAACAAGCTCGACCTGCCTGACCGTTACTACCGCGACACGTGGCTCGAACGCGGTCCCAAATACGCCTCGGTCGTCGAAGTGTCCGCGTTGAAGGACAAAAACATCGATCTCATCATCCAGGCGATCTTCCGCCTTCTGTCCGTCGGCCCGGCGCAATATCCCGTCGGCCAGATCACGAATGTCACCAACGAATTCTGGATCGGTGAACTCATCCGCGAAAAGCTCTACTTGCAGACCAATCAAGAAGTTCCTTACACCGCGTCTGTCCACGTGGAACAGGTCGAGGACCGCAAAGACAAGCAGGGCAAACCGCTCGTGTATATCAAAGCGGTTGTTCTGACGATCGACGACCGCCACCAGCGCATGCTCATCGGCCAACACGCCAAAAAGATCAAGGAAATCGGTTCCGCCGCCCGCAAAGAACTCGAAGTCGCCATGAACAAGAAAGTCTTCCTCGATCTCGACGTCCTAATCGACGACGAGTGGATGGACCGGCTGAGCTAACGAGAAACAGGCTGTGGAGTCAGGTTAACGGGAGCCGGTTGCGAGGTCTATGTTCTCAACATAAATGACCCTTATCATATTGGACACATTCGTGGATACGTCGCTGCTATGACCCACAATCACTCCGTTCCCTCCATGTTCCCTCGCAAACTTCTTAGCTATCTGGACGCATGTTTGAAAATCGGGATAATCTCCCACGTCGGATCCGGCAATGATACGACACACTAGTTTGAAACGGTTGGTCGGCTCGCCTTGAAAGACATAAAAGGGCTCGTTCGGATGCCACTTGGGGGCGTCGGCAAACTCGATAGGATCAGGATGAAGAACAAAACCACACCCTGACAGCAGCACCAGGAGTAGGGAGAGAGAAACGAAGCTTTTCATATAAGTCCTACGGGCGGATTCTGCTGCCGATCCTCCTATTCCGCAAGCCAAACGAGCAACCTCATCGATCCCAGTTCTTGACTGTCACGGCTCCCGAGCCAACCGACACAAAGATGAAGTGGCGCGTCTTTTAAGCGATTCGACACTGTACCGACCGCGCCGCTTGCCAAGCCGCCACTTTGCGCTACAGTAGCGCCGCGAGTATGGGGGCAAATCCTGGCCAGTTCATCGAGGTCGTCGGCGCGCGTCAGAACAACCTCAAGGGCATCGATCTCAAGCTGCCGTTGGGCGAACTGATCGTCGTTACGGGCGTCAGCGGCTCGGGCAAATCATCCCTGGCGTTCGACACGATCTACGCCGAGGGACAGCGCCGCTACGTCGAGACGTTTTCGCCCTACGCCCGCCAGTTCCTCGACCGCATGGACAAGCCGAAGGCCGACCGCATCGACGGCATCCCGCCCGCCATCGCCATCGACCAGACCAATCCCGTCAAAACCTCGCGCTCCACCGTCGGCACTATGACGGAATTAAACGATCATCTGAAACTTCTCTTCGCGCGCGCCGCGCAACTCTATTGCCGCAACTGCGGCAAGCCTGTGCGCCGTGATACGCCGGACTCCATCTATGAGCAGCTTCCGAAGGCCGAGAGCGGACTCCTCATCACGTTCCCCGTGCCGATTGCGAAGAACTTCACCGAGACCGAAATTCGCGAGCTTCTCGCCAAGCAGGGCTATCACAAGATCGAAAAACGCGACGAGGCTCTCGAGGTCATTCAGGATACCGTCGCGTTCACGGACAAAAACCGCGCCCGCATTGTTGAGGCCCTCGAAGCGGCGCTGAAAGTCGGCAATGGACGCGTCGCCGTCAACGGTCGCAAATTCTCGAGCGATCTGCACTGCGCCGAGTGCGACATCCACTACCGCGATCCGGTCCCGAGCTTGTTCTCGTTCAATTCCCCCATCGGGGCGTGCGAAAAATGTCGTGGGTTCGGCCGTACCATCGGCATCGACTACGATCTCGTCATCCCCGATGACACCAAGACGTTGGCCGGCGGCGTCGTCAAACCGTGGCAGACCGAAAGCTACGAGGAATGCCAGGACGATTTGATCAAGTACGCGCGCAAAACCGGCATCCCGACAAACGTTCCCTGGCGCGAACTCGCGGACGCGCAGCGCAAATGGGTGATCGACGGTATCGGTCCGTGGGAAGACCAGGTCTGGTACGGCGTGAAACGGTTCTTCGATTGGTTGGAGACGAAGAGCTACAAGATGCACATCCGGGTGTTACTCTCGAAGTATCGCACGTATGTCCCCTGCAAAGCCTGCGGCGGCGCGCGACTCAAGCCGGACGCGTTGCTCTGGCGCGTCAACGGCAAGAACATCCACGACGTAATGTTGTTGCCCATCGACCGCTGTTACGAGTTCTTCCAGGAACTCAAACTGCCCGCCCCGCTCGACGAAGCCGACGACCTCTTGCTCACCGAAATCCGAACGCGCCTCCGCTATCTCGTCGACGTCGGCCTCGGCTACCTCACGCTCGACCGCCAATCCCGCACCCTCAGCGGCGGCGAGGTTCAGCGCGTCAATCTCACCACCGCGCTCGGGACCTCTCTCGTCAACACGCTCTACGTCCTCGACGAACCCAGCATCGGCCTGCACCCGCGCGACATCAATCGCCTCATCGGCATCCTGCACCGGCTCCGCGACGCCGGGAACACCCTGCTCGTCGTCGAACACGATCCCGATGTCATCCGTGCCGCCGACCGCATCCTCGATCTCGGCCCCGGCCCCGGTGAACGCGGCGGCGAAATCGTCTTCTTCGGACGGCAGCAGCAATTGCTCGGCGCAAAGCACTCTCTGACGGCGCAATATCTCCGTGGAGAAAAGTCCGTCGGCGTGTCGTCTGTCCGTGCCGTCCCTCCCGGAAAGGCGACATCGCTCAAGATTCTTGGCGCCCGTGAACACAACCTGAAGAACATCGATGTCGAGATTCCCTTGAACCGGCTGGTCTGCGTCACCGGCGTCAGCGGCTCGGGGAAATCCACGCTGATCCAGGACGTTCTCTACAATGCGCTCTGCAAACACAAACACAAACCCGACGAACCGGCCGGCCGTCACCGCGCCATCGTCGGGCACGAGAAGATCGAAGATGTGGTCATGGTGGACCAATCGCCCATCGGCCGCACCACGCGGTCGAACCCCGCCAGCTACGTCGGCGCGTTCGACACGATCCGCAAACTCTTCGCCGCCGAGTCGCTCGCAAAGGAGCGCAGTTATACCGCTGGCACGTTCAGCTTCAATTCCGGCGAGGGACGTTGTCCCACCTGCGGCGGGAACGGCTTCGAGCACGTCGAAATGCAGTTCCTCAGCGACGTTTATCTGCGCTGCCCCGATTGCGATGGAAAGCGGTATCGGCCCGAAGTGCTGGAAGTCAGGATCAAAGCAAAATCTATCGCGGACGTTCTCGACATGACCGCCAACGAAGCCTGCGAATTCTTCAGTGCGCATCGCGAAGTGCTGCGCGCGCTGGAGCCATTGCGTTCCGTGGGTCTCGGCTACATGAAACTCGGCCAGCCAGTCCCCACCCTGAGCGGCGGGGAGGCGCAACGGCTGAAACTCGCCGGCCATCTTGTACAAACCACGAATAAGCGCACGCTGTTCCTGTTCGATGAGCCGACGACGGGCCTCCACTTCGACGACATCGCGACGCTGCTGCACGCTTTCAGACAACTCATCGAGCGCAGTCACTCCATCGTCGTGATCGAACACAACCTAGATGTGATTCGCGCGGCGGATTGGATCATCGACCTCGGCCCGGAAGGCGGCGACGCCGGCGGCGAAATCATCTGCGTGGGCACGCCTGCCGATGTGGCGAAGTGCGACCGCGGTCATACCGGCGCCGCGTTGCGAGGACCGTCGGCGCTCCCGAAAGTCGCCGAATCTCCCGCACCGTTGTACGCGGCGGGCCCAAATCATTCGATCCGCATCCACAGCGCGCGCGAGCACAATCTCAAGAGCATCGACGTCAATGTTCCCCGCGACAAGTTCACCGTCATCACCGGCATCAGCGGCAGCGGCAAAAGCACACTGGCGTTCGACATTTTGTTCGCCGAAGGTCAGCGCCGCTACCTCGAATCGCTGAACGCCTACGCGCGCCAGTTTGTTCAACCGGCCTCACGCCCCGACGTGGACGCGATCTTCGGGATTCCCCCGACCGTCGCCATCGAACAACGGACCAGCCGCGGCGGACGCAAGAGCACGGTCGCGACCGTGACGGAAATCTACCATTTCCTGCGCCTGCTGTTCGTGAAGCTCGGCACGCAATACTGTCCCGATTGCAACATTCCGATCCAGCCGCAGACCCGCGAGGTGATCCTCGCGAAATTGATGAAGAATTATCGCGGCCAACGCATCGAATTGCTCGTGCCGCTGATCGTGGCCCGCAAAGGCTACTACACCGATCTCGCCGCATGGGCGTTGCGAAAGGGGTTCGCCCTGTTGCGCGTCGACGGTGAATTCCTCCCGACCGCCAACTGGCCGCGGCTCGACCGATTCAAGGAGCACAATATCGAGTTACCCGTCGGTGGACGCGAAGTATCGCCAAAACACGAAGTGCTGCTCGGTGAACTTCTCGATGCCGCGTTGGAGTACGGGAAAGGTCTGGTCATCGTCTCGTCTCCCCGCAAGCTGGGAGAGATATTGTTTTCCACACGCCGCGCGTGCCCGAAATGCAGCCGCAGTTTCGAGGAACTCGATCCGCGTCTGTTTTCGTTCAACTCGAAACACGGCTGGTGCCCGCGCTGCTATGGCACGGGACTGCTGTTTTACGGTTTCACCGAAGAGCACACCGGCGAGGAAATCTGGTGGAACGATTGGTTCGAGGGACAGGAACGCCCCTGCCCCGCCTGCCACGGGCAGCGTCTGCGTCCCGAGGCCCTGGCGGTGAAGTTCCAGGACATGAACATCACGAAGATGACCGCGTGGTCGGTCACCGAGGCTGAACGACATTTCCGCGACTCGACGCTGCGCGGACGCGACGCGGACATCGCGCGCGACATCGTCGCCGAACTGCAATCGCGCCTGCGATTCCTCGACAAAGTTGGCCTGTCATATCTTTCGCTCGACCGCGCCGCGCCGACGTTGAGCGGCGGCGAGGCGCAACGGATCCGGCTCGCGTCGCAACTCGGTTCCAATTTGCGCGGGGTCTGTTACATCCTCGATGAACCGACCATTGGCTTGCATCCGCGCGACAACCTGATGTTGCTCGACACGCTGCACGAACTCGAAGCCAAGGGCAACACCGTCGTCGTCGTCGAGCACGATGAAGACACCATTCGCCGCGCCGAGCACATCATCGACCTCGGTCCCGGCGCGGGCACGAACGGTGGCCGGCTCGTCGCCGAAGGAACGATCAAAGATATCGTGCGTTGCGAGGAGTCGCTGACCGGCAAGTTGCTGCGCGAACCGTTGCGGCATCCGCTCCATAAAACTCGGCGCAAGACCGCCAGCAATGCCGTGGAAATCGTCGGGGCCACCCTCCACAACCTGAAGAATGTCCATGTGAAATTCCCGTTGCAACGACTGGTCTGCGTGTCGGGCGTGAGCGGCAGCGGAAAGAGCACGCTCGTTCGGAACGTGCTGCACGAAAACCTCAAGGTTCTTGTGGGCAAATCGTATGCAAAAGGACATCCGCACAACCAATTAAGGGGCTGCGAGCAGATTCACGGCGTGGAACACGTCGCACGCGTCCTGGAAGTCGATCAGGCGCCCATTGGCAAAACGCCGCGCTCCTGTCCGGCGACGTACGTGGGATTCTGGGATGAGATCCGCAAGCTCTTCGCCAACACGACGGAAGCCAAGATGCGCGGATACTTGCCGCCTCGGTTTTCGTTCAACGTCGCCAGCGGACGCTGCCCGGAATGCGAAGGCCAGGGACGGAAAAAGATCGAGATGAGCTTTTTGCCGGACGTATTCGTCACCTGCGACGCATGTCGCGGGAAACGGTTCACCCCCGAGACGCTCGCTGTCCAATACAAAGGTAAATCCATCGGTGATGTGCTGGCGATGAACGTCGATGAAGCGGTGGAATTCTTCGCGGCGCACCGCCAAATCCACCATGGTTTGAAGCTGCTCCAGGAGGTCGGTCTCGGCTATCTCACGCTCGGGCAGCAGAGTCCGACGCTCAGCGGCGGCGAAGCCCAACGAATCAAGCTCGTCACGGAATTGGCGAAGGCGAAGGGCGAGGAATCGGATGTCGCGAGATTGAAGTCAGGCGCGCTGTACGTCCTCGATGAACCCACCATCGGTCTGCACATGGCGGATGTGGAGAAATTGATTCGCGTGCTGCATCGCCTCGTCGATGCCGGCAATACCGTCATCATCATCGAGCACAACCTCGATATCATCGCCGAAGCCGACTGGATCATCGACCTCGGCCCCGAAGGTGGCGACGACGGCGGCCGCATCGTCGCCCAAGGCGCCCCGGAACAGGTCATCAAAGAAAAATCCCACACGGCAAAATTTTTGAGATCTTTCCTCGAAGAACGGCATCACTCGTAGGCCGTTGCTACAGTAGCAGTTTGCGCACGTCGTCGTAGTTGCGGGCGACGTGGTCGGCGCGGGAGAGTTTTTCGGGCGGGAGGCTGGTGGTGAGGCCGATGCAGGTCATGCCGGCCATTTTGGCAGACTGGATGCCGTGCGGACTGTCCTCGATGACGCAGCAGGTCGAGGGTCGGACGCCCAGCTTGCGAGCGGTCGTGAAGTAGACCTCGGGATCGGGTTTCGGAAAACGCACGTCTTCGCGGGCGACGATGAGTTTGAAATTCGGACCCAGCCCGGAAATCTCCATGACGACATCGGCCACATGATGGTTTGAACTGGTGGCCACTGCGAGCTTGTAGCACTTCGCGAGTTCGGGAACCAGCGCGTGCAACTCCTGGAACACCGGCCGGCGTTCGCGCAGGTAACCGAGAAAGTATTTCAGCTTGCGGGCGGAAAGGTCCTCGAGTTCATTCGGAAGCTTGTGTTTGTCGATGAAGTCGCGCAGCAAGGCGCCGTCCGAGCGCCCGTAGTATTCGTGAAACACAATCCCGTGATCGTGTTTCTTGCCGAGTTCCTCGAATAGCGTCTCGAAGGCCTTCTGGTGGAGCGGCTCGCTGTCCACGATCACGCCGTCCATGTCGAAGATGATGGCGGAGAACTTCTTCACCCGCGAAACACCCGCACCTGGAGCGAGTCGGGCCGCAGAAACCAGCTCAGCAGGAGGCTGATGATGCTGATCACCAGCGCGCCGCCCATCGCGGTCCAAAACGTATCGATGTGGAACGACGGAATCAGCCAGCTTACGAGTTCCAGCATCGCGGCGTTAATGACCACCGTAAACAGACCCAGAGACAGGATGTTGATCGGCAGCGTCAAAACGACCACCAACGGGCGCAGATAGGTGTTGACCAATGCCAGCACGACGGACGTGACGATCAGGGTCTGGTTGTTATCGAGCCGGATGCCTTTGAAGATGGAGGTGACCACCAGCAGCGCGAGCGCGTTGATGCCGAGTTTGGTGATGAGGATGAGTAGACGGTAAAGCATGGCGGCACGGGCGGCGAATCACAGTTTCCACTTGATCGTGCAGCCGATGGCGTGGGTGACCGGGTTGGCGACCTTCTTGCGGGCGAGCACGGCGTCGATGGCGGCGCGCAGGTCGTGGGAATGCGCCTTGTCGGGATGCTGCCAGTTATCGTCGACGCGGCCGATGTAGCGCACTTCCTGTTTGGCATTGAGCACAAAGACCTCGGGGGTGTATTCCGCCCCGTAGGTGCGCGCGACCCGCTGGCTCTCGTCGCGCAAGTAGGGGAAATTGAATTGCTTCTTCTTCGAACGTCGCACCATGTTGTCAAAACTGTCCTCGGGATAGCCGGCTTCGTCGTTGGCATTGATGGCGACCAGTTGCACGCCCTTGGCGGCGTAGTCGCGCTGAATGCTGATCAACCGATCCTCGTAGGCCTGCGCGTAGGGACAATGGTTGCAGGTGAACATCACGACCACGACTTTCTTGTCTTTGAATGAATTCAGGGAGTAGTCCTTGCCGTCCACTCCCGGAAGAGAGAAATCCGGCGCGCGCAGGCCGATTTCGATTTTCTTCATCGTCTCACCAAATCCCCCGTGTCCCACCCGTTGTTCCGTCGTTGAGCGACCATGACACCATAAAGCCTATGCAGCGCGCCCGCAAAGGTCAAGGCCTTGTTCACAAGGCCATGAAAGTGGTTGAGCGAGGCGTCCGTTTCTGTTAGACACAACACGCATGCGTGAAAACACGACGGTTTCACGATTGAGCTGATTGTCGATTTCACCGAGAATCGATTGGATATGGAACGACTTCCACAACGCGCCGCGCGACTGTTGCGCGCCAAAGCACACACGATTGCGACGAAACGCCTCACCATCGGCCTCGACGGGTTTGTGGACGAGATCGTCAGCGTCGTCGACAAACGCGAGTCCGCGGAAAAATTCACGCGGGTGCCGACGCTCGCCGCCTTCGGGGCGCGGGTCAGCACCGCGGCCGGCAAGAGCGCGAATGCCGAGCTGGTGGTCGAACGCGTCAAACTGGGTGGCAACGGTCCGATTATGGCCAACGCCCTGGCCGCGTTCGGCGCCCAGGTGACCTACATTGGCAGCCTCGGGTATCCGAACCTCCATCCCGTTTTTTCCGAATTCGCCAAACGCGCCGTGGTCTACAGCGTTGCCGAGCCCGGGCGCACCGACGCGCTGGAATTCGACGATGGCAAGATCATGATGGGCAAACACGCGTCGCTGGGCGACGTGACCTGGGCAAATCTCGTGGAGCGGATCGGCCACCAGACGCTCGCCGACTGTTTCGCGAACGCGAGTCTGGTTGGACTCCAGAACTGGACGATGTTGCCACACATGAGCGACATCTGGGAGCACGTGCTGGCCGAGATCTGCCCGAACATGCCCGCGCAGCCGCGGCACACGTTTTTCTTCGACCTGGCAGACCCCGAGAAGCGCGCGCCGGGAGACATTCGGCACGCCCTCGACTTGATCAGCCGGTTCCAGAAATATTTCGACGTGTACCTCGGCCTGAACGAGAAGGAATCATTCGAGGTCGGTGCGGTGCTCGGCTACCCGGGCGAGCACCACGGCGAATCGGCGATCAAGACGCTGGCGAAGTTTATCCATGACAAGATCAAGACTTCGGGCGTCATGATTCATCCACGCGCCTACGCCGTTGCCGCGTCCGCCGACGGCGTGGTCACGGCGAACGGTCCATTTATCGAAAAGCCGCTGATCAGCACCGGCGCGGGCGATCACTTCAACGCGGGTTTCTGCCTCGGCAAACTGCTCGGTGCGGACAACGAAATTTCACTCGAGATCGGCGTGGGTACGTCTGGCTATTACGTGCGGACAGCCACGAGCCCCACGACCCTGGAACTGGCAGACTTCCTGCATTCACTGTAGCCATGCTCAAGTTGATCGCCGACAACCACGATGTCTACGGATTGATTTTGGTCCTTGGTGTGACATTCGTCTCCAATGTCTTGATGCACTGGATTGCCATCTGCCCTTCGCTGTACCGTCGCGGCGCGCGCTTTCCGACGGGCTTGTTATTCTGGCGTGTGTTCGCCGAATTGCGCCGGTACAAGGAAGTCACGACGGCTGCTGCCGGGTCGCTGACTGTTTACTATCTGGACTTCATCCTCACGTGGTTCAATCTGTTGCTCGCCTTTGCGACTGCCCTGCGGTTGCTGTGGTTGCAATCGCATCCGCTCGGCTATTGACGTCCGCATCGTTCGCGACCACGAAGTGCCCCACCAGTCCGCCGCCTGCGTTGGCAACACAGCTCCCGCAGAATCGGATTGGGTCTTGCGACTTGCAAGCGCCGTCTGCTATTTTCCGCACACACCATGAGCATCCGCGTCAGATTCGCGCCCAGTCCCACTGGCTTTCTGCACATTGGGAGTGTGCGCACCGCCCTGTTCAACTGGCTGTACGCCCGCCACACGGGCGGCGCCTTCGTCCTGCGCATCGAGGACACCGATACCGCGCGCAATACCGAACAATCCTTGCGCACGATTCTCGACGGGCTGCGGTGGCTGGGGTTGGATTGGGATGAAGGCCCGGAGACGGGCGGCGGGTTCGGTCCGTATTTTCAATCGCAGCGCGCCGATATGTACCGGCGTCGCATCCAGGAGTTGAAAGACAAAGGCATGGCCTACGACCGCGACGGCGCGGTCCGCTTCAAGATGTCGCGCCAGCCGATTGAAGTGCCCGACCTCATTGCGGGCAGCGTGGTGCGTCCCCTCAACGAAACCGAGATGCTCGACCCCGATTTCGTGATCGTCCGCAGTGACGGCAACCCGGTGTTTCATCTGGTCAATGTGGTGGACGATATCGAGATGAAAATCACCCACGTCATCCGTGGCGAGGACCATCTCTCGAACACACCCAAGCACATCGCGCTGTTCCGCGCGTTTGGCGTCGAGCCGCCGAAGTACGCGCACATCCCGATGATTCTCAATCCCGACGGCACAAAGATGAGCAAGAGCGACCCCGATCCCGCCAAGGCCCGGCTCGCGTCGCTCCAGACCTACGTCGAGGACGGCTTTGTGCCCGAGGCGGTGCGCAATTACCTCTGCCTCCTCGGCTGGTCGCCGAAGGACAATCGCGAGGTCCTGCCGATCGACGATGTAATCAAACTGTTCGATCTGCCGCAAATCCTGCGCAACAACGCGCGGTTCGATTCTTCCAAATTGACGTGGATGAATGGCGAATATATCCGCGCCATGTCGTCGGACCGGTTCATAGAGTTGGCGCGACCGTTTCTTAAACTGGAGGGTGAGAAACCAGCGGAGCCCTATTTGCGCGCCGTGCTCGGCCTCGTGAAGGAGAAGGTCAAACTCCTGAAAGAGTTGCCGGATTGGACCAACTACTTCTTCACCGAGGATTATCCGTTCGATCCCGAGGCGGTGAAGAAATCATGTAGCGGTCCGCACACGAGCGAACGTCTCATGAAGCTTGTCGGGAAATTTGACGGGACCAGTCCGTGGAACGCCACTGGCCTGGAAACGGCGCTGAAGGCTCTCGCCGCCGAGATCGGCGTCAAGACCGGCGAACTCATTCATCCGTGCCGCGTTGCCGTCAGCGGCAAATCCGCCGGCCCGTCGCTGTATCACATGCTGGAAGTGCTGGGCCGCGACCACGTGCTCGCGCGGTTGCGCCGCGCGGCCGAGGAATTTCACTCATGACGCTGCCGAATAAAATCACGATCGCGCGCATTTTCATGATCCCGGTGTTCGTGTGGCTGACGCTGGATTACATCCGTGACTACCAGAAGGAGCAGGAACAGGAATGGGAGCGCGGGCTGGCCTGCGTGGTGTTCGCCATTGCCGCCATCTCCGACGCTGTGGATGGCTACATCGCGCGTCGCTACCATCAAAAGAGCGAGTTGGGCGTCTTCCTCGACCCGTTGGCGGACAAGGCGCTGCTGCTCTCCGCGCTGATTCTCCTGAGCATCCGGTTCAAGGACGGCACACCGTTCGATCTGTTGCCGCTGTGGTTCCCCGTGCTGGTGGTCAGCCGTGATCTAATGTTATTGGGCGGCTGCGTGCTGATTCACATGCTGGCGGGCCGTGTCATTGCGCGCCCGCGCATCGTCGGCAAGTGCGCGACGTTTTTCCAGATGATCGCGCTCGGCTGGGTGCTGCTGAAGGTCGAGCGCCCGTCCTACCTGTGGCCGCTCTATGCGGCCGGCTTCTTCACGCTCGTGTCCGGCATCTGGTACCTGTTCGACGGCATCAAACAACTCAGCCTCCACGAGCACAAAAAGTAGCGGACTCGGACTGGGCCGCGCAATCATTGGCCGCAACCGTGCCGGCAGACGGTGAATTTCGGGCAGAAAACCTGCTCTACTCATCCCTTGTGAAGCGAATATTGCTTGCCGGCTTGTGTTTCGCGGGTGCAGTCGGCGCCCGCGCGGATCTGGTCGAATTCCAGAACGGCACGACGACTGACTGTCATGTCCTGAGTCTGTTCAACCAGAAGTTGGAGATTGCAGACAAGGACGGCAGCATCTCACACGTCAGTTTCCAACAGGTCAAACGGATCACTTTTAATTCCAAGACCGCCGCGATCACCACTCGCAACCACCTGATTTCGAGTGGACAGTTGTTGGGTCTCGAAGATGGCCTGTTCACGTTGGCTGCCCCGTCCGGCGTCAAACAACTCATTGCCGCCGCCCAGGTGACCGATATCACGGTCAGTAGCGCGTACCTGGACGGGCCCGTCAAGCCGCCCCCTCCCCGTGCCAAGCCCGCAACGGTTCCCGTGTCCGCTTCCCGTTCTCCCGCGAGGGGGTCCATCCAGCCGGAGCGCGGCAAGATTACGATCGTCGATTTCTATGCGGATTGGTGCGGCCCGTGCCGAAAGATCGGCCCGGTCCTGGAAAAGATTGCGGGAGGCAATTCCGACATCGTCCTGCAGAAGGTGAACATCGACAAAAACAAAGACCTTGCGCAGGAATACAACGTGACCGGCATACCGCACATCATCATCTACGACAAGAGCGCCGACGTAGTCGACACCGTCATCGGCGCCGACGAACACCGCGTCCGCAAGGCCATTGCCGACGCCGGCGGGTAAAACCCGCTACAACTGTTTCAGAAACCGCCGCACTTCATCATGCGTGCCGGCAAAGGTGAAGATGAGTGCGTCCCGTTCCACTTTGAAGATCAACCGCAGATCCAGCCCGACGCGCATCTCGAAGTAATTCTTCACCAGCTTCCGCAGCCCCAGTCCCGCGTGCCGATGAGGTTGGCCCAGCGCCGCCTGTAGCAAATCAATGGACTTCCCGATCTCGATTCGTACTGGCTTGGGATATTCGCGGACAATCGCTCGAAAACGCTCGCTGAGAAAGATCTCGAGGCTCACCGTGACTCGCTATTGGAGGTCGCGTTCGAGGTTGCCGCTGTACTTGCGAAGGCGTCCACGCTTCTTGTCCGCGGCCAACTCCGCGTCCATCCGCTTGGCGGCACGGTTCAATTCCTTCTTCGTCAGCCCGTACTCCTGCAGGGCATAGTCCTCCGTATACACCTGCACGGGGCGCAACGCGACAACCTGGTTGCCGCACAAGATCCCCACGTCCTCGCCTCTCATGGCCGCCCGCAGCCAACGGGTCAGATTCTGCCGCGCGTCCGTCACCGATAGCGTCTTCATAACGTCTCTATATAGACGCTGATCTGCCAATTGTCAACCGACTCAGCCGGATTTCTCAACGCCCTGCCCCCCGACACCCGTCAACACCTCAAGAGGGCGCCCGCCTGGCTGGGATGTGTCGTCGATGTGTTTCGACGGGCTGCTAAACGCTCGAGGAACGAGAAATCCACAGCCGGCCAGTAGATCACCGCGCTCTTGATCAGAATCTGTTGCCTTGTCATGATACATTGTACTACAATGTATCATCTATGAAGCGAGACGAGTTAGCGAAAAACCTGGCCACGGGCACGTATGACTTGGTCGTGCTCGATGTGTTGCGGGACGGGCCGAACTACGGCTATGGCATCCGCAAACGAATCTTCGAGCAGTCCAAGGGCACGCTGAACTGGCTGGATGGCACGATTTATCCCGTCCTTCGCCATCTGGAGAAGCAGGGCTTGGTGACCAGCCACTGGAAAGGTCCAAAGGAGGGTCGCCAGCGTTGCTACTACCGGCTCACGCCGCGCGGTCAACGGGTCTGGCAACACCAGCGCCGTCAGTGGACCGCTTTCAGCCGCACAGTCAACTCCCTGCTGAATCCCCCGCCCCGACACTCGCCGAATCGGTGATTGGTGACGCCCGGTAGGGGACGGCAGCAGACCCCCGTTGGAATCTGATTCGTGCACGAGTCGCTTGTCTTGGAGAGAGGAGTATGATTTACTTAAATCATGCCCCATGTCCGGATCAAGTATTCAGCTAGAAAGCGCAGGCTGTCTCACGTCCGTGAAGAAGGCGAAACCAAGGCGTCTGGCAGTGAGGCGGTGCCGGTCAACTGCATCATCTGTGGTGACTGCAACGTCGAGTTGAAGAAACTCCCTTCCGATTCCATCGACTTGGTTTTTACATCACCGCCTTACGCTGATCGCCGCAAAAGCACGTACGGAGGAATTCACCCTGATAAGTACGTCGAATGGCTGCTCCCCATTAGCGCCGAGCTTTTGCGTGTGTTGAAACCCAGCGGGTCATTCGTTCTAAACATCAAAGAGAGGACAGTCGAGGGGGAGCGACACACGTATGTGTTAGAGTCGATCCTCGGTATGCGCCGCCAGGGTTGGCTTTGGACCGAAGAGTACATTTGGCATAAGCGCAACTGCTATCCGGGGAAATGGCCCAATCGGTTCCGTGATGCGTGGGAACGTTGCCTACATTTCACGAAGAACCGGCATTTCGCTATGTACCAAGATGCCGTGCGAGTTCCTATGGGCAACTGGCGACATGCGCGCCTTCGCAATTTGAGCCAGACCGATAAGCGTCGTGACGAGTCGAAAGTGGGAAGCGGATTCGGAAAAAACATCTCCAAATGGGTTGGCCGTGAATTGGCATACCCGACAAACGTGCTCCATCTCGCCACTGAGTGCTCGAACCGCTCCCACAGTGCAGCGTTTCCGGAGGCTTTGCCCACGTGGTTCACTCGGCTATTCACCAAGCCGGGGGACCTTGTTCTTGACCCCTTTCTCGGTTCGGGAACAACCGCCATCGCCGCCGCCAAACTCGGACGTAACTATCTTGGCATTGAGATTCGTGAGGACTATTGCGGGATCGCGCGCACTGCGATTAAGGAAGAACTGGGTGAAACCCTGTGGGACTTCTCCAGAAGAGGCAACAATGGCAATCACTCCAACGCGGCTTGAAAGGGAAGTCGAACGTTGTTTGGAGAAGTTTTACGGTAACCGGCTCGCGGGCCTCAAGAATCTCAGCTTGAAGAAGATTCTGCAAAAGAAGAATCCATATCTCTATCGTGCCCTGGGCATTGAAAAGGCTTCGGAGATTGTTGAGCAAATCATGGCTGCCTTCGTCACGTCTTCTGACGAGACAATCTTCGGAAACGTCTTCTTCGAGCCAATAGCGAAACTGGCAGCTGGTGGACAAGTTGCTCCGACGGAAGGCGTCGACTTCACCATCGAGAGGCCTGATCGGTACCTAGCCGTTGCCGTAAAGTCGGGTCCAAATTGGGGCAATGCTGACCAGCACAAACGACAAAGCACGAATTTCGACGCACTACGCAGAAGGCTGTACAAGCTCAACAAGCGATTCGACCCACTCGTTGGTCAAGCTTATGGCAAGCAGAGCAGCGAGCCCACCGATAATTCTCGTTTCCGTAGGCGTTCAGGTCAGAACTTCTGGAAAGAAATTACCGGTGACCCGGACTTCTATCTGAAGCTAGTTCGATTAATGAAAGATGTCCCCGAGCGTAACCGCCCGAAATTTCGAGCGGAGTGGGACCAAGCTGTCAATCGCTTCACGCGCGAGTTCATGGAGGACTTTTGCCGGAAAGATGGCTCAATCGACTGGGAAAAGCTTGTCGGCTTCAATTCGTCAGCAACCGTTAGAACGTAGCGTCAGCAGATACCGAAGGAGGACCATATGCCTTGCATCGTTCCTGGGTGTCACCATGAGGCGGAAAACAACTTGGGTGTACGGCTCAGACGTCCGGATACGAGTGCCATCTGGGCTCCCAACACAGACGCGTTTATCTGCGACGCACACGCGGCGCAAGGATGGCGTATAACGGTGATCATGCAGCCAACCAATACCGGGGACATCGAGACAAACGTTTTCTCTCCAGGTCCCGTCATCGAGCGCACTACTCCAATCGTGAACGAGCCCTGAGGGGCCCACGTCCGACAGTACGACGAAGCATCGGTTCGGCGCCACGCCCATCCTCTCGCGCCTTCTCGATCTCCGTCCACGCGTCTTTCAACGTGGCTCACCTTCGCCAAGGCTGCGGCGGGCAAGTGGTACGGTTGAAGACTGACTCGCTGCGGTTATTTCTGTTTGCCTTCAATTTTAGCCCAAGTGTCCTTCAGGGTAATCGTCCTATTGAACACCGGTTTGTGGTCGCTGGGGCGGGGCGAGTCCATCTTGGAATCGGGATCGAGGGTGAAGTAGCCGAGGCGTTCGAATTGGTAGCGGAGTTCTCCCTTCGCGTCGATGAGGCTGGGTTCGCACTTGCCAGTAACAACTTCGAGGCTGTGCGGGTTGAGGTGGGCCTTGAAATCGCCTCCCGCATCGGGCTCGGGGACGGTGAACAGACGGTCGTAGAGACGGACTTCGGCGTCGATGGCGTGGGCGGCGGACACCCAATGGATCGTGCCTTTGATTTTCCGCGAGGAAGTCGGCCCGCCGGTTTTGCTGCCGAGATCGGCGGTGCAGCGGAGTTCGGTGATCTTGCCGGTCGCGTCCTTGACGACCTCGTCGCACTTGATGATGTAGGCGTACTTCAACCGCACTTCGCCGCCGGGCTTTAGTCGGAAGAATTTTGGCGGCGGATTCTCCATGAAGTCGTCCTGCTCGATGTACAGCGTGCGGCCGAACGGGATTTTGCGGGTGCCGGTGGAGGGGTCTTCGGGATTATTGACCGCGTCGAGTTCCGCGTAGTGATGCGGATCGATATTGGTGATGACCACCTTGAGCGGACGCAACACAGCGAGCCGGCGCAGGGCGCGTTTGTTGAGGTCCTCGCGGATGGCATGGTCGAACACGGCCATGTCGGTCACGCTGTTGAATTTCGTGACGCCGACGCCAATCGCGAACGCGCGCACCGCCTCGGCGGGCACGCCGCGACGGCGAATGCCGCTGATCGTCGGCATGCGCGGGTCGTCCCAGCCTGACACCACCTTGTCGTTGACGAGCTGGATCAGTTTGCGCTTGGACACGATGGTGTACGTGGGAATCAGCTTGGCGAACTCGTACTGGTGCGGCAACGGGCGCGGCAGGTCGAGGTTTTCGAGGATCCAGTCGTAGAGCGGACGGTGGACCTCGAACTCCAGCGTGCAGATGCTGTGGGTGACACCCTCGATGTAATCGCTCAGGCAATGCGCGTAATCGTACATCGCGTAGATGCACCATTTGTCGCCCGTGTGATGGTGGGCGGTGTGGCGGATGCGGTACAGCACGGGATCGCGCATCCAGATGTTCGGCGACGCCATGTCGATCTTCGCCCGCAACGTGCGTTTGCCGTCGGGGAACTCGCCGTTCTTCATCCGCACGAACAGATCGAGGCTCTCCTCGACGGACCGATTCCGAAACGGGCTGTCCGTGCCCGGCTTGTCCGGCGCGCCGCGATAGCGGTCCGTGTCCTCGGGCGACAAATCGCACACGTACGCCTTGCCCTTGCGAATCAGCTCAATCGCCCATACGTACAACTGGTCGTAATAATCCGACGCGTAAAACGTCTCCAGCTTCTCATCTTTCGGGGCCGACTTCGGGTTTACCGCGCCGAGATAGAAGTCCGGCTTGCCGTCAATTGACTGCGGCTCGGGCGTCTTGCCCGCCGGCTTGAATCCCAGCTTGTCATCCGCCCAGCCGTCGATCAGCCACTCGACATCCTGGATAATGGAATCGACGTACTCGACCTCTTCTTTCGTCGGGTTGGTGTCGTCCATCCGCAGGTTGCACTGGCCATTGAACTCGCGGGCGATGCCGAAATTCAGGCAGATCGATTTCGCGTGGCCGATGTGCAGGTAGCCGTTTGGCTCCGGCGGAAAGCGCGTGACGATTTTCGGGTATTTTCCCGCGGCGACGTGTTCGTGGACGATGTCGCGGATGAAATCAGACGGCGGCGGTGTTGTTGTTGTTTCGTTTGACATAGAAAAAATGCAGGGGCAGCCCACTGTGGCTGCCCCGTGCCATGCAATTATCGGCAGGCACGGGCCCGCCTTTGTGAACTAAGCGGCGGTCAATTCCTTGACGGCCTTGTCGCGAACGGGTTGGTCCGCGCAACGGTTCGGGTCGGCCAACCCGGAGTCGAGGCGCGACTTCCGTGTGGCGTAATCCCCGCGTTCATCCTTCAAAATGACCCACGGATCGACCGTGTCCTGTTTGGCGGCGGCGATTTTGCCGGTCAATTCTTCATTCGCCATGCTGGTGTGCGAGCCGAAATCGCTCGGATAAACGATCTTCGCCTCTTTTTTGCCGCCCGCTTTGTCGTCCCTCGCCTTCGGGCGCGCGTGCGTGACGCCTACTTTGGGTGCTGCTGCTGCTGTTGCCATACTAATGTGTCTCCTGAATTGTCTTTGGTGTAAGGGAGGTGAATGTAACCGCCCGCGCAGGCTACCGTCAAGCCCGGCAATGGAACGGTAGCGTTCTAATGTGAAATCTGGTTTGCGGCGAGGTACTCACGAAAATAAGGACGAAGCCTATCGATCACAACCGTGCAATAAATCCAGCCATCAATGAGGCAACCGGTCAGCACCCCCGCCAAAGCGCAGGCGTAATAGACTGCCTCGGAAACGCCAAAACGATCCTGCAGTACGAGTCCAATGACGTCTCCGAGAACCGTGAAGATGAAGATTGCCAATTGTCCCATCCAAAACTGCCAGAAATGTAAGATCTCGAGGTAACAACCTCGCCACACCTTGCGGCGTTCAGGTCGAGAGAGGTTTGCCAGTTCTGGAATGTCTTTGCATCTCCAATAAATCTTCACGACTCTCCTTTCCAGAGCGTGCTTTTCGCTCGGCGCCTTGCTCGCAGCACCTGCCGGCGTTCTTCGACCCATGGTACTCGCGAGGATCGACTTCGCAACTCAAATTGAGACATTACTGACCGAAACAAAAAGCCCCGAGGCTACCCTCGGGGCTTCCTGTGTGTGTAGGGGCTCCGTGGATTCAGGAGCATCCCATGGAGTTGCCGCAGTTAAGGCACTTGTAGCAGGCGCCGTTGCGCACGGTGATCGCGCCGCAGGTGTCGCACGCGGGGGCATCCTGCATGAAGTGCTCGACGGTCCGGTTGAGCCGCTGCACGGCGGTCATCGCGCCGTGGTTCCCCGTCGGCCGGGCCGGTGCTTCTTCGGTCTGTTCGAGTTCAACGACGGGTTTGTTGACCATTCGTTTCTCCTGTTCCGCGACCTCTTTGAGCGGCAGTTCGGGTTGCCCGGCGTTCGGTGAATTGGCCTCGCGATACCCGGGGATGAACTGGCACCCGAGCCAACGGAACAGGTAATCGGTGATCGACTTGGCGATCGGGATGTCGGGATTTTTGGTGAAGCCGCTCGGCTCGAAGCGCTGATGGGTGAACTTGTTGACGAGCGTTTCCAGCGGGACGCCATACTGCAGGGCGAGACTGACCAGCGTGCCGATGGTGTCCATCAATCCGCCGATGGTCGAGCCTTCCTTGGCCATGGTAATGAACAACTCGCCGGGCACGCCATCATCGAACAAGCCGACAGTGATGTAGCCTTCGTGGCCGGCGATGTCGAACTTGTGGGTGATTGCCCGGCGCGTGTCGGGCAGGCGATGCCGCGCGGGCGCGCCGAGCTTGGCGCGCAACTGGCCGACTTCTTCTTGAAGCTCCAGAATGCGCGATTTGAACGAATCCAACTGCTTGGCCGCGACCTCGGCCGCCGTGGAACCGTTGTTCTTCGAGGTATTGAGCGGCTGCGAGCGCTTGGAGCCGTCCCGATAAATCGCCACGGCCTTCAAGCCGAGCTTCCAGCCCTCGATGTAGCTCTGCATGATGTCCTCGACGGTGGACTCCTGCGGCATGTTCACTGTCTTGGAGATCGCTCCGCTGAGAAACGGCTGGGCGGCGGCCATCATCTTGAGATGCGCCATGTGCTGGATGCTGCGTTTGCCCTTGGCGGGCTTGAACGCGCAATCGAACACGGCGAGGTGTTTTTCCTGGAGGTGGGGCGCGCCTTCGATCATATCGTTTTCGTCGATGTACTTGACGATATCGGCAATCTGCGGCTCGGTGTAGCCGAGTTTGCGCAACGCCATGGGCACGGTGCGATTGACGATCTTCAACATGCCGCCGCCGGCGAGCAATTTGTATTTCACCAGCGCGATGTCAGGCTCGACGCCCGTGGTATCGCAATCCATCATGAACGCGATGGTGCCGGTCGGCGCGAGCACGGTGACCTGGGAATTGCGATAGCCGAACCGCCGGCCCAGCTCGACGGCTTCGTCGCCGCAACGCTGCGCCGCGCTGCGCATGTAATCGGGGCAACTCGGGTGAATGCGTTTCACGGCGTCACGGTGCATTTCCAAGACCTGCAACATCGGTTCGCGGTTCTTCGTGAAACCTTCGAACGCGCCGATTTTCTCGGCGATGCGCGCCGACTGCGTGTACGCATGCAAATGCATGATCGCCGTGATCGCGCCGGCCATGCCGCGGCTTTCGTCGCTGTCGTAGGGCAGGCCCATGGACATGATGAGCGAACCGAGGTTCGCGTAGCCCAGGCCGAGCGGGCGAAACAGATGGCTGTTGAGCGCAATGGTCTCGGTCGGATAACTCGCGTTGTCGACGATGATTTCCTGCGCGGTAATGAAGATTTCCACCGCCGATTTGAACCGCTCGATGTCGAATGTGCCGTCCGCGCGGAGGAACCTCATCAGGTTCAGCGAGGCGAGGTTGCAGGCGCTGTTGTCGAGGAACATGTACTCGCTGCACGGGTTGCTGGAGTTGATCGGCGCGGTGGCCTTGCACGTGTGCCAGCGCTGGATGGTGTCCTCGTACTGCACGCCCGGGTCGCCGCAGATCCAGGTGCCTTCGGCGATGCCGCGCATCAATTCGCGGGCCTTGTAGGTTGGGCCGGGCTTATTCGGATCCGTCACGAAATGCGTCGTCCAATCCCTGTCTTCGAGGACGGCGCGCATGAAATCATCGGTCACGCGCACGCTGAGGTTTTCATTCTGGAACGAAACCGAGCCATACGCGTCGCCGTTGAAATCCCCCGCATAGCCCTGCTCGATCAACGCCCAGGCTTTGCGTTCCTCCTGCTGCTTGGCGTCGATGAACTCCTTGATGTCCGGATGCCAGACTTTGAGCGTATTCATCTTGGCCGCGCGGCGCGTCTTGCCGCCGGATTTGATCACCCCCGCAAACGCGTCATAACCCTTCATAAAAGATAGGGGACCGGAGGCCACACCGCCTCCCGACAGCGGCTCTACTGAGGACCGGAGTGGTGAGAGGTTCGTGCCCGTGCCCGAACCCCATTTGAAGAGCATCCCTTCCGTTCTGGCCAGAGTCAGGTTGCTATCGAGGTTATCTTGGACGGAGTTAATAAAGCAGGCGGAACACTGCGGGTGACGATAGGCCTCGGTCTCCCTCTTGACGCCGCC
>JBKQMH010000008.1:0-4407 GCA_052146795.1 Verrucomicrobiia bacterium
CGCCGGCGAAGCGGGCTAATGCGGCCATCGATCATGGGATGCTCCTGTCTGAGCGGGGTTGCTCAACCCACGATCTTCAGACAGAATCCGACGCGTCGTTACCGCTCTTCCTTCGGCCGCCTCACCAACCGCCGCGCGGCAGCCCTACCGCGCGAGCGGTTTAGTGCAATGGCCATTCCGCGAATTTAAATTCCAGATGCTCCTTTTTTGGCGGTGTCGAGAGGCAGGAAGAGCGACATAGGGCGACTTGCGAAGGCGTTCGACGGCGGCGCGTCGGTCGCGCCAGTGGAGCGTCAGGCGGCGGCCGAGGCCGGACGCATCATGGCGACGGTCCAGCGCGGCGAGCGGGCTCGTAATAATGTCGGGCGGCCCGAGCGATCGGCGGAACGAGAGAAACTGGGCGCGCGATTGAAGCCGTGATGACGGTCGAAATGATAAGCTAAGCGAGGCGGTGGAGCGGGGCGAGCCGGTGTATGGATCGGCATGGTCGGATGACCCCCGGAGCATCTGCTTCCGGCGTGCAATTTCAGTCGTTTTAGACTCTACCCCCGCCGATCGGCGTCGAAACCCCGCGCCTAACCACATTCAAGACTTTCTGGAACGTGGCGATGTGACCGCTTCCCTGCTCTCCCAGGTATCAACGCCGGAGAAATGTGGAGGAAATGGCAATTCGCTGCGCTCCCTTTTAGGTGACTTCGATGCAGACCGAGGGAACAAAATCTTGTGCTCGGCGTTTTAAGAATGGTTGTTCCAGATAGGGCATTTCGACGCGCCGGCTTTTCACGCCGCCCATATGATGTTGGGGGATCGTCAAATGAGTCAATCTGTTCGTTTTCGAACTAACTTCGTCCTGACCACTTTTTTGTCAATTTTCCTCGCTTTGGTGAACTCCCCCACCTTCAGCGACCCGATCAGGGAAGGCCAAATCGAGCCGGTCGGATTGCCGATTGCCGCACCAAAGACAGCAGGTCTCAGGTTTTCTAACTCGCCCACCGACGATGAATTCCTGCGAACGAGTTTATTCGTACAACCATTAATCCCCGTGGGAACTACGAACCCTGAAGAAAACATCGAATTCGCTGCTTCATTATTGGATTACTATGCGGCAACGCGGCAGGGGGACCGAGATGCCGTTCAGCCACTCCTCACCTTCCTTGCGGATCACCCGAATTCTGCTTGGACGCCCGCATTGCAGGTCAACCTCGGCGCGGTTTATCGGAGAACGGGACACTTCTCGAAGGCGCTCGAGACATGGCAAGCAGCATGGGACGGCACAAAAGACGCTACCGATCCAAACGGTCGCGCGTTAGGCGACATAGCCGTTGCCTACTTGTCTCAGTTCCAGGCTTACCTCGGACGCAAGGAGACACTTGAGCCTCTCCTGCAGGAAGCCAAAGCGCGTCCCATTCGTGGCAGCGCAGCGGAGTTGATCAGCCAATCTGCGAGTGGGCTCGCGGACATGCTGACAAGGCCGGACATAGCCTTCAAATGCGGTCCATCCGCGCTAGCCCGGATACTTTCACTGAAGCCGTCGCCAACCTCCGCGCAAAGCCGCCGAGTGCTCAACCAATCGGAGTCGACGCCGAGAGGACTCTCCTTGAGAGCGGTGCAAGCCATATCGGTCGAGGCTGGCATGGGTTACCAGATGGCTTTTCGGTCCCCCGGCGCGCAGTTCATCTTTCCCGCCGTTGCACACTGGAAAGTGGGTCACTACGCCGCCTTGCTCGGCAACGATCGGGCGGGCCGGTACGTGGTGGGAGATGTCACTTTTGGCGAAGATATCGTCATGAGCCACTCTGCGCTGGAAGAGGAAACGAGCGGGTATTTCTTAGTTCCTTCGGGTCAGTTGCCCCATGGATGGCGAAGGGTGGATGCGAGCGAAGGCGAAACGATTTGGGGACGGGGAGACACCGGGTCCAATCATGACGTTGGAGCCACGGGCGGCCAAGAGATCCAAGCATTCCCTTGCAGTTCCGGTGGAGGTTGCACGACGTGGAACGTCGAAGCCACGATCCTTGGCCTATCCATGCATGACGACCCCATCGGATACACGCCGCCGATAGGACCGCCAATTCGTTTCCCAATGTATTACTCGCACCGCGACTCATTACAGCCGATTCAGTTTGGATACATGAATTTTGGAAACAAGTGGACTACTAACTGGCTCAGCTATGTCACAGATAACGGCACCGGTTGCACGACTTATGGGCCGCCAATAGACCCACCGGCCGTGTCAGTAGGCGCAGCCCCGGTGCAAGACCCGCCGATTGTCAGCTGCGCGACTCTCTATAGGCGCGGCGGAGGAAACGAGGTCTATGTACTTGTTGGTGAGACTAGTTTCCCAGGACCATATAGCCAAGCTCAGCTTACGCGACTCACAGATCCAACAAGCGGCTTGACGCTAGGCTTCTCACGCACACTTCCTGATGGCTCCGTGGAAAAATTTCAGAAATCTTTGCCCCCAAATCAGTTCTTCATGACCGAGGTGGACGATCCCCAGGGCAACGCGGCCAAAATTAATTACGATGGCCTCATGCGTATTGTCAGCGTGACGGACGCCATAGGACAGGTGACCACAATTTGCTACAGCGACAGCTGGCAGACGCAGCCGTTGCTCTGCCGCCAGCCTACAAGCTCAAGCAATCCACTGGACAATCTCCAGGTTACGCAAATTAGGGATCCTTTCGGACGCTCGGCCTATTTTGGTTATGATCCGAGTAACGGTCACTTAACCAGCATCACTGACGTTCTCGGAATTACGTCGTCATTTGCATACGGTCAGGGGACAAACCCTGAAGGCGGCGACTTTATCAATTCACTGACAACACCTTATGGGACGACGCAGTTCGCGTTCGCTGACGCTCTCACCGATACGACGTTAGGCAGCACGCGTTCGGTGAAGATCACGGATCCAATGCAGCGAGTCAGTTTCGTTGAATTTCACCAGGGTACTGGCGCTCCATTTTTCCCCTGTTCTGCTTCAAATAATGCTCCTGTCAATAATTTTGCAAACACGTCCGATCTGCAGGGCATTGCTTGTGACGAAACAAATCCGCCGAACGGAATGCCTTATGGAGCAGAAAATAACTATCTTCAATATCGAAACACTTTTATTTGGGATCCTTATCAGTATTCTACTTGTACAATTAACAATCATCCGTGTTACTATCAGGCAAAACTTATTCATTGGCTGCATACAAACGAACTTGGTGACCCTAGCGCGAGCACGAACCCTTCAACATGTTCTCGAACACCCGAGAGCATAAAACATCCGCTGGAGAGCCGGGTCTGGTTCAATTATCCAAACCAAACTTTAAACGTGTTTTGTACCAACCCGGGAGCCTGCAATCTAAACTCTTCGATAGGCACCGTGCCTTCGATGGGCGTCGGCTCGTCGTAACCGGTGCGACAGATGCACCACTCATGCGGCGGCTTTTTGAACCTCGGCTTCGCGCGCGGCTTTCCAGTTCCATGCGAAGAGTTCATGAAGCTGGTTGCTCTTCGTGACGCCGGAGACAATGCGTTCGACGACATCCGTCAGCCATGTCTCGGGATCGACGTCGTTTAATTTCGCCGTGTTAAGTAGCGACGATATGATTGCCCATGTCTCGCCGCCGCCCGCGTCTCCGCAGAACAGACTATTCTTTTTTCCGATTGCAATCGGACGGATCGAACGCTCGACAATGTTGGAGTCTGGCTCCAATCGCCCGTCTTCAAGGAAAAGCGTGAGGCCCGCCCAGTGGCCAAGCGTGTAATCGATTGTTTCGCGTAACGGAGAGATTCTCGATATGCCGTCCTTCACCGCGACGAGCCGCGCGTGCAACGCTTCCATGATCGGCTTCGTTTCAGCTTGTCGCACGGCGCGGCGATTGTCGGCGCTGGTTCCCCGAACGCGCTTCTCGATGGCGTAGACCTCGGCCAGCCGCTCGATCACCTCCCGCGCGAACGGCGATTGCGTCGATTTGTGGATGGCGACAAACTTGCGCCGCGCGTGCGCGACACAAAACGCCAGGCGGATTTTGCCGTTCGTCGCCTTCCCCTTGCCGCCGGCCAACGACTTGTAGGCGGCGTAGCCGTCGACTTGCAGCACGCCCGAGAAGCCGCGGAGTTGTTCGGCGATCTCCTTCTTGCCGCGTCCTTCCGCGAACACATAGACGACCGCAGGCGGCGCGGGCCCCTTCCAGGCGCGATCGTCCGTCGCATGGGCCCAGAACTGGCAGGTTTTCGTTTGTTTGCGCCCGGGTTCGATGACTGGCATGGGCGTCTCGTCGCAGAACAGCCGGGGATAGGTGTGCATGTGGGCGAGTTGCAGGAGATAGAGACCCTTCAGCATCCACGCCAATTGCTTCATCCAGCGCGCCAGCGTCGAGCGATCGAGATCAACGCCGAGCCCGGCAAGGATTTGCA
>JBKQMH010000009.1:0-3125 GCA_052146795.1 Verrucomicrobiia bacterium
GGCGCGATAAAAGCAGCAACGACCTGTCAAACAGTGCGACGATGGCGTCTCTGGGCCTGCCAGACTTTCAGATGCGCGAGCGTGGTGCCGCGCAACGTGGGCTTGCGGTCGTCATCTTTGCCGGCCACAGTGGCGTTGCGTTGCGTAGTTCGGGAGGTGCGTGCTAGTCCAGTTGTGCGCCTGCACGGCGTGCTCCGAGGGAGGACGCTCCGCCGTTGCCGCACCCAGCCTTCCCCATGGTCGATGCCGCGACGAAACGCTCTGTCTGTCGAAGCTGTGAGACCTCGTCGACGAACCGCGGGAGCGAGGCTTGAGACAGCGCGCGGAGCGGATCGAACCAAGATGAACGGCTGAGTTCACGGCTACTGTCCACTACATAGGGAAAAGATGAAAAGAATATTCACTATCCTCGCGCTGGCCGTCGGGCTGGCGTCCTTCACCGCTCGCGCACAAAACGCTGCGCCTCAAGGTGACGATTCGTTCGCCAAGTACGGCCAGGAGTTCAAGGGCAAGATTGGAAGGACCTACGCCGAGTCGCAGGAGTGGTACCCGGAAGTTCCGAAACCGAAATCGGGCACGCCCAATGTGTTCATCATCCTGTTGGATGACGTCGGCTTTTCGCAGTTGAGCAGTTACGGCGGACTGATCAAGACGCCCAACCTCGACGCGCTAGCCGCCGACGGCTTGCGCTACAACAACTTCCACACCACGGCGCTGTGTTCGCCCTCGCGGGCCGCGCTGATGGCCGCGAGAAATCCGCATCGTATCGGCTTGGGCTCCCACGCGCTCACCGCCATGGGCTTTCCCGGCTACAACGGCGTCCCGCCCGAGAGCGCAAAATCAATCGCCAAAGACTTCCAGAACGCCGGCTTTGAGACCATTGCGCTGGGCAAGTGGGACCACTCGCCTCTGCCGGAAACCTCGCAGAGCGGGCCGTTCCTCCATTGGGCGAGCGGCGAGGGGTTCGACCATTTCTATGGATTCATGGCAGCCGATGCCGACGACTATCGAACCTTGCTTTGGGACGATCACCATCCCACGGAAAACTGGATTGGCAAACCGGGCTACCACCTGACCACTGATCTGGCCGACCGGGCGATCAACAGCGTCACCTCGCACGTCTCCATTTATCCCGACCGTCCGTTCTTTATTTTCTGGGCGCCAAGTGCGATGCACTCCCCGCATCAGGTCCCGCAGAAGTACATCGACATGTACAAAGGCAAGTTCGACATGGGTTGGGACAAGGCGCGGGAAATGATTTTCGCGAAGCAGATGCAAATGCAGCTCCTGCCTGCAGGCACCAAGCTATCCAACGGCATCCCGGAGATTCCCAAGTGGGACAGCCTGAGTGCGGAACAGAAGAAGCTGTATTCGCATCAGATGGAGGTCTTCGCCGGCATGCTGACGCAGACCGACGAGCAGATCGGCCGCATGATTGCCGCCCTCAAGCGCACCGGTCAGTACGACAACACCATCATCATGGTCACCTCTGACAATGGCGCCAGCGGTGAGGGCGGTTTGAACGGGACCTTCAACGAGTCGCTGGTGCTCAATGCCCAGCAAACCAGCCTCAAAGAAAATATGAAGCACTACGATGAATGGGGCGGGCCCGACACCTATCCGCACTATCACGCGGGCTGGGCGATGGCCGGCAACACCCCGTTCAAATACTGCAAGCAGATCGTGCACAACGGCGGAGTTTCCGATCCTCTGATCATCACTTGGCCCAAGGGCATCAAGGCCAAGGGCGAGGTCAGAAATCAATATGGTTTCATCACCGACCTGATGGCTACCGCGCTTGAGGCGACCGGCACGCAATTCATGGACGAAATCGACGGCGTCAAGCAAATCCCGATAGACGGCAAGAGCCTCGTCTATTCATTCGACAACGCCTCCGCACCGTCGACGCGCACCGAGCAGTACTACGAGCAATTGGTGAACCGCGCGATGTACAAAGATGGATGGAAGGCGGTGACGATCCATGGCAACCGCATGCCGTGGGTGGTTGCGGGCACTTTTCCCTTCGACAAGGACGTATGGGAGCTTTACAACGTCAATGAGGACTTCTCGGAAACAAACGATCTCGCCGCCAGCGACCCGCAGAAACTCGAGGAGCTTAAGAAGGCCTGGGACGACGCCGCCTGGAAGAACAATGTCTATCCGCTCTACGATGACCTGGCTAACCGGCTTGCGAAGCAGTTCAGCCGCGCGTTTGGCGACCGAAAACAATTCGTCTACTACTGGCCGGGAGCTCAGCGTATTCCCGAAGCCGCATCGGCCCCAGTCAAGAACACTTCACACACGATCGAGACGACGCTCAACCTGAAAGGCAACGAGGAGGGAGTGATCGTAGCCTGCGGAGGCGTGAATGGCGGATACACCCTGTTCATCGCCGACCACAAGCTGCACTACGAGTACAATTACTTCAACGTGGCACGGTACGCGATCGTCTCTCCGCAGTTGCCCAGGGGCAAAGTCGATCTGAAATTCAATTTCATCAAAACCGGAATGCCGAAGGGCACTGGAGAGTTATACGTGAACGGTAACAAAGTAGCGGAAGGAGCCCTCGATAAAACTGTCCCGGGCAGCTTCTCGCTCAGCGAGACCTTCGATGTAGGTGTGGACAACGGAACACCCGTATCTAAGAACTACAAAAAGAAAGATCACTTTCCGTTTACCGGCCAAATCGACAAAGTGAACATCACCCTGACCGCGCCGGACACGGATAAGGCCAAAGAGGGAAAGGATTTCGAGGTGGTGGACTAGGCAGCCTGGTTGAATCTGTGTCCGCCGTTGCAGAACGGAAGGCATGGCCCAGAGACGAGCGGAAAGGAAATATACTCCACAAGGAAGTCGTCAAGTGACCGTCGATTTCACCCGTGGTCCAACAACTGTCGAACGCAAGCCGTAAGGAGATGATTAGCAGGCCGTTGATAAACGCCTGAATTTCATTCGTGTAGAGTTGGTCAGAGTGAGGAATCGGACTAGTGGAGGAAGTGGCGGATGCGCGGTGAGGATGGGCGGCAGCGGGCGATGCTGGTGGTGATCAATCCTGAGCAACGGATACCGAAGGGACATCCGCTGCGGCGCATCAAGGTCTTGGCGGACACAGCGCTGAAGCGGCT
>JBKQMH010000010.1:0-24347 GCA_052146795.1 Verrucomicrobiia bacterium
CGCTCAACAGGTCGTTGAATTCGGCTGGATCCTCCACACCTTCTCCTGTGTTAATTAGGACTGCCGAGGCAAGGATGCCGTGCTTGTGAGCTTTTTGTCGCGATCGACTCTTCCCTTCTTCGGTTCTGGGACCAGTAGACAGTTGTGCGTTGCGGCGATTTGCGGCGGTTCTTTTGCTCAATGAGACGATATTATCGTGGGCATCCTTCTTCACGACATCCCCTCCGTTTCGCGGCCAGAACGGAGTCTAACATGTTCGCTTTTGTTTCGCCAAAAAGAATACGCCGACTGCAGAAGTGGTTTCTAATAACGAGCTGGTCCAGAGGATTTCTTACTTCGTCCTCAGCTTCTGCTTGGCGACCAGGCGCTGAATGAACTTAGGCCCATCCTTCTTGTAGGCCTCGACCCCTTCGTATAGCAGCATCTCGCAGATTTGAGAAACGTTCCGCTGCTCGTCATCAGCGATTTGCTGAATCTCGCGCTTTAGTGCGGGGTTAACTCGAAATGCCAAGAAGTCGGTCTTTCTCACACCTGCAATATAACTGGACCTTAAATCACAAACAACACTTAACATTGACAAACAATGTTCCATATGTTATCCATTGTGTAGTTGATTTGTATCGAATCTCACCTCTGGTGGTGTCTATGCCTTCCAAGCATCTCGATCCGAACAATCTCCGGCTAATCCGCCACAACACTTCCCTAGTCAAGAAGCTTTACCCCAACATCAACCGAGCTCGGATCCAGGCCCTAAAGGACCTGACCAAACAATTTAGCTTCTCTTTCGCCAGTGGAGATATGATCCAGCTTGACAACAGCTGGTTCGTAACGCACACGGGGCTCGTTCGGCTGGCGCGTCGCAAGAGATGCCGCGGTATCCATGTCGAGGCGGTCGATTCCTTGTGTGATTCTGCAGCCAGTCGGTTCGTGCTCAAGGCGACCGTATATCCGTCCAAAGATTCTGCCGGTTTTGTCGGCTACGGCGATGCCGACCCTTCCAACGTATCTCCGCTCGTCCGCGGCGCTGAGATGCGGATTGCCGAGACCCGAGCGGTCAATCGCGCTCTGCGCAAGGCCTATGGCATCGGAACCTGCTCGGTCGAGGAGATCGGCTCCAATCCCCGTCCGACGATGCCGGCTCCTGATGCACAGAAGTTTCCACCGAAGAATGCCAACGGAAACGGCACTGGCAACGGCTCCGGCCACAAGGTTCGCGACCGACTCTGCCAGATCATCCGCCAGCATAAGCTCGATCCCGAGCTGGTGAAAGCCTACGCCGTCGACTTCTGCGGTACCAGGGCTCTCAGAGACGCCACTCGCGAGCAGGTCGAATCTTTCGTCCAGCAGCTTGCGGATGCGGCCAAGAAGGACCGCGGTGCCCTGCTCTGTCAGCTCAACAGCTACGCACCCCCAAGCCAGGAGGTGGCAGGATGAAACGCCATGTTCCTGGACTCTCCGATACCGCACGTGATTCGCACTCCGAAGTTCCCGACGGCATATTTCTCGTCCGACTCGACGGGGCGCAGCATCGCTGGCAAGCTCAGAAGCGCTTTTACCTGCTCCGGCTTTCCGTTCTGGAGCCCAAGCCATTTGCCGGGCGCTCGATTGTCAGCCGTCTGTATTGCACCCCCAAGGCAATGTGGAAGCTGGGCTGGTTCCTGCGGGACTTTCTCTATGACCCCGAACTCTTGAGCCATGACGAGGTCGACGAGCGAGCTCTGCGCGGACTGGTCGGGGTCGTGAAGATCAGCCACACCGTAATCAACGGCATCTCGCTGGTGAACTTCGATGGCTTCGCCCCGGCCAGCCAGTGGGAACAGCTGTCCACTGCCATCCCCATCCCGCCGGCTGGCAACGGTAAGAGCCCGCGGAAGGAAAGGGCATCATGATGAATTACAGCTACACCCAGATCTCTCAGTACCTGACCTGCCCTCGCCGTTACCGCCATCGCTATCTCGACGGCTGGCAGGAGAAGGATAGTTCATAATTTATTCCGCGGCGGATTATAGCAATGGGCGTGCGTCCGTCAACGCTCCGTCGCGGCATCCCACCGTCGCGAGGTTTTGATAATCAAGGATTTGCACGGGTTTTCGGGGAAAGCTCGACTTTCGCAGGGCAACTTTCTGGCCTGTGGTCCGACGAATTGGACGATGACAGTTTTCGTGGCAAGTTTCGTGCTTTCTGTAGGTTACGACATCTGGATTGCCCGTGGCGTCGGGTGTCAGACCGTGCGAAAGCATCCATGATCGAGAGTTTATTGGCGAGCGTCATCGCGTTCGTTAGCACGACCTTTCCGCCTGACGGATTGAGGGTCGCGCTGGCGCTGGCGGTGTTCAGCACGTGGTTGGTGGTGGCCGTGCTTGCCTATTTGAACCTCCACACACGGCAGGCTTGCTATCGATTCTGGGCGGTCGCCTGGCTTTACTACTCGATGTATCTGGCGACAGCGCTGGGGTTGGACGAACGGCCAGACCTCGCGATCCTCGCGACATTAGGCCGGGCCTGCGTGGGGGTCAGCGCGCTCTGTATGGCGTGGGGGACGTTGCATCTGGCCAACCGCGCGCGGTCCGATCGGGAACTGGGGATCGGATCGCTGGTCATATTGGCGTGGAGCTTTGCGATTCGTTCCGTGGCGGGGAACCACGTCTGGATCAACTCACCGACGTTTGTGTTGCTGGGATTCTCGGGCCTCGCTGTCGCAGTCCGTCACGCGAAGGAATGGAAAGAACACCCGGGGGCGCGTGTGCTCTGCGTCAGTTTGCTGTTGTGGTCAGTGCATCAATGTATCTTCTATTGGCTGATCGCTTGGGAGCCGGCGTTGGGTGCCTTGGAATACATCATGTCCGCTGTCCTTGCCTTCGGGGTGACCGTGGGGCTGATTGCGTTGGCGTTGGAACAGGCGCGCGCGCGTCACGACGAGTTGCGTCTGGAGTGTAGCAACGGCGCGGCCCAACGCCGTGCACTGGAGCAGGAGTTGCGGATCTCCGAGCAGAAATACCAGCAGCTTTTCGCTTCCGCATGTGATGCGATCCTTGTGGTCGACATCGCGACCCTTCAGATTGTTCAGGCGAACCCCGCCGCTGAAGGGCTGACGGGGCGGAAGGCGGACCAGTTGATCGGCCACCCTTTGCAAGGACTCTGCCCGAAGCTATCTGGCTGCAGCGAGAGTCTCTTGGAGAACAAAAAGCGGGTGGAAGCGCTCTTTAATGCGGCGGGCGAAATCCAGATCGCACAAGGGGAAGGGGAGCACGTGCTTTGTGAAGGATCCGTGACACTGGTGGACTGTCACGAGCGGCCGGTGCTCCAGATCAACGCCCGGGAAATCACCACTCGCAAGAAAATGGAGCAACAATTGCGGCAGGCGGAAAAGCTGTCGGCGCTTGGCCAACTCGTGGCCGGCGTCGCGCATGAATTGAACAATCCACTCGCCGTGGTAATGGGCTACTCACAACTGTTCGTGAAGAACAAAGGCCTCGATGAGAAAGTCCGTAAGGACTTGCAGAAGGTCCTTCATGAAAGCGAACGGGCCGCCAAGATTGTGCGGAACCTACTGACGTTTGCGCGGCCACGCGAGGCGCGCATGACCATGGTGGACGTGAACCGCATTGTCGTGGATTCGTTGGAGACACGCGAAATGCAGGTGCAGCGCGCCAAGGTCGAGATCGTGCGCCGATTGGGCAGGAACCTGCCGCCGACGATGGCCGACGCCGGTCAGATTGAGCAAGTGTTGGTCAACCTACTCACAAACGCCATTCAGGCGCTGGAGAACCGTTCGGACACGCGGATCGTCGAAGTCGCCACCGAATATTGCGACAGCCGGATTCGCATCGTGGTCGCGGATAACGGGCCCGGCATCCCTGATCCGATTATGGGGAGGATTTTCGACCCGTTCTTTACCACGAAGGGCCCGGGTAAGGGCACGGGACTCGGTTTGTCGATCTGCTACAGCATTGTGGAAGAACATAAGGGGAAGATTTGGGCGGAGACCAAGGCTGGCAAGGGCACTCGGTTTATCGTCGAATTACCTGTGGTGAAATGTCCCGACGCGGTGCATCCGCCACCGGTGGAGGCGCCCATCGCCGAGCATGAAGCCAACGTGCCAGCGCGGCGTTTGTTGATCGTCGATGACGAACCGGGAATTGTTGACGTGTTGAAGCGGGCGCTGGATGAGAAAGGCTTTCAGACGGAATCGGCCTGCAACGGTGCCGAGGCCCTGTCCCGTCTGGCCTCGAACGAGTACGACCTGATCATTTCCGATATTTGTATGCCTGAAATGAGCGGCGAAAAACTCCATGCCGCAATCAGCGAACAGTATCCCCATTTGCAGGAGCGGATTATTTTTGTCACCGGTGACACGGTCAGCCCGTCTTCGCGGAACTTTTTGGAGCGGTCTGGCGCCCGTTGGCTCAACAAGCCATTCGACATTAGTGAGATCGAACGCATTGTTATGAGCATGTTGCACGAGGGAACAATCATCGCCGTCGGCTAGACAGCGGTGCGCCCGTGCCTCTTCAGACGCCCGAGAATGGCCCTCTTGCCGTGGCGACACGAAGCGTGGTACTATATTTAGCGCGTAGCGAATCGCGTCTATATAAATCCATGCAGTCCGACCAACGGCAACGAAGAGTATTGATTTTTTGTCTTTCGGGTCTCGGCGACGTGATCATGGCGTCGCCGTCGATCGCCGCGTTGGCGGCTGAGCCCGAGCGATTCCGTCTCACGCTCCTGACGATGTTCGGAAGTGTCGCCGAATACCTGCGCGAGCAGGCGTTCACCGAGGATGTGCGGTTCGTGGATTTTCTGGGGAGCGCCAGGGCCAGGGTTCTACGGGACGTGTGGCGGTTGCGTCAGGAGCGATTCGACGTGAGCGTTCTGACGTACCCCCACAATCGGGTTGAGTACAACGCAGTGGCTCGTTTCATCGGCGCGCGGGAACGGATCGGGTTCCGCTACCAGCGGCAACCCCACACCAACCTGCCCGGCCTGAACCAGACCGTGATCGACGAGGATCCGAAACTGCACGTGGTGGAGGAGAACCTGCGCTGGGCGGCGCTCTGGATCGGCGAGGACGTCCACGGGCTGGCCGATAAGTTGTGGTTTCGGAGCACTCCGGAATCGACCCGCTTGGCCGACGAGTTTCTCAGTGAGCACAGACTGACCGATGCGTCGCCGTTGGTCGGCATTCACCCGAGTTGCAATCCCATGAAAAACCAGCAGAACCGCTGCTGGCCGCCGACCCAATTCGCGCGGTTCATGGAACGCATGAGCGAACGCCAGCCTTCCATGCGGTTTGTGCTGTTCGAGGGGCCACTGGACGAGAAGGTGAGCAGCGCGGTGCACAAGAAGCCCGGTTTCGTAGCGGTGGCGCGTCGGTTGCCGATCGGCGCGGTGGCTGCGGTGATCCGACGGTGCCAGTTGTTCGTCGGCAATGATTCCGGGCTGTTACACGTCGCCTCGGCGTGCAAGGTGCCCTGCGTGGCGGTCTTTGGACCGACCAATCCGACATGGGTGCGTCCCTGGCAAACGCCTCACATCATCGTCAGCCGCGGGTTGCCCTGCAGCCCCTGCTTCTATTATTCGAGCCGACCGTTAAGCTGTCCGGCCGGGCTTGACTACGCCTGCGTCCGTGATCTGCCGCTGGAGCCTGTGGAAACCGCCGCCTGGCAACTCTTACATCAATCCCATGCAAGCGTCGTCAACGCTCAGCGCTAAACGGCCCGGTCTCGGGTTGTGGGTCACGATGGCGGTGGCGCTGGCATACTGCATCTGGCTCGGCGCTCACTGGCTGCCGTTGGGATTGAGCGAACACGAGTTGAGCGGCTCGGCCTCGCGCGTATGGGACATCAAGCGCGAAATCTCCCAACATCATTTCCTACCGTGGTGGACGCCGTATTTCATGAGCGGGTCGAGCTACGGCCTCAACCATGGTCGTGGCTTCTATCTGGTGCCGTGGATCTTCTTCTCGATGTTCACCGACCTCATCACCGCCGGCAAGCTCATGGCGCTGCTGGCAATCTTTGCCGGTGCCGTGGCCATGTACGGTTGCGCGAGGCATTTTTTGAAGAATGACTGGGGGGCGACGTTGGCAGCGGTGGCGTTCCTGTTGCACCCGGAACAGATCATCCGCGCGGCGGGTGCCGAACACATGACCATCATCCTGTTCTTTCCGTTCATGCCGCTCCTCTGGCTGACGTTGGCCCGGGCGCTCGAAGCCAACACCGTTCGGGATACTTTTTTGTGTGCGCTCGTCGCTGTACTGGCGTGGTGGACGGACAACAAGCAGGCTTTCACCGTGTTCCTGTTCTTGTTCGGCTACGCACTGTATTGGCTGTGGCCCCGCCGCAAACAGTGGCGGCGGACCGCCCGTATGTGCGGCTTGTTGGCGGCCATGGGGTTGGCGATGGGGTCGTGGATGCTGGTGCCGAGCTTTGTCGAATCGGGCTACGTGAAGCTGTTTTACGGCGATCCGTTGGCGGGCTGGCAGAAGACCTACTCCTTCAAGAGTCTGCTGGGTTTGGTCGATCGCAACGGCTCGGCGACGGGCAACATTGTCAGCGTTGTGATGTCGCGAATTCAGGCCAACGGCGGCCGCGTCAGCAGTCAGGCGGAATACGACCAAGTGCAGCGCTTGATGTCGCTGGGCATGGATTCTCCCGAGAAATACATGGGGATTGTATTGCTGGCGGTTCTTGTGGTCACCGTGCTGTGGAACACGCAACGGGTTGCGCAACGGGCGTTTTGGTTCTTCGTGGCATCGTTGCTGGCAAGCGTAATGCTGGCAACCGGACCGAGCAGCGTGTGGACAGCGAATTGGGCGACATGGGAAGCGCTTTCGTCGCAGCAGGTATCCGGGGTCGCGTTCGCGTGGCTATTGGTGAGCATTGCGTTCCTAGTGGTGTTCTGCCGGCGAAAACTGACCACGGGGCGCAAGTGGGTGATTGCCGGCGTGGCGCTGGTGATTTTCCTGTTTGTGCCGGGCTTCCAATGGTTGGCAACGTTGCCCTACTTCAAGGAAATCCGGGCGCCGTATGTCTTTTACGATACGCCCGCCGTATTTCTGGGGCCGATGCTGGCGGGATTCTTCGTCACGGATGTGCTTGTGGCGCAGAAATGGCGGGCGCACGCGCCGAAGATTGTGGCGGGCCTCGGCGTATTGTTGTTGCTTGACTACTGTCCGTATCAAAAACCAACGTGGGACAGCGGTGTTCCCACTCACACGTTGACGAATTTGCAGGCGGCGTACCAATCGCTCGAAAAAGATCCGGATTGGGTCAAGACCTACTCGGTTTCCGGGCGATACTTTCACCTGCTCGGGCCAATGTGGGGCGGCAAACCGCAGGTCTACGAGGCCTTTTACAATTGGATGTGCCCATTGGGGACAGGACTGTTGAACCAAGAGGCGATCATCCAGTTGCCGGATCGGCGCATCGTTATGAATCGGGCATTCCTCGACTTGATGGGAGCGCGCTATGTCGTCTTTGATATGGCCAGTCCCGGGGTTCCCCAGCCGCAGATGGTCCTGGGTGATCTGTCGCGCAACTATGCCGCCGTATCGACGAATGAAGATTTCGTGGTGTTCCGCAATGATACAGCGCGTCCCTACGTGACGGCGTACGCGCGCGCCTGTCTCTACGCCGGTGACGTCCACAAGTCGGCATCGCTCGCGCTGGCACTCTCGGCAAGAAACTGGCCGCTGGTGCAGGCGAAAGAGGCGAGCCCGGGGGAAGTCCCCGTCGACGAGGCGCGGAAGTATGAGCAGGTGTATGGCGAGGACAGTTCGCCGTTTCCGCCGATTAACGCGGGAGCGCCTGTGTCGTTAGAAAACGTGCAACTTACGCGGGAGAACGCGCAGTTGGTGCGCATTCAGGTGACGGCACCGTCGGCCTGTGTGGCGGTCATTGCCGAGAGTTACTATCCATTCTGGCGCGCGGAAATCGACGGCCAGCCCACCGAGGTCTTTCGGGTCAGTTGTGGCCTGATGGGAGTGCAGCTACCGGCCGGCGCCCACACGATTCTCCTGCGCTATCAACCGCCGCAAGTGTACGCAGCAGCAGCGGTAGTCAGTATCGCGGCTTTCTTTGTGGGACTGGGGTTCGCGATCCGCAATCGGTAGTGCACAACCCGGCGTCTACCGGCTCTTCCACCAGTCAATGGTCTGGCGGAGGCCGGTTTCGAGGTTGTACCGGGGTTTCCAGCCGGTGCCTTCGCGCAGCTTGGTGTTGTCGGCGAGGAGGTGCATGGGTTCAGTTGGGGAATCGGGGAACGCCCCGAGCCTGATCAAATCGACCCGGTCCAGCAACACGCCGATCTTCAACGCGATGTCGCGTACGGTTACTCGCACGCCGCTGCCGATGTTGACGGCACCGGTCAGCTTGCTCTGGGCCACGGCGCAGACGGCGCTGGCGACATCCTCGATGTGAAGGTAATCGCGGATGCGGTCGCCGGTGACGAGTTTGGCCTCCTGACCCTGCCGGAGCAGGTTGATCACGACGGGCACGAGCCGCCGCGGGTCCTCGTACGGTCCGTACTGATAGAAAAACCGCACCCAGGCGAAATCGATCCCGACCGAAGGAAGTGCCTGGAAGAGATTGAGCTTCGACTGCGCGTACAGAGTGGAGGGAGCCGTCGGTGTGGACTCGCTCTGAGGCGGGTCGCTCGTCGCATACTCGAAACATGTCCCTGCCGCGATGAAACGTTGGCAGCCTTCGTCTTTGAGCCGCCGCGCCAGTCGCAAGCTGGCATCGACCCAGTCCTGATTTTGCGGGGCGTGAAGATATTTGCCCGGCTCGACGTACCACGCAAGGTGGAGACACAGGTCAAACCGCCAATCCGGAAGGGCGACGGAAGGAGCCAGTAAATCGGCTTCGATGAAGCGGAGCGATGCGGCCACGTCGGCGACGCGAGAGCGGTCGACTCCCGGCAGCACGAGGGCGTGCACTTCGTGGCCCTGGCGCACCAACTCGCGTGCGATATGCGAGCCGATGAACCCTACTGCTCCCGTGAGTAGAACTTTCACAGCCGCGAGCCGTACTGGGCGGCGTAATACTTTTTGAACTCGCCGCTCTTGATCTTGCGCCACCACGACTCGTTCTGGACGTACCAGTCAATCGTCTCGTCGAGCGCGTGGGGGAAATCGCGGTTGGGGCGCCAACCGAGCGTGGCCAGTTTGCTCGCATCGAGAGAATACCGTCGGTCGTGGCCGGGCCGGTCCTTGACGAGTTGGATTAGCGTCTCGGGCTTGCCCAGCTTGCGGATGATCGCGCGGGCGATCTCGATATTCTCGACCTCGTTGCCGCCGGCGATGTTGTATGTCTCGCCTGTCTTGCCGTGGGTAATGAGGAAATCAATGGCTGCGCAGTGGTCTTCGGCGTAAATCCAGTCGCGGACGTTGCGGCCGTCGCCGTACAGCGGCAGTGGCTTCCCCTCGAGTGCATTCGTGATGAACAACGGGATGAATTTTTCGGGGTATTGGTTGGGGCCAAAGTTGTTCGAGCAGCGCGTGATCGTGACGGGCACGTTATGCGTGGTGAAATACGCATAGGCCAGCCGGTCCGCGCCCGCTTTGCTGGCGGAGTAGGGGTTGCGCGGGTTGAGCGGGGATTCTTCCGTGAAACTTCCGCTGGCAATGCTGCCGTACACTTCGTCGGTCGAAACCTGGATGAACTTCTTCACGCCGAATTGGCGGGCGGCTTCGAGGAGCGTGAACGCGCCCAGCACGTCGGTCTTGATGAAATCATCGGCCCACAGGATCGAACGATCCACGTGGGTTTCGGCGGCAAAATTGACGACGATATCGATCCCGCGACTCCAGAGCTCGGTGACCAATTCGTGGTCGGCAATATCGCCCTTGACGAATTGATGGCGAGTGGGATCGGTGAGATCGGTCAGGTTGTCGAGATTGCCCGCGTAGCTGAGCTTGTCGAGATTGGTGACGTGCCAATCCGGATGGGCTCGCAATGCAAACTTCACGAAATGCGAGCCGATGAAGCCGGCGCCGCCGGTGACGAGGACGCGCATCAGTTTTTCCCTCGGGAGACGCTGAGTTTCATGCCGTCACGTTGGGCGACGAGCAGGCTGGTTTCCAAAAGTTTCTCGTGAGAGGCGCCGGCGTCGGCCCACCAACCGTCGAGGACGTCGTAGGACAATTGGCGCCGCTTGATGTAGGCATTGTTGACATCGGTGATTTCGAGTTCGCCGCGGCCGGACGGTTTCAAGGTACGGATGATGTCGAAAACGGCGGGGTCGTACATGTAAATGCCGATCACCGCGAGGTTGGATTTTGGATGACTGGGTTTTTCGACGATGCTGACGATATGCTGGCCGCGCAATTCGGCCACGCCGTAGGCGCGGGGATTGGCCACTTCCTTCAGGTAGACGCGGGCGCCGCGTTTTTGTTTGCGGAATGCCACGACGCCGGCGCGAATGTCCTTCTCGATGACGTTATCGCCCAGCATGACAACGATCTTCTCGCCGTCGGCGAAGTGTTCCGCGAGGCGCAGTGCGTCGGCAATCCCGCCTTCGCCTTCCTGGTAGGTGTAATTGATGTGGGGTAGATTGAAAGCACTGCCGTTACCGAGCAGACGCAGGAAGTCGCCCGCGTTATTGCCGCCCGTGACAATGAGCAGGTCGCGCACGCCCGCATCGACGAGTGTCTTGATGGGATAGAAAATCATCGGCTTGTCGTAAATCGGCAGAAGATGTTTGTTGGTGATCTTGGTCAACGGGGCAAGCCGCGTGCCCAGACCGCCCGCGAGAATGATGCCTTTCATGACGGGTACCTAGAGCAAATGCAGTGCCGCGAATTGATTCGGTGTCATGGCGCGGGAGAGTAGCCAAGCGGCTGGCTCAAGTCAACGCTGGGCAACTGACGGAATCATCGTGCTTGACTTTGGATTCCTGTTGCGGCTCCTTACACGCGTATGTCCGTAGGAAAAAGCGGTCAGACGAACAAGACCCAGCCAAATACCGACGCGTATTATCCGACGGCGCGGCTCACCTACCAATCCAAGGTGGACGACCCGTATTCGAGCCACTCGGTCATTTTGGCGCATGTAGGCGATGGGAAGGGGAAGCGGTTGCTGGATGTCGGTTCGGCACAGGGTGTGCTCGCGCAGAAATTCACCGAGCGTGGATTCGAAGTGACGTGCGTGGAAGGCAGCGCGGAACTGGCGGCGCTGGGCAAGGACAAGTGCCATGAGATGATTGTGGCCGACTTGGACAAGCCGTTGCCACGATTAAACGGGCAGTTCGACGTGATCGTGTACGGCGACATCCTGGAGCACCTGCGCAATCCCATGGAGGTGTTCCGGGGGTTCAATCGTTCATTGTGTCCGCACGGCCGCGTGATCGTGTCCGTGCCGAACCTGGCCCATGTGTGGATTCGGCTGAGCCTGCTGTTTGGGCGGTTCGAGTACGCGAACCGCGGAATTCTCGACCGGACCCACCTGCGGTTTTTCACGCTGCGTACGTTCCGGGAATTTCTCCGTGACGCCGGGCTGGAGTGGGAGGAGATTGTCGCGACCCCGGTGCCGCTGCTGTTGGTTGTGCCGCCGCGTTACCACGGCGGATGGTTGAACGCCCTGCACGCGGTGAATGCCGCGGTGGCGAAACGCTGGAAGACGATGTTCGGGTACCAATTTGTGGCGGTGGCGCGGCCGAGAAAGACGTTATGAAGCCCAAGGTCATCGTCGTCATGCCTGCCTATAACGCCGGACGCACACTGCGAATGACGTACGAGGAACTGCCCAAGGACACGGTAAGCACGGTGATACTGGTGGACGACGGTTCGACGGACGAGACCTTGAAGATTGCGCGCGAGCTGAACCTGGAAGTCTTCATGCATGATCGGAATTACGGGTATGGCGCCAATCAAAAGACCTGCTATACGGAAGCGTTAAAGGCGGGTGCGGACATCGTGGTGATGGTGCATCCGGATTATCAGTATGACCCCCGGCTCGTGCCGCAGATCGTCGAACCGATCAACAAGGGAGAGGCGGACGTCGTCCTGGGTTCACGGCTCAAGGGCGGCACGGCGCTGCAACAGGGGATGCCGTGGTGGAAATACTTCTCCAACCGGTTTCTGACCTGGGTGGAGAACACGACCTTCGGGTTGGATCTTTCCGAATATCACACGGGCTATCGGGCCTTTCGCAAGGAGGTTCTGGAATCGGTGAATTACTCGATTGATTCCGACGGATTCATTTTCGACCAGGAGATCATCGCCCAGGTTGTGGCGGCGCACTTCCGGATCGCCGAGATTGGCGTGCCGACGCGGTATTTTCCCGAGGCATCGTCGGCGAGCTTTACAGCCAGCGTCGTGTACGGGCTGAAGATCCTGACATTGACTGCACGGTTCCTGTTGTACAAGTGGAAGATCATTCCCGGCCGACAGTTCATCAGCTTGCGGGCGCGGTACACGAAGGTGGTCGCCAACCCGTTGTAACGGATGCCGGTCGGTCGATCGAGCCGGTCATTTGCCCGCGCGTACTTCCACGCAGGCGCCTTTGCCGGCCAGCCAACTCAGCGGCGCGAGCAGGAAGCCCACGGCCAGCAGTGGTGGCGACAGCAAGAGCATGGCCACGTTGGCCAGCGAGATTTCCCGGTCGCGTCCCGCCAACCAGTGGAGCCAGCGTGTTTGCGGAAAGCCGCAGCGATTCAACAGGCTGACCATCCACCCGAAGGGATCCTGATCAAACGACACGAAGCGGACGGCGTGGGTCTGCAATCCCACGCGTTTCATCGCTTCCGTCAGGGTCGCCGGTGCGAGCTGGACGATGTGGCGCGGGACGTCGAGATGAAACCAATGCCGTCCGGAGACTTGAAACTGCCAACTCGCGACGTTCGGAACCGTCACCAGGAGCACGCCGTCGGGCTTGAGCAAGCTGGCGCAGACGCGCAGTGCGGCCATCATATCGGGCAGGTGCTCGAGCACGTGATGCATAAAGATAAGATCGAACGCACCCTCCGACTTGAGAGCGTCGAGTTCGCCGACGACGACCTTCAGGCCCTGGACTCGCGTGGCGAATTCAGCGGTCTCGGCGGAGCGTTCCAAGCCGACGGTCTCCCAGCCTTCGTCGCGCAAGGCGGCCAGCATCCACCCTTCGCCGCAGCCAATTTCGAGCGCGCGCCCCTTCCGTTTCATGTCGTGAGACCATTTCCGGGCGTGAGCGCGATACGCCACCCGGAAAATCTGCTGCATCCATGGCTGATAGCGGCGGTAGTACGCATGGTAGTAGCGTCCGATGTCGGCGGGGACGTCGGCGAGGAAGATGAGGCCGCAGTCCCGGCACTGGTTCAGGTCGAACCAGTCGCCGCTGGCGTGGTCGCGGGCGCGCAGGAAGTGAACGGCGTTGGTTCCCTGGCAGAGAGGGCACGGTGTCATGGTTTGTGGGAGCGGCGCCAGCGGTTGTTTTGCCAGGCGCACCGCAGGCAACCGAGGCCATAGACGACGCTGCGGCGAAAGTTGATGGAACTGGCTTCGGAGAAGTAGCGTGTCGGGCACGAAATCTCTCCGACGCGAAATCCGGCCGCAATGGCGCCGCAGAGCATTTGGTTGTCAAAGACGAAATCGTTGGAGTAGCTCTCGAGTGGCAGAGTCTCGAGCACGCGGCGCGTGAAGGCCCGATATCCCGTGTGATATTCGGAAAGCTTTTGATTCATGATCACGTTCTGAAGGAACGTCAGGATGCGGTTTGAAATGTATTTGTAGACCGGCATGCCGCCGGCGACGGCGCTTTGGGCCAGAATGCGGGACCCGAGCACGACATCGTAGTGACCGCTGGCGGCGGAGTGGGCGATGGCACCCAGCAACCGGGGAGAGTATTGGTAGTCGGGATGCAGCATGACGACGATCTCGGCCCCGCGATTCAGGGCTTCACGGTAGCAGGTCTTTTGGTTTCCGCCGTAACCGAGGTTTCGCTGATGCACAATCGTGCGCAACCCCAATTGCCGCGCAATCTGGGCCGTATGGTCCCGGCTGGCGTCGTCGACCAGGATGATCTCATCGACAATCTGCTGCGGAATCTCTGAGACCGTGCGTTCAAGGGTTTTGGCTGCCTCGTAGGCAGGAAGAACGACGACTAGGGTTTTGCCTTCGACCATAGGGACATTGCACCGAAACTTAGCGAGGGGCGCAGGGATTGGCAAGGTATTTTCCGGAATCGCGAAAAAACGTTTCCAGTGCTGGGTGATTTTGTTACGGTTACCGGCATGGATACCCCCAAGGGACGTCGATGGTTCCCCTCGATTCCAAAATCCATCTGGCTATTTTTCGCGATCTACAGTCTGGTCTTTTTCGCACTGGCCTGTCGGAAATTCGTGGCGATGAATTCCAACAGCGGGGACACGGCGATTCTGGTCAATGCCTTTTGGCACACGATCCACGGAAAGCTCTTTTACTCGACATATATGGGGATGAGCCATCTGGGGATTCACGCGACCTACGTGATGCTGCTGTTCGTGCCCGTGTTCGCGCTCGTACCGAGCGCCTATACGCTGTTCCTCGTGCAAACTCTGATGATCTCCGTCTCGGGACTCGTATTTTTTTGTCTGGCAAGGCGCGTCACGGGGGACCTGAGGGTGGCGTCCCTGATGACCATCGCGTATTTGTTTTACCCCTCCGTCGTCACCAATCACGTGAATCAGATCCACTTTGAACACTTTGCGCTGCCGTTCCTGATGGGAGCCTTGTTGTGCCTGGAGGAAAGGAGGTTCTGGGGGTTTTTGGTTTGCGTGCTTCTGGCGATGAGCGCCGTGGAGAATATCTTCATTACGGTGGTGGGGATTGCGGTGTACGCACTTGTTTCGCGGCGCGGTGCCAAGTGGTGCGTTGCCCCGTTGGCGCTGGCCATGATCTATACAGCGTTTGTGTTCCACATTGCGACCCCGCATTTTTCCGCGGGCAAAGCGTATTTCGTGGGGAGCTATTTTGGGGAACTGGGAAACACCCCCAGCGAAGCGCTCCTGACGCTTCTTCGCCGACCGCAGTATTTACTGGAGATCCTGACGAGTCCCGACCGGTTGATCTATCTGGTGGAAATGTTGCAGCCGCTGTTGCTGCTGATTCCCTTTGGGAGTTGGGGGTGGCTGGTGGCGGCACCGAGCCTGGGGACGAACCTGGTGATACCGGACAGCGCGTTTCGCGTGGTGGCGTGGCATTTCAACCCGACTACGGGAGCCATGCTCTGCGTGGCGGCCCTGTTGGGGCTGAACCAATGGGCGGGCTGGCTCAACAAGAAGTTTGGTTGGACGGAAGGGCGCATCATTCTCGCGTTCGGGATGTGCGTGCTGTCCATCGGAAGCTGGCCCTTGTGGTTTAGTCTGGAGGACTACCGGTACCCGGACGCTTATGAGACGCTGGAAAAGGCGCGCGAACTGGTGCCGTCCTCGAAATCCGTGCTGGCGCCGCATACAATGATTGGTCATTTTGCGGACCGGGAAGCCGCGGTAATCATGCAGCAGTTCAATCCCACGGTTCTTCGACAGGACACGTGGCCGAAAGAAAAGATGTATGATCTCGATTACGTCATTTTGAATGGGAACGAGCGGAGATTTCCCCTGGATGCGGTCAGCCGGGACTTGGTGATGTCCTACTACACGAACACGAATTATGAGTTGATTCTCAACGAGAACAACGTGTTCGTATTTCGGCGGCATGAATCGGTCAATCTCACGCCGTGAGTGCACGCTGCATTACGGTTGATGAAGATTGCCGGCACGTCACCCCTCCGGTATACTCGCCAACCAGATGACTCAGACGGAACCACAACCGGCCATCAGTATGACCCAGCGCATCCTGGCTTCCCTGGTGCTGTTGGCGTTGCTCATACAGGTCTCGTTGTTTTTCGTCGGGCTAGGGGATCCCATTCATCGGGTCGAGGTATTGTGGGGAAAGAAGCTGGAGGAACGACGGGCGGTTGTCTGGCAGCCTGGGAGCACATTCAAGACGGTTGCGGAACGGTTCCCGATGAACGCGCGGATGTATCTGATGTATCCCCAGCCCCTCGTGCACTGGAACTCCGTGTACTATTTCTATCCGCGGTTGGTGAGGGTGACGATGACCAACGGCCTGTACCGCACGGACGAGGAGTACGCGAATTGGAACGAGAAACCAACCGAAAGCTGGCTGCTCACCAATGGCGTGGGCTACGTGATGGACTTCAAGAATGGCGGGCGAGTATGGGAAGTGCGTCCCGGAATTGGCGCGGCGTTGTCCCAGACAGAGGACACAAATGCCACTCAACAATCTGCCCTTTGAATTATTTGCCATCGCCGTGATTTTCGCCGCCGGCGCGGCGGTGTTTTGCGCGATCGTGCGAGACCTGGAGTACTATGCCCGCTGGGAACGGATGGCCTATTGTTATCCGCTGGGCCTGGCGGCGCTCGGCATGCCCATGTTCCTGCTCTCGTACTTCGGGGTGTTTCTCGACACGGCTGTCATCACGTCGCTCGTGATGATCTGCCTCATAATTGCGGCCGGATTGCGTCGCGTTTCGCCGCGGAAATTCTGTCAGGCGGGGGCCAACGCGCGGCAACCAGCGCCGCGGCTCACGGAGTTCGAGTGGCTGTTACTCGTCATCATTGTTCTCAGCCTTGGTGCGCGCACGGTGGCCAGTCTGCTGGCGCCTCTGAACGACTGGGACGGCGTCTGCGTCTGGGGTATCAAGGCCAAAGTCCTGTTTTATAGCACCGTCAAGACCTCGGACTACTTCTACAAACCGGAGTACGCGTTCTCCCATCCCAATTATCCGTTGCTCTGGCCGTTCATGTACGCCTGGGTGTGCACGGTTTTGGGAAGCTGGGACGATTTGGGCATGTTGATTCTCAACCCGGTGAATCTGATTGTATTCAGCACCCTCATGTACTGGACGCTTCGCCGGTACGTTGCCCGTACGGTCGCACTCACGGTCACGGCGATCATGGCGTCGCTCCCCGCTCTGGTTCACTACACCGAATGCGGCCAATCGGACGTCACCTTGATGGTGATATTCGGTGCCTCGTTGTTTAGCCTGTTCGATTGGATGAACCATCAGCGCCGTGACTCACTGTGGCTGTCCGCGTTTCTGATGGGGGGCGCGCTATTTACCAAACAGGAAGGGCAAATTATTTTTGCGGCGCTGTTGTGTGCCGGAGGCGTTTACATAGTTGTCGCCCAGCGATCGAACTGGAAGCGGCTGCTCGGCCAGCTCGTCGTGTTTGCGGTCATCGCCGTGATCTGGGCTCTGCCGTGGTTGCTGTTTCAGCGCGGCATCAAGGATTGGAGCTGGGATTTTAGCGGGGTCAGTCTCTCGGCGATCCGTTGGGGCCAGATTCCGGCGTTGGTACAGGTGTTGTTCGCCAACGCCGTTAACTGGAACAATCAGGTTCACTTGCCGAAATGGAATTTTCTTTGGCCGATCCTCGTGTTCTGCCTGCTTGTCAACCGCTCGGTATGGCGTGCTCCGTGGGTATGTCTGCTGGTCGTATTTGCCATTCACGCCATCGGAATCTCCTGCGTCTTCCTGGCTTCCCGTTGGGACATCACGCTGCCCGCGTTGGAAATCGCCATGGAACGGTTCACGTTTGTGATGCTGACACCGTTGTGGCTGATCTTGGCCAAGTGCGCGGATGATGCGTGGACAATTTGGAAGAAGTTCCCCGCCCCGGAGGTGGCGCCGGTAGTTGGCAACGCCCACCGACCGGGATCTCCCCGCGCGACCGCTCGTGGGGCGTGATGGCGCTGTCCGCATCGACCCCGACGAATCAGGCAAGGCCAGCGCAGGGAACGATCATTGCGCGGGGATTGTCGGCGCGCTGATTTGGTAGACGAACAGTGTGTCGGCCACGCGCGCGGTTGGTTCCCGCGATTCGCGGAGCCATGCCCATTCCGGCCGCATCAGCTCCGACGCGGAAACCACGAGCCATCCATCCTTGATCTGTCGCGCCTGGTCCGCGCTCACGCGGGTGTTCGGGATCTTGAGGTACTCGATGTTGTATTGTGTCCCGAAGTAATCCAGATAAATGTGCGCGATGCCACGGTCTTCGAGGAATTTCTTCAGCCGGTTGGCGTCCTGTCCCCAGTCGAAGTTGGAATCCAGCGCATACTTGTAGCCGTTGGAAGCCCCACCGGCGGCTTCGTTGAAAAACTGCAGGAAACACGGGTAAACCGCCACCGCCACGACCGCCTCCCACGCCACCAGGGCAATCACGGCGTATCGGGCCGCCCGGTTCGCGATTCGGGCCAGTGAACAGCCCACGCCCACACACACGAGCGGAACCACCGGCAGCAGATGACGTACTCCGATATTGATGCTGCTGGTCATCGCGAGGCCGAAATACGCGCCACCGGCGATCCAGGGAGTTTTTTCGTAGAGACCGAGCTTTTTCCAACGGGTCGCGGCCACACCGATCCCGATCAGCAGGGCCACGAGAAAGGCCAGCGGCGATTTCAGGGCGAAGACGACGGGGAAATAATACCACCAGCCTTGTTTCGACCCTTCGCCCAGAAAATAGGCCTCGTGACCGCCTTGTGAATGGCTCAATACCAGCGCCACGCCCTTGAAGAAATCCCGCGGGATTAGCAGCGGTCGAAATGCCTGGAACCAGCCGGGAACGCCAAGGACGGACGCCTGCTCGGTCGAGATCGATGGGGCGGGCGACCACACCGGAAAATAGCCGAGCAACACGACCAGCCAGGCTGCGGCGGCCAGCGCGAGCGCCGATTTGATCCATGGCTGTTGGGCGGCCTTCAGGTTCTTCCAAAAACAGGCCGCCAGCACAATACAGATGGGCCCGAGAGATAGCGTGTTAAACTTCATCAGGAACGCGAACCCCAGACCCGCGCCCGCCACCGCCGCGGTCTTGACGTTGGGCTGCTGGAGGAACCGCGTGAACAAAAACACCGCCAGGGGAATCGCCAACGCCCCGTTGATATCGGTCGTGATGATGTGCCCGTACGCCAGCGCGTTGGGGTTGAATACCCAGAGCGCCAACGCGACAAGCGCCGCCAGATCGTTTTGTGAAGCGCGGCGGGTCCAGACGAATATCAATGCGCCCAGCGCCATCGTGACGAGCAGTTGCATGACTCGTCCCGCGAACATCATCGTCTCCCCGTCGTTCTGGCCTCCATAGACCAGGATTTGCCCGAAGATTTGCGCCTCGGGCTTCGGCCAGAAATACCAACTGTTGCGGCCTTGCGGAAACAGGGTTTGCACCGCAGCCGGTTCGCCAGACCACGGCACGGTCCAGGGGTATCCGGCCTGCCGATCCAGCAGGGCTTTGCCGGCGTCGGGGAGTTTTACGTCCATGAACAACAACGGTACCGCCGGCCAGATCTGGGACAACGACGGGCTCTCGGGGTCAAAATAGAATTTGTAACCCTTCAGGTCACTGTACCCGGCGCTTTGGAACGAGGTCTCATCGACCGTCGCGCTATCCTGGCGGATCGGACCCAGCAGCAGTCCGATCATCACCGCCAACAGCAATCCTGCCAGAAGCCACGGCATCCAACGAACTTTCATGGTGGAAATTTATAGGGCAAACCCGTTGTCACGACGAGCCTTTTGTGAAACCGCCCCAGCCGGGCACCGTCAGTGACACCGCGCTCGCGGGTTGGCCGATTCGGTCGCCGAGAATCATTTCGGCGGGGATTGGCGTGACGATGACGGCAACGCGTAGACAAACAACGTATTGGCAATTCGCGCCAGCGGTTTGTGGTTTTCTCGCAACCACTGGTATTCCGGCGCCATCAGGCGGGTGGCGGAGATGACCAGATAGCCATCGCGCAGTTTCGGGACCTGGTCTGGTTTGACGAAGTCGGCGGGTATGCCGAGGTATCGAATGGCCGCGCCGGTGCCGAAGTGGTCGAGGTAGATGTGGGTGACGTGGTTGGCTTCGAGCCATTGCTTCAGCGCTTTGCCGTTCTGGCCCCAATCGAAATTGGAATCAATCAGATAGTCCTGGCCGTTGGCGGGGCCGCCGACGAGTTCGTTGAAGTAGGCAATGTAGTCGGGATGGGCCACGAGCGCCGCCACCAGCAGCCAGGCGACGAGCAGCCAGCCAACGAGTTGATCGCGGACACGTGCGCGGGCGCATTCGACTCCGGCCACGACCGCCAGGAGCGGATAGATCGGCAGCACGTGACGAATGCCGATGTTGGCTTTGCTCGTCATCGCGCACGCCAGGTACGTGAGAGCGGCAATCAAGGGAGCCGCTTCGACAAAGCTCGATCGACGGATTCGCCACAAGGCCATCGCCACGGTCGAAATTATCAGGAGCAGCAGCGCCATCGGCGTCTTCACGAGAATGGCCGCGGGATAGTAATACCACCAGCCCTTGTCCGACCATTCGCCGAGCAGGTAGGCGTGGTGGCCGTTGACGACGTGGAGGAGCAGGATGGTGAATCCTTTGAAAAAATCCCGCGGGACCAAGATCCACCTCAGACGGACAAACCACGCGGGAATGTGGAGGTATTGGCCGTTCTCTAATGAGATCGGCGGCGGCGGCATCCAGTGCGGAACATAAAACAAGACAACGGTTGCCCATGCTGCCACACCGACGAGGCAAAGGTTGGCCAAGAGACTCCGGAACGAGTCCGCGCGAACCGAGTGCCGTTGCTTCCACCACGCGACCGCCGTGAGCACACCAAACATCGGAATCAGAATGATTGCAGTGTACTTCGTTAACATCGCCCCGCCGAAAGCGATTCCCGCGACCAGCGCCGTTTGCGGGCGGGGCAATTCAAGGAAACGGGAAAACATCCAGACCACCAGTGTGATCATCAAAGTGATGCCTGGGTCGGTGATGATTAGATGTCCATACGCCAGGGCAATGGGGTTGAAGCTCCAGGCGGCGAGGGCAAACAGTCCGCCGGTCGTGTTGCTGAGTGATTTCGTCCACCAGAATACCACCAGACCCGTCGCCAACATGACCAGCGCCTGCATGAAACGCCCCCAGAACAGCAGTTTGTCCGCGTCGTTTACGCCGCCGTAAACCAACACCCGGCCAAACAGCCCGGCTTCCAATGCGGGGTAGTGGTAGAAACGCTCCGGTGCGGTCAGTGCCTCGCTGTTCGTGACCGCGCGAAAATCCCAGGTCTCGGTCAGGGTCGACAAGACGGTCGGGTGTGTGTCGTCGAGCATGGATTGCGCGACGACAGGCAATTTTACATCGAGGAACGTCAGCGGCAGCGCGCTCCAGAGTTGCATCAGGGGTGGGTGCTCGACGTTGAGATAGTAGCGGTGGCCCTGCCAGTAGGAGTAGCCGGCGCCCAGAAACGCTGTTTCGTCCGTGGTGGCGGTCTCCTCCCACATCGGTCGCCACATCAATGCCAGCGCGACGGCCAGGATTAATGCGACGGCAAGCCACGGGAGGCAGCGACGGATCATGGGGCACTTGGTAGGCCATGCGAGTGGGGGAGTCGAGATTTTTCGTGATTTTTGACGCCAACAGCCTTACAACGAGCACCCTTATGAAAATTGTCGTGGCTTATTCGGGCGGACTGGACACGTCCGTCATTTTGCACTGGTTGAAAGAAACCTATCGGTGCGAGGTCGTCGCGTACTGCGCCGACATCGGCCAGGAAGAGGAACTCGAGGGCCTCGACAAGAAAGCGAAGGCCACGGGCGCGAGCAAGTTCTACGCGCTCGACCTCGTCGAGGAATTCGCGCGCGACTTTATTTTCCCGATCGTCCAGGCGGGCGCGATCTACGAGAACCAGTATTATCTCGGCACGAGCATCGCCCGACCGCTGATTGCCAAGGCGCAGGTGGATATCGCGCGCAAGGAACAGGCCGATACCGTGGCGCACGGCGCGACGGGGAAGGGCAACGACCAGTGCCGGTTTGAATTGACCTACGCCGCGCTCGCGCCGGACTTGAAGATCATCGCGCCGTGGCGGTTGCCCGAGTACCACAACCGATTCAAGGGCCGCGCCGAGATGCTCGCGTACTGCGCCGAGAAAGGCATCAAAGTCGAAGCCAGCGCGAAAAAACCGTACTCGATGGACCGCAATCTTCTGCACATTTCGTTTGAGAGCGGCATTCTGGAGGACCCGTGGGTCGAGCCGCCGAAAGACATGTTCAAACTTAGCGTGTCGCCCGAGGACGCGCCGGACACGCCCGAGTACGTAGAACTCGATTTCGAGTCGGGCAACTGCGTGGCGGTCAATGGCAAGAAGCTGTCGCCTGCCAACGTCCTGCGCACGCTCAACAAGCTCGGCGGCAAACACGGCATTGGGCGCGTCGATCTCGTTGAGAATCGGTTCGTCGGCATGAAATCGCGGGGCGTGTACGAAACGCCCGGCGGGACGATCCTGCATTTCGCCCATCGACAGGTCGAAACACTGACGTTGGATCGAGAAGTCATGCACCTGCGGGATTCGCTCATTCCGCGGTACGCCGAACTGGTGTACTACGGATTCTGGTTCAGCCCCGAACGTGAGGCGCTCCAGGCATTCGTCACGGAGAGCCAGCAGAACGTCACCGGCACGGTGCGACTCAAGCTCTACAAGGGCAACATCATCACGGCCGGGCGCAAGAGCCCCGTGTCGCTGTACAACCCGTACATCGCCACGATGGAAGCCGACAAAGGCGCGTACAACCAGACCGACGCCACCGGTTTCATCCAGTTGAATGCGCTACGCTTGCGAACGCGCGCGGCGGTGTTGCAAAACGCGAAGCGGACGAAATGAGCACGAATCATATGCATAATGAATAGACCTGACTCCATGTCGTTGCGTCACTGATCATGCAGCCTGTTGACCGGCCATTCCGTTTCAGTTGGGATTTTTGCACAGTATGGGCATTGCTTGCGGTGCCGACTTTCTTATTAACGAGGCGGATGGACTTTGGCCCCTGGTATTCTTACTGTGCTTGCATAATTTTGATTTCACTCTTTGCCACATTTGTTCTCTATGGCCCCGTGTTGTTGAGCCGCCAAATCGTGCGTTCAGGAACACGCGGTTGGTTTGTCCTGCGTGTTCTCGTATCAGTCCTTCTGGCGGGGGTGTTGCTTTTCGTGGGGTTACTGATGTCAGGGTTTTATTCTCGCTCGCTCGCTCGCATAACGGCATTCTTTTTTGTCGCAGCGGCTATCGTCTACCTGCATTGGAGAAGTGATTAACCACGTCGGTTACACACGACGACATGGGGTCAGGTCTATTTCCGTCTACTGTATCGGCACAAACGTGACGCAAGAGGGCGTCGAAACCTCGACGGACTGGCCGGTGGGGGTGAGGCGGCCGGTGGTGGGGTCGATGCGGAAGACAACGATGGTGTTGGAATCCTGGTTGGGTCGAGAGGCGCAGGATTCCATGCCGAATCGGCGGGTGAGTCTGACACAAACGGTTATATTCCAGCCACTTCCGTCACCCAGAAAACAGTTGCAATTTCGCGAATTTGGCCTATTGTTTTCCTGCTAGCAATGGAAGACGCCGCAGTGAGATTGGTGGAATGTCAGTCAGCCTCGTTCGCTTTGGTGGCAGTCCGAAACCCGATGAGCGGGAACAGTCACTGAGACCTCCTACCGCAGCAGAAGGATACCAAGAAACCCAGTATGGCAACCAAGTTATTCGTAGGCAACCTCTCGTTTAACACAACCGAGGGGCAGATTCTCGACCTGTTCAAGCAGGCGGGTAATGTCGTCAGTTGCGAACTCATCATGGACAAGTTCACGGGCAAGTCCCGCGGCTTCGCGTTCGTGCAAATGGGGACGCAGGAAGAGGCCAACAAGGCCGTCACCGATTTCAACGGCAAGGAAATCGATGGCCGCGCCCTGACGGTCAACGAAGCGCGTCCGCGCGAGGAACGTCCCCGCGGCGACTTCGGTGGCGGTGGCGGCGGCGGTCGTGGCGGCAAGCGCGACTTCGGCGGCGGCGGTCGCGGTCGTCGTTAATCCGACAATCATCCGATAGTATTCACGCAAAGGACGTCTCGCGCAGGCGGGGCGTCCTTCTTGCGTTTGCGTCGTCCTTACAACAAGTCGAGCATGTCGCGCGGTTTCGCCAGGACGTGCTCCGCGCCACTCTCGAGCAACTCGGCGCGGTCGCGAAAACCCCAGAGCACGCCGACGGGATGCATCCCGGCCGCGCACGCCGTGTGCATATCGGTATTCGTGTCGCCGAGGTACAACCAGTGGGCGGGCGGGATGCCGAGTTCCTGCGCGATGTGGAGGGCGGCGGTCGGATCGGGTTTGAGCGGGACATTGGGCAACTGGCCGCGCACGATGGCAAACGGCGAGGGTTTGAAATAATGGGCGATCACCCGCTTGGTGAAGTGGTCGGGTTTGTTGGAGAGCACCGCCAGTTGAAGGCGTCGCTCCGCGAGCGCCGAAACCAGTTCGGCAATTCCCGGGTACAGCCGCGTGAGGTCAAA
>JBKQMH010000011.1:0-16679 GCA_052146795.1 Verrucomicrobiia bacterium
GTCGGCTGCGCCTCGCTCGATGGGCCTGGCGCCGTCGAGCCGGTGCTGCCACTGCGGGGCGGCGGCGCCGCCTGGTTCGGTTGGTTCGGCGCCATCGAGCCGATCCTGTCATTCTTGGGCGACTCCGCCTGGTGCATATCGCTCGGCGCCATCGAACCGATGAAGTCCTTGGGGGGCAGCGCCACGTTATTCGTCCCCGAACTACCCTTGGGGAAATATGTTTCTTCCAGCTCTTCGCTCACGCCCAGCATTCGCAAGCGGCGTTTGGCCTCGGCGACGGCCATCAGGTCGGTGCGTAGAACGACGGGGCGGATGAAGATAATCAGTTCGGTGCGCTGCCGGTTGTTCGACTGGCTCTTGAAGAGTTGCCCGAGGAACGGGATGTCTCCCAGGAACGGCGTCTTGGTCGTCGACACCGTCTTCGTCTGCTGGATCATGCCGCCGAGAATGATGGTACTCCTGTCTTCCACCGCCAACGACGATTTCGCTTCCCTCTTGTTAATGGTCGGAACGATCGTGCCGCCGATGTTCACGTTCGCCCCGAGATCGTTTACCTTCTGCTGGATGTCCATCCGCACGTAGCCGTCGGGATTGATCCGCGGTGTCACGGTCAACTCGATGGCCACGTCTTCGTATTGAATGCTGGAGGTCACGCCGGCCGTGGCCAACGTGCCAACGCCACTGATGAGCGAAGACGTCTGCGAGGTCGGCACGGGGACCGACTCACCCACGATGATGTCCGCCTCCTGGTTGTCCATCGTCTGGATCACCGGCGTGGAGAGTATTTTGCTGTTGGCTGTGGTGGCGAGCGCATGGACGACGGTGTCGAGGTTCAAATTCTTAAACGTGGTGAAATACGTAAGACCACCCGCACCCGAGGCCAACGCCGCGGCGCTCGGCAAATTGCTGGCAATCGCGCTGGCCGGCGCGAGTTGAACAGGCGTATTGCCGTCGGTGCTGTTGCCGCCGGTGCCGTAAACCTCTTTGCTGGACCGCGACAGCCGATTGAACATGTCCACGCCCACGTCCAGCTCATTGTTGAGCGTCAACTCGGCGATCACAACCTCGATCTGCACCTGGGCAACCGACGTGTCGATGCTCTTGACCAACTCCTGGATGCGCACCATATCCTCCTTGGTCGCCATCACCAACAGGTAGTTCGTCCGCGGATCGGGCAGTATGTGCACCCCTTCCGCGTACTGCAGGAAACCCGTGTTCTGGACGCCGGCTCCTCCACCCCCTCCGCCGCTCATCGGCGGCGGGGGTACGGCCGGTGCGCGCGCGCCCGAGGTGGTCGTACCGGTCGACGACGTGGTTCGCCGTGTCGAAGAGGACGATGAGGGAGCCGATCCGCCGGTGATCAACGCGTTCAGCAACCCGGCCACATCCTCGGCGGCAGCATAATTGAGCTGGATCACCTTCATCACCACATCGGGCTCGACCTTCGCGTCCAGCTCGGCAATAAGCCGGTCGAAGAACTCGAAATTGCTGATCCGGGTCAATATAAACAGTTTGTTCGTCCGTTCATCCGCCGCCATGATGACCTTGCCTTCCACGACCGATCCCTCCCCGCCGCCTTCAACCGCCTGACTCGGCTGCCCGGGACGGCGGATCGGAGATGGCGGTTGACCGGGCGCGGCGGCGTGCGCCCCCGCTTGTTCGGCTTCCTGGATGATGGACTGGAGCCGCGCCATGACGTCGGCGGCTTTGGCGTGCTTGAGAACGTACGACCGCATTTCCATCCGCAGGGCCGAGGGTTGATCGACGTAAGCGACAATCTCCATCATTTGCTTCAAGTTCGCCGCGGTCTCCGAGATCAGGATGCTGTTGGAATCCTCAAGCGCCATCAATTGACCATAGGTGTGAAGGTACGGTTGCAGCACAGGAACAACATCCTTGGCCTTGGCGTTCTTCAGGGGGATGATCTGCGTGCCCAGGGTGTCCGCCGGCGCGACCACCTTTCCGACCGGCAAACCTTCCTGTTTGGCCGTGTTGATCTGGACGATTTTCAAGAACTTCTCGCCGAGCGGTATTGCCGCGATGTTGTTGATCGCCAGCACGCTATCGAGGGCCTCTATCGCTTCCTCCTTGGTCAGTTTGGACTGACTGCGGAAATTGATCTGCGCGTTGAGGTTTGGCGCGGAGATGATCGAGCGGCCCGTGAGCCGCGAGTACCAGTCCAGGATCGCGGTAATCGGCGCACCTTGGAATTCGAAATCGATGACGGCTTGGTCCGACTGGGCCAGTCGGGCCGGAGCGCTCGACGGCGGTGGTGGCGGAGTTGGTGCCGCTGATCGTGCGGGCGCCCTGTTAACGGCGGCAACAGTGGGGCTTATCGGTGGTTGTGGTGGCGGTGGTGCCGGGGCGGCCATTGCGGGCGGCGGCGGGACGGATGGTTGCGGGGACGGAGCTTGTGTCGGCGCGGGTGGCGGCGTATTCGACTGCGGATGCAGGATGTCCAGGAGTTGCTTCGGCATGCCATTGGTAGCCGTCGCCGCCTCATCAGTTTCGTCGGTATCCGCTTCCTGGTCGGTATTGGTCTGGGAAACCATATTGGTTCCGCCCTCGGCGAACGCGACGCTGCACAGTCGCACACCCGTCAGGATGGCCAGCCATGTCGATACGGCGACACTCAATAAACTCAATTTCAGCTTTCTCACTTATCCTCCCCGTCGAAACGGAATCCGGCGAGCACTTGGTTGCATGGGCATCTGCCCTGGCGGCTGCCCGGGTTGCGCGGGCTGGCCCGGGGCCGACGGGCCGGGTGCCGCCGCAGCACCAACTCCCGGTTTGGCCTCCAGCACCAACGTGGCGACTTCCAGGTCCTGTTTCAGAACGAGCTTGGTCGGGCCGTTCTCTGACTTTTCAATCTTCACAACATTCACCGTGCCGATGCTCTCACCTTCCGCCTTGAAATCAACGTGCTTGGTGTCTTTCTCTTCGATGATCGCCAGAAGCGGTTGGTCAGACCCCTCGCTGGCAATCCCCACGAATACAAATCGTGTCGAAAAACTCGGTTGTGGGGCGTTATCAGCCGACGCGTCCATTTTCCCGAACGGCGCGCGGTCCAGGATCACCTGGTACCGCGAAAAATCGCGGGTCGGGTCCGCCGCCCGCGCCGGAAATCCGCCCAGCGTCGCCATGATGGCGCACAGCATCCCCAGGTACGCGTGGGTTCCCAAACTCACGATTTCGCCCCTGCCGGTTTGGCGGCGAGCGCCCGCACTTGAATTTCGCAGCGGAGAATGCCCTGGTTCTCCGTTCGTGGCGCGACCTGCAATTGCTCCACGCTCATAAAACCGGCCGCAGTCTGCAACTCAAACAGAAACCGCACCAGAGAATCCGTGGTCGCTTCCACGGTCAACTGCATCGGGAACACGCGATAGACGCCCTTGTCCTCTTCCAGCATCGGACGACTCGAACTGATTTGCACGCCCGAACTCTTGGCGACGTCCAGGATTTTTTTGCCCACATCCGAACTCTGTTGAAAACTCTCAGCGCGCTGTCCCAGGCTTTGCTGGAGTTCGTCATATTGTGTCTGCCACTGCTTCTTGTGACCGATCGTCACCACCATCAGGGCGAGCTCCCGTTGCTGCGTCTTGAGCCGTTCGCCCGCGGACCGCCAATTCCGCCACAGCGGTCGGACCACGAAAAAATTGACGACAACGACAACCACCGTAATGGTGGTCGCCAGCAGGTTGCGCTCTCGTTTTGTGACAGCCATAAAATATCAGGGCGTTGCCGCCGCCGCGGCGGTTTTGAGAGTACAAGTGAGGCTGAATTTCGTCAAGCCACTCGCCTCCGTGGCGGAACGATCCGCCGCCACCTTCGAAAACAAATCGCATTTCTCCAATCGACTTTGGAAATCGAGTGCCAGGGCTGCGGTTGGCGCCTGACCCTTGATGCTGACCGCCTGGTCCTTCTTGTAAACAAACGACGTCAGTTTCACATTCTCGGGCAGGAGCACCGCGACCCCGCGCAACACCTCCAGCGCGGAATACTTCAGGTCGAGTTGCTTGGACATGGCGAGCAACTGGCCCTGCAATTCCTTCGCTTGGTGAAACTGGGCCTGCCGAGACTGGATCTCGTTGTCCACCCGGTGCAGGTTTGAAGTCCTCAACGCCAGAAAAGTCAGGAACACCGCCAATGCCGCCGCATACGCCACCGCCACCGCAATCCCCCCGCGAATGAGATGGTGGCGAACCGCCGCCGTCTGCCGCTTCTGGCGCCATTCGTCCGGCAGCAGGTTCATGGGCGGCGCCCCGGCGCCCGCACATTCCAGACACAGGCTGAATCCGGGCGACGGCACCGCGCCATTCGTCAGGAACGACGTCATCGCGCTCAGTCCATTCGCCACCCGCTCCGCCAATAATTTCGCCGGTTCATCGCGGGTCAGGAAGATGACACCGCCCCGGGCGCGCTGCGGCTGGCCGGCTTCGGCGGCCACGAACGTCCGTTGCAGTTCTTCCCGGAGAATCGATTCGGAATCCGCGCCAAGCACAATCGACCGTACGGCCAGTATCACACCGTGTGAATACACGATCACATCAGCCGTCGCCGGGCCAAGCATCACCAGCACGTTTCGGTTGTCGTCCGTCGCCAGCAGATCGCGTTTGCCCAACGCGCGGAACATCACCAGGGCGTCGACCGAGACGATTTCCGCCTGCAATCCCGCCGTCTCCAGCGCTTCCACGCGCTCATTCACCGTTGCTTTCCGGGCGATGGCGACGAGCACGCGTGTCTGGCCGTCTGCGCTATCCAGCGCCTCGAAACTGTAGACAACCTCTTCCAGCGGCAAGGGGGTGATACTGTCGATCTGAAGATCGAGCATCTGCTTCAATTCCGCAGGGTCGGTCGCCGGCAAACGCAGGATCTGACAGAGCACGTCTCCGCAATCCACCGATGTCACAACGCGATGTTCGCCTGGATCGAACTGGTGGCGGAGGGATTGGGCGGCGTACTGCCATTGCAACGGCGCATCGGCGGCGGCGTCCGGTGGGGTCGCGCTGGCCGTCGACTCCTGAACGACGGTGACTTCCGCGCCTTCGGCGCGCGCGGTGGTCAGTTTGAGCCGTGAACCTTCAAACGCCACCGCCGCCCATCCGCGGGCGTGGCCGATGTGCGCCAACTTGCGGGGATTGAGGCTCGGTCTCACGATGCCTCCCTCATCTCTTGCCACATCACGATCTCAATGCTGCCATTCCCACGGAGCACGGTGGCGACGATCGTGTGCTTGACGCCGCCGACTTCACCCGTCGATTTGATCGTGAAAAACGAGGAGTTTACCGACACCACCCCCTGCGCCGCCTGGAGGGCTGCAGCGTCGAGGTTGCCGATGGTTGCAAAAAACTCGGCAACCGTGTGAAATGGAATATCATCGTCCGTGCCCGGGATGCCGTCGGGGCCATCCCGTCGAGCTACCACGGCTTGCACCTGCGCCTCGTCAAGCCCCAGCATCGCCTGAAGTACGATGGGGGACGCCGTGTTCACGTTGACCTGCCCCGAACTCATGGTGGTAAACACTTCCCGTAACCCGGGTTGCGCGGGGTCTTTGTCGGTGGCCGCCGTTCCATAAAACAATTCCGGCGTCACGCCGCGGACGAGCAGCAACTCATCCACCCGATCCATCGGCGCGTCCTTGGCGCGATAGGGCGGTGAAAGACTCATGTAGTAATCCGACTTCGCCCCGTTCAGGCGAGTGAGCTCACCGGGACCAATCCAATCGAGAATGGAATCGACGATGATATCGCCATCCGACGGATCGACGCTGAGCAACGTCATCAACCGCTCCAATTGGAGTTCGGAGGCCGTGTTGATCGGCATCTTGGACTCTTCGTCGGTGATCTTCACATTGAACACGCCATCGCCAAGTTCATGGTTTACGTACAACTCTTCGTTGGTCGCCCAGTCCTGGTTGAGCGCATCATACTCGGCATCCGCCGCCGATTGCTGGTGCAGCAGCAATTGCATCTTCGCCACTTCAATTCCCGAACGGGCCAGCATCTCGGCTTTCAGTTCCTTGCGCGCGTAGGAGGCAATCTGCGTCTCGACGTGCATGGTGAAGGCAAACCCGCTAATCAGCAAGGACAATACCATGATCACCCACAGGACGATGACGATCGCAACGCCGTTCCGATCTTCGGGGCAACAGGTCTTTGGAACGCGTCGGTTCATTGCGGTTGCGGCGTTCCTCCTGTCGAGCTGCCGAAGGAAATAGGAGGCGAATTCGTTGGGTTCGCGCCACCACCAGAGCCTGGCATGGGAATCCCTCCGGCCGCGACGACCGCGGCAACGGGAATGTCCACCGGGCGTGTGACGACGATAGGCGGGAACCGACCATCCCGCTCGCCGAATGTGACGGTGTACTCGACTGCAGAGGGCGGGAACTGATCCTCCTCCCATTTCTCTGACCATTTCCCATCCTGCGGGTTACGGTATTGGACGGAGAACCCGCTTACATCCATCGAAATCACGTGGGCTTGCGGCGGCTCGAGAGACTTGTCGTCGTTTGGGCGCAATGCCGGTTCATTCACAATGGCCAAGTACGTGCGCCCATATTGGTCCCGCTCCAGGGAAATGATCACGCGCCGCATGCCGGCCGCGATGGTTTCACTCGGCGGCAGGTACGCGTCCGAAGCGGTGACAAAGCTGATGCTGTCTCCGAGACCGGGGTTCTTGGTGGCGACGAAGGCGTACAGCGAGGCGGATGGCGCAAAGAAAATCGCGGATTGCGTCAGTTCCATCAGCGCATCCATCACGATGCGTTGCCGCTGAAAGGCTTCGCTGGCGTCGCTGCCGCGCCGCCAGGAGGTCAACGCTGCGCTCCACGTGCTGTACACGGCGGTGATGAGCATGCCGAGAACGGCAACGGCGAGCAACACTTCCAGCAGCGTGAAGCCGGTCCGGGTTCTGTGAGATGAGCGTAATCGCATACTCAATGTTCTTTATCGGGTAGATACCGGTACTCGACAACCGCGTCGCTGACCTCTTTCCCGCGCTCGTACCAATACACGGTGATCGTCTGCTGCCACAGGCCCTCGATGTCCGTGCCTTCCAGTTTCCGCGTCCAGGAGTAGCCCGGGTAATCATCGAACGTGCCCTGCTGATCGGAGAAGTTATCCTTGAGCGGTTCCTGGCGGTACTCGTAACTCTTGTTGGCCAGAAGGATATCGGACACGGTGTAACTTTGGATCGAGCGCGCGGCGGCCACACACCGGCCCAAGCCTTCCAGAAGCACAAACCCGCTCATCGCGAGGATGAACACGGCCAACAGCACTTCCAGCAGGAGGAAGCCGGCTTCGTTCCGTTTGGGTGTGGCCAAGCGGCGTTGACGGACGGATTTCATAGTTTGATGGGCCACAACATGCCCCGACACGTTACGGGATCGACGATCACTTCCAAGCCATTCCCCTTTTCGACGCCGTGAAGCGTCACGGCAAAGGCATCACAGGTGCCGTTGGGGTAAAAGGTGGCTTCGACCTGACCTTTGCCCTGGGGCATGAGTTCCCCCAATTGGGCCGAGAACAGCCCGATGCGGGAAGGCATTGGGATTGTCTTGAGAACATCCGCTTCGCTCGAGGAGCCGTCGGCCGTATCGTTTGTGGTGGCTTGCATCAGCCAGATCGTCTGACGGTCCATGTCGATGTAGTAGCCGACCTTTTGCTGGTGCAGCACGGCATTGAGCTTGGCGAATTCGCAACTCGTGGCGATCGTGCGCCCCATCGCATTCAGGACCTCGGTGTTATACGAGCGCACGAAACTGGGAGCCGCCACGGCAATGATGATGGCAATGATGAACACCGCGATGCTCAGCTCGATCAGCGTGAAACCGCTCTCGCGACGACGCGCATCATTGCCAGTTGCCAACATCATCTTCATTCCCCGCGATGCCATCGGGACCGGGCGAGAACAGGTCGTAAGTGGCCGTGTTATGGGTTCCCGGGCACTGGTAAACGTAATCGTGGTACCATGGATCCTTCCGGATGACCGCTGGATTCAGATAGGGCCCCTTCCAATTGCCCGGCACCGGCGTGCTGGTAGGCGCGACGATTAACGCGTTCAGCCCCTGCTCCGTGGTGGGATAGATCCCGCTGTCCAAATAATACAGGTCGAGCGCCGACGAAAAGTTGTGAATTTGATCCTGGCACGCCGTCTTCTTGGATTCCCCGATCTTGGGAGCCAGATTCACCACGGCCACGCCGACAAGCATGCTGATGATGATCACCACGAGGAGGATTTCGAGGAGCGTGAATCCCGCCTCCGTGCTACGGTTGTGCTGGGGTCTGTTGTTCATTGCCGTCTCCTCAATCTCACTTCCCGATTCCTGACGTAATGGAGAATACCGCCATCAATATGCTCATGACGATACCGCCGACCACAACCGCCATGATAATGATAATCACGGGTTCGAGCAACGTTGTGAATATCTTCAACATCCGCGAGAGTTCCTGCTCGTAGGCGTCGGCGATGTTCTTGAGCGCGGGCACCACCGCGCCGCTTTCTTCGCCGACGGCCAGCATGTCGATCAGCAAGGGCGGGAACACTTTGCCCTTGCTGAGCGGTTGGCTGATGCTCGTGCCGTCCGTCACCCGGGTGCGCGCCTCACGAATCTCGTTGGCAATGACGCGGTTGGTCATGGTGTCTTCGACAATCTGCAGGGCCGTGAGCACGGGCACACCGTTTTCCAAGAGCGTCGCCAGGGTCCGCGCGAATTGGGCCAGCGCGTTGGCCATCACGATATTCCCGAAGACTGGCAGCCGCAACTTCAGGACGTCGATCGCCAACTTCCCCTCCGGGCTTCGGGCGCGAATCCGATAGACCGTCACTCCCGCAACAACCAGAAGGACCCCGATCCACCAATACGACACGAATTTGTCGCTGATCCCGATGAGGATCCGGGTCGGCAACGGCATGGTGGTGCCCATTTCCTTGAACATGGCGGAAAACTTCGGCACCATCACCAGCATGAAGAAGACGATCGTGCAGATGCCGACTGCGACAATGATCAGCGGGTAAATCAGGGCGCCAACAACCTTCTCGCGCAACTCGGCCATTTGCTCCTGATGTTTTCCAAGGCGCAGGAGCACGTCGTCCAGGGAGCCGCTGGCTTCGCCCGCCTTGATCAGGTTCACAAAGAACCGCGAGAAAGTTCTGGGGTGCTTCGCCAGTGAATCGGACAGGCTCTCGCCCTGGACGATGCCGTTCCGCAATTCGCTGAGAATGGCTCCCAACGCCCGCTTCTGTGACCGCCGTTCCAGCGTGCCGAGCGCCTGGCTCAGCGACATCCCGGATTTCAGAAGGCTGGACAGTTGCTGGGTGAACATGAGCACATCGCGGGATTTGACCCGGTTGCGGAAGCTCTTGGCCTTGTCCTGGGCCAGCTGATCCGCTTCGGCAGAGTCAACCGCCAACGGGAAGAACCCGAGCTTGGTCAACTCGGCCAATGCCGCGCGACGGTCCCCGGCGGCAAGAGAACCGTTCACCAGTTCGCCAGCGCGCGTCTTGGCTTTATATTGGAACATCGGCATTGTGATGGTCGCTAGTTCGACACCGAACAGGATACTTTGTTCCACGCGGTGCTCAATCCCAAAAGCACGTGGTGCACCGCATTCCGTCCCCCATCGGCCAATGGCGGCCGACTTACGTGCCGGTCAATTCTTCGTCTTCCTGCGTGACCCGCGCGATTTCTTCCACCGTCGTCATGCCCTGACGGACCTTGTCCCAGCCGTCATCGCGGAGCGTCTTCATCCCCTGGCTGATCGCCATCTGCTTGATGGCGCTGGACGAGGCGCGTTCAATGATCAGGGGCCGCAACGCCTCCGACATCACCAGGATTTCGTAGATGGCCGAGCGCCCTTTGAACCCGGTAAACCGGCACTCCTCGCAGCCGCGTCCGCGGTAGAACTTCACCTTGCCGATGTCCTGGGCGGGAAACCCGACCTCGTGAAGAAATTCGGGCGTGGGTTTGTACTCCTCCTTGCACGCCTTGCAATTCGTGCGGATCAGGCGCTGGGCAATCAATGCCTCAACCGAAGAACTCACCAGAAACGGTTCGATGCCCATATCGATCAACCGGGTGATCGCGCCGGGCGCGTCGTTGGTATGGAGCGTCGAGAAAACCAGATGCCCCGTCAGCGCCGCCCGAATGGCGATCTCCGCCGTTTCCAGGTCGCGCACTTCACCGACCATGATCACATCGGGGTCCTGCCGCAAAATGTGGCGCAATCCGCTCGCAAACGTCAGCCCGATCTCGGACTTCACCGAAATCTGGTTGACGCCGGGCAGTTCGTATTCGACGGGTTCCTCGATGGTGATGATTCGTTGGTCAATCGAGTTGATCGTGCTCAGAAACGCGTACAGGGACGTGGATTTACCCGAACCGGTCGGCCCCGTGACGAGGATGATTCCGTGCGGCATGTCAATCAGCTTGCGGATGATCTTTTCCTCGTCTTTGTTCAGGCCCAAACTCTCGAGCCCGAGAAAGATGCTGCTGCGCGTCAGCAACCGCAAGCTGACGCTTTCCCCGTAGGCCGTCGGAATGGTCGAGACACGCACGTCGATTTCGGCGCCGCTGCTGCGGACGTTGATACGACCGTCCTGCGGGAGCCGGCGTTCGGCAATATCCATGTTGGACATGACCTTGATACGGGATATGATTGCCGCTTGGAACCGTTTCAGGTGCGGCGGCACCGGCGTCTGGTGCAGCACGCCATCCACGCGGTAGCGGATCCGCAGGTCGTTCTCCATCGGTTCCATGTGGATGTCGGTCGCGCGCTCTTTGTATGCCTCCCCGATGATCTGGTTCACAAACTTGACGACGCTCGCTTCCTGGTCGCCGCTTTCCAGATCGTCCTTCGTCACTTCGGCAATCTCGTCGATATCGAGCACGTTCTTCTGCAACAGCTCGTCCAGCGTCTCCGCGCCAACCCCGTAATACCGTTTCAGGGCCTTGGCAATGTCGGCCTGCGTGCACAGCGCCAATTGGACGCGGGATTTCGTCACGAGTCGGACGGCTTCGAGCATGGTGAGATTGAACGGATCATGGGCGGCCACCAGTAACGTCCCGTTCTCGGCGCGCATCGGCATGACGTTGTGCTGGAACACCACCTTGGTCGGGACCTTCTGACGCGCGACCGCATCGATCTCTTTCTCGGTGATCCGCGTGAACGGCATGTGCAGCGCCTGGGCCAGAGCCTGGAGTAGTTTCTCCTCGGGGGCGACTCCCGATTTCACCAGCGTCACGATCAGCGGTTGCGCGGCGGTCTGCGGAGCCGAGAGCGCCTCGGAAATCTGCGTATCCGTGAAAAGTCCCGTCTGCAGAAGCAGTTGCCGCAGATCCACTGGTATTGTGTCGACAGTCGCTACCATCACATGTTCACCGCTACGATATGGGACACCACAATCCTTGTCAATGGCACAAGAAATCTGCGGCTTCCTGATAAAAGATGGTCGGGTTGCTCAGTTTACCTTGCCCCTGCCTGGGTTACTGTGAATGTCTCGCCGGCGATGGTCATCGTGCCGGTAACGGGCACGGTGTTGGTGTTGGCTGCGACGGCGTAACTGACCGTTCCCTTGCCCACACCACTGGCGCCATCCGTGATCGAGATAAACGAATCGTTGCTGACGGCGGTCCAGTTGCAGTCGCTGAAGTTGGGCTTCACCTTCACGGTAGTCGAACCGCCGGCCGCCTTGAATTTCCTATGCTTGGAGCTCAGCTTGAACTTGCATCCGCCGGCATCCTGATTGACCGTGAACGTTTGACCCGCAATCGTCATCGTGCCGCTCAAGGCCGTCGTGTTCGTGTTGCCAGGGACGGTGTAATCGACCTTGCCGCTGCCGGTGCCGCTGGCGCCCCCAGTGATCGTGATAAACGGGTCGTTGCTGGCCGCCGTCCAACCGCAGGGAACTCCCAAGGAGAACACCTTCACTATCTTGGAACCGCCCTTTGCCGGGAGTGTGATACTCGCTGGGTCCAAGTGGAACAGGCAGTCCAGGGAGGCAGCTTGGTCGACCGTGAACGTCTGCCCCGCAATCGTCATCGTGCCGGTGCGCGCGAAGTAGTCTGCGTTGGACGCAACCGTGTAGCTGACCGTCCCGCCGATGGAGCCGGTGGTTCCCGAAAGGATCGTAATCCAACTCGCATCGCTGGTTGCGGTCCAGACGCAGTCCAGGGCATCCGTCACGGTCACGGTGCCCTCACCGCCGCCCGCGTCGTAAGACGCGTTGGTTGGCAGAATCGAGGAGCTGCAGAGGAAGTTGGCTACCAGAGTGCCATCACTAGTCGCCGTGAACGTGTAGTTTGACGATGTGCTGACCGCCGTCCCGCCCTCCGTCCAGTTCACAAAGCTGTAGCCCTCATTGGGCGCGGCAAAAACCGTTACGTTCGACCCGCAAGTCACCGAGCCACCGCCGCTGGTGGTGCCACCTTCCACCGGTGAACTGTCCGTGTTAATCAGCACACTGGTCACCAGCGTGAAGTTGGCCACCAATGTCGTATTGGTGACCGCCGTGAATGTGTAGTTCGGCGACGTACTTACGGAAACGCCGTTTTCAGTCCAGTCGGAGAAATCATAGCACTGACTCGGCGAGGCGGTTACGGTTACGTCCGCCCCGCAGTACACGGTGCCACCGCCAAACGTGCTGCCGCCGTCAGACGGGGAGGAACTCGTCGCAATCGTGTCCGCACAGGTGAGGGCAGCGATCAGGCCGCCTCCGTTGGGCGTGCCCCAGCCGGTGCAGAGGTCGTAGCCGGCGACCGCGTAGAACAGATCGGGGCTACAGGTGGTGGTGTTATTGCCGGTGGTGATATCGTGAAACGCGGACGTGTAGTTGGCCCCCGTGCCGATCGTGTAGATGGTCGGGTTGAGAAAACCTACCGGGGATTGACCGTACATTGCGGCTTCCTGATTGGCCAGGGCGATCAGGCCCGCCCACAGCGGCGTTGCGAAACTGGTGCCGACGCCGGTTTCCGGCGAGCCATTGTCGGCTTCGAAGGCAACGTTATCACCAACCATGGCGACATCCGGAACGTTCCGCATGGTCGTCGACCCCTGGTTGGCGGACATGCTGAGGCCCTGTTGATAACTCGGAATTGAGTAGCTGGTGCTGATCCCGCCGCTGCTGCCGGAACAGGTAGCACAGTTCCGATGGAGACAACCGTCGTTCCAGACGGTTTCCGATACCCAATTGCCGCCCGGACCGGTGGTCGTCAACGTTGTCCCGCCGACTTGCGTGATATACGGGTCATCCGACGGAAACTCTGCCGCTGTCGATCCGGTAAAGGCATCGGTGTCTCCCGAGGCGTCGACGAATGACTGTCCCTGCGCCGCCATTTGCTGAAAGTACTGATCGGAAGTCGGGTCGGGTCCCAGAACGCCAAACGACCAGCAACAACTGAGTTGCTTGGCCTGATTGTCCGAGACCATTCGGCTCAGGACGTCGTACACGACGCCAGTCGGACCGGCTTCATAGACGATCACCTTGGATAGTCCCGGTGCCATGGAAATCGACATCTCGATGTCCAGGGCCACCTCGCCGTCGCCGCATTGGCAAGTGGGCCCGCTGGAGCAGCAGGTCGGGACCCCGTCGAAACCATCCAACAACACATTCTCCAGGGGGACGTTGGGCAATCCGTTCTGTGTCTCATACGTTGTAATGTCGTTGGCGTAGTAGCCATCAAACTCGAGCAGTCCGACCACCTGGCCGGCACCGGTGAGATTGGTGACGCCCGGGAGATACGCGGCCCTGAAGTCGTTTCCCGTGTACGCGCCGCTTGGGCCCGAGCCGGCGTTGGACGTCGCGGTCTTCGTCTGGCTGGCGGGTTTGCGCGTTAGCAGCCTCGGATGCGGCAGGGTATAGTTATTCAGGCCGCTGATGTTCAACAGTGGAACCGCCACGTCGACCGACGGCTCGACATCGGGCGCATAGAACGTGCGAGCTTCCGTCGGGTGCTGGTAGACGCGCATCGTCAAATGGAAAACCTTCTCGATATTCGCCACCGACCCGTTCACATCCAGCAGGGTGCGACCGGGATGCCTGCCAGTCACCGTCAAACCGTTGGCCTTCACGAAATCGATGAGAGCTTGGTAATCCTGTTCTGTCGGGCCGAACCTCTCCGTGAATTGCTCCGGCGTCAGGTAGTGGTGGTATTGGGGACTGGCCGGGTCATAGATCTGCTGAAGCAGGTTGTTGAGTTCTTCCTTGTTGCGTAGCGGAAGCCCGACCGCCAAATTCAGAATCGTCAAACCAGAAAGCTGACCCACCGGTTGCAGATGCAATTCCGTAACGGCCATGGGGATGTGACCGCGCAGCACTTGTCTTTCTGCGGCCCTGGTGGTTTGGGTTGGCAATCCGATTGTGATCAGGATTAGAAGGCAGGTGGCAAGGCGGCATGTGCTGAGGTTTGGCGTCTCGAAACATCGACAGAGATGCCTCGGCGACACTCGCGCGCCGTTGCAGTGTGCTCGCTGTGCAGCATGGTCGTATTCTTTGTCCGACAAGCTCAAGGAAGAGTATCACCCTTTCGTATCGTGCTCGCTTTGCCCAGTATTCGACTCGGCTCCCTGTGACCGCGGCGCGACGGGGCCAACCGATATGCAGCCTGCGACGTCACTTCTGTGGCGCGTATTGAAGCAAAACATACGCCAAAACGTCGCGTGAATCCAGGCTTTCCGAGCCTGCGGCCTCATGCTTGCCTCCCCCACACGTGAATCAGTCTCAACATCCAGGCCTCGTCAGAAGGGTCCACTTGTTCTACCAATGTCCGGCCGGATGGCGGATGGAGAATTCCTGGTAGTGGGTCTTGGGCAGTTCGGCGAGGAAACGGGACGCACGCTGGAACCCGCCCGTGTCGCCGCCGGTCATGCGAAAGACCGGGTACGTGAGATAGAGTTCGTCCTTCGCCCGCGTGACGGCGACGTAAAACAACCGACGCTCCTCCTCCTCGCCTTCCAGATTGTCAAGCGACCGGGCGAGCGGGAACATGCCGTCGCACAAACCGATCACGAACACGGCGCGCCATTCCTGGCCCTTCGCCTGATGCACCGTGCTGAGCCGGACGAATTCCTGCTCATTCGACGCCAGCAAGGACGCGTCCTCGGCTTCGAGGTTGGTGAGCAATGCCAACTGGCTGAGGAAATCGTCGATGGTCTCAAACTGCATCGCGAACGAGGCGAGTTGATGCAAATCCTCCTCGCGGGTGCGCGCATTCGGGTATTTGACCTTGAGGTAGCTGGCGTAGAAACCCTCGACCACCTGCTCGATCATCTCCGCCGCGCGTTTCGGTTCCATCTGGCGCAATTGATTCAACACCTGCGCCGCCTTCTTCCAGTCATCGACCGCTTTTTTCGGGACCGCCTCGCTGGTCAGGAGCAACGGTTTGCCATCGGCCAGTACGGGATGAAACTTTCCCCAGAGTTTATCGGCCGTCCTGACGCCGATACCGGCGAGCAGCTTGAGAATGCGCTTGAAGGCCATTTCGTCGTGCGAGTTGACGGCGACTTTCAGGAAGCAACTGACATCCTTCACATGCGCCTGCTCGAAGAACCGCAGACCGCTGGTGATGACGTACGGGATGTTGCGCCGGGTCAGTTCCATCTGCAATTCCATGGCGTGGTAATGCGCGCGATACAGCACCGCCACGCCGTTGAGCGGCACACCTTCGTCGCGCAATTCCAGAATGCGTTGCGCGACGAATTGCGACTGCTGATTGCTGTCCGGGCACGGGATAAGCCACGGCTTGACGCCGCCTGAGCGCACCGCCGTCAGGTTCTTGGCAAATTGGTGGATGTTGCCTTTGATCGCGTCGTTGGCGAGCGCGAGGATGCTGGGCACGCTGCGGTAGTTGAACTCGATCTTGAACGTGCGCGCGCTCGGGTACCGCTGCGGGAATCCCAGGATGTTGCGATAGTTGGCCCCGCGCCACGAATAAATCGATTGCGCGTCGTCGCCGACAACCATCAGGTTGCGATGCACCATCGCGATGGCGTCTATCAAGTCCGCCTGGATCTTGTTGGTGTCCTGATACTCATCGACCAACACGTGCAAAAACTGTTCCCGATAGCGCGCGGCAACCTCGTCGTGCTCCTGAAACAAGCGCAGCGTGTTGACGAGCAGGTCATCGTAGTCCATCGCGTTGGCCTTGAGCTTGCGGTCGCAGTAGACCTCGCGCAGCGTCTTGATCGGGCCGGCCAGATGCGAGAAATAATCGTATTGTTCGGCCAACACCTGCTCGATAGTGCGCTCGGTGTTCACCGCCAGCGAGTAAATCTCCGCCAACACATCGCCTTTCGGAAAGCGCTCCTGCTTCGTGTCGATCCCCGCCTCCGCGACGCACGCATCGAGCATATCCTTGGCGTCTTCGCGGTCGAGGATGGTGAAATCGCTGCCGTAACCGAGGAGCTTGGCGTGGCGGCGCAGAATCCGATTGCCGATGTGATGGAATGTTCCGCCCCAAATCGCGGAGATGTCCGTCGGCAGGAGATTCTCAACGCGTCGGAGCATCTCTTTGGCGGCTTTGTTGGTAAACGTCAGGAGCAGGATTCGTCCCGGCGGTACGCCGTGCTCGACCAACCACGCCACGCGATACGTGAGCGTCCGCGTTTTGCCGCTGCCGGCGCCGGCGATGACCAGCATCGGTCCCGAATTCACGGTGCCATCGGCGCCGGTGGCCGTCACCGCGG
>JBKQMH010000012.1:0-45032 GCA_052146795.1 Verrucomicrobiia bacterium
CGCGCCACCCACTGGATCGACGGCCCAGTACCACCGGGTTGAGCCGCCATCGCCGACCAGCTCCGCCAACGGGGTGTCGTCGGGCCGTTGTGGGAATACTACGGCGCCCTCCGCGGATGAACGGAAATCCCCGGGGCATTCGTGTCCATTCGTGTGAATCTGTGGCTTCCTCTTCCACCGTCCGCCCATTAGCCATCAGCCATCGCCCATTTCCCATCGCCCCTCAAATCCCAAACGCCATCCTAACCACTTCCGGAAGTATCTCCCCTGCTTTTCCTGGCAACGACCAGTCCACCACCGGCGTAATCGGCGTCGGCTCGCGATTGATCTCCGCCGTCTTCGCGCCCTGACGCCGCGCGTGGTGGATGAAACTTGCCGCCGGCTCGACCACCGCGCTCGTGCCAATCGAGAAAAACAAGTCGCACGCCTCCAACGCGTCGCCTGCCGTCTGCATTGCATCCTCGGGCAACATCTCGCCGAACCATACCACCGCCGGTCGCCGCGCCCCGCCACACGCACATCGTGGCGGATATTCTGTAAACGGTCCGCCGCGTTCCTCGCGTTCGATGCCGCACCGCGTGCAGCGCCAGACCCAGATCGTTCCGTGCAGTTCGACAACATTGCGGCTGCCCGCCGCCTGATGAAGCCGGTCCACATTCTGCGTGAGCAACGTGAACGCGCGTTTCTCCGGCGCGAGATGGGTCTCCAGCTTCGCCAACGCCAGGTGCGCCGGGTTCGGTTTTGCCGCCGCGCATTTCTCCCGCCGCCAATCGTACCATCGTGTCACCGTCTCGGGGTCGCGGGCAAAACCCTCCGGCGACGCCAGCTCGTGCGGGTCGAATTTCGCCCACAACCCGTCCATCGCATCGCGGAACGTCGGTATCCCGCTCTCCGCCGACACCCCCGCTCCCGTCAACACCACCACGCTCCGCGCCGTTCGCAACGCATCCACCAACGACTCCGAAATGACCGATGGCCTTTGCACCACCCCAGTCTATCCCAACCCCGCCTCGAACACGATGGCCACGCGGGAGCCCGCTCGCTACCGCCGCGTGAGGCCGCCTCGGTCACTGGCTTGGAATGGCCGAATTGTCTCGACTTGGGGGCGATATTGTGTTCTGCTCCTCCCGGTTTGGGGAAAGACGAGGCCCGGGCCGGGTTGGCTTTACCTGTTTGTCTGCACAGCGAACTCAAGTTCTTGCGCCGCCAAAGAACCACCAAACGTGAAGACCGGAATTCTCACCGCCATCGCACTGGCCATTGTTCTGACAATTTCAGCGCACGCCCAGGTGCCGGGCATCATCAACTATCAGGGCCGCATCGTGGACAACGGCACGAACTTCGACGGCACGGGCCAATTCCAGTTCGCCCTGATCAACACCGACGGCTCCGCAACGTACTGGAGCAACGGCGTCAATACCGTGTCCCTCACCGTCACCAAGGGCTTGTACTCCGTGCTGCTGGGCGACACCAACGTCCCGGACATGGCCTCGGCCATTCCGGCAACGGTGTTCACCAACGCCGACGTCCGGTTGCGCGTCTGGTTCAATGACGGGGTCAATGGCGTTCAGCAACTGAGCCCCGACCAACGCATTGCCGCCGTCGGTTACGCCCTGATGGCGGGTGGCGTGCCGAACGGCTCGATCACGGCGGCCCAGATCGCCGCAGGCGCGGTGGGTTCCAACCAGATCGCCGCGGGCAGTATTGGCAGCGTGGCCATCGCCACCGGCGCGGTGACCGCGGCCACAATCGGCAGCGGACAAGTCGTCAAGAGCGTGAACGGACTCACCGACGCCGTCACGCTGTCCGCCGGCTCGAATGTCACGGTGACCGCGATCGGCAACAGCCTCCAGATTGCCGCCAGCGGCGGCGGCATTTCCACGCTCTACGTTATTACGAATTCCAGCGGGGCCAGCATGAGTTTCAGCGGGTCGAGCGTGACCATCAGCAACGGAGCGCCAGGACAACTCACGCTGACGAGCGCGGGCGGGAACCTCGTCATGGGCAGCATCAGTAATCTGGTGACGGCCTCCAATGCTGCCGGAACCACGAACGAGTATTTCGGAATCGGCACGAACACCGTTCGCGGTGGGGGTTACAAAGGTGTGGACATTCAGACGTACAGCCCCAACTCGATTGATACGATGTGGGACCTAAACTACCAGGTCGCCAGCAGCGCGGAGGACTTTGGACTCAATAACTACGTCGGCGGAGGCAACTACAATTTCGCAAGCTACGCTTCGGTTAACGGAATGGACGCCTGGGTGGCGTTGGGCACGCAGCAGGTTGGAATCTGGGAATGGAGGCCGAACTTTGGCCACGTTGGGATTCAGTACGATATACCACTGACGACGACTGTCCCCGTGGCCGACAAGGGGCTGATGATAGATTGTGGCGTTATTTGGACGGCATCGGAGGGGGCCTTTGACAATTATTCCATAGGAAACGGAGCCGTGTTTGACCAGTTGGATGTCAGCTCGACCTCCATCCACCACAACTATTTCGGGGTCGATACGAACGATTTCGGGATCTTCATCAGGAAGGGACAGACCGCTCCCACCAGTTCCACCAGCACGGCACAAAACACCGATTGGATTCGACTGGCAGTGTTCGATACTGGCCGATGGCCCGCCATCGGGTACGTCGGCGTGGCCAGCAACATTGATATTGCGGGAGTGTTTTTCACCACTGGCTGCTCCAGCAACACGACGACGGACGGCCTGAGTTCTCCTGCCACGGATGCACTGCGGATTAAGACCAACACATTTGTCGGATGGTGGGCGGATAGGAACGGGACGCTTGGCGTATCGACCAACGCCGCCGGCATACTGACCCGGGATCAGAATAACGCCCTGCAGGCATCGTTTGTTTCCAGCAACGCCACCTGGCATATCTCTGCCACGAACGATATCAGCGGCAACGCGACCGCGATGGCTTTCCAAACGAATATCATCAGCGCCATCAACGGCACATTCACGATGGGCAGCGACCGGGGGTTTGTCTCCATTTCGGCGGTGTTGGGAACCGGCGCCTCTGCCTCGCTGATGTATATCAACGGGACGGCAACCAACCCCATCAGTTCATTTGGAGCGCCGGGCACCAACACGTTCAGTGGTCACGCCGACGCCGGGTCGGTCTTGCTGTTGACGAACTGGACGGGCGCGAGTGTAATCGTACTCAACGATGGCAGTTTTACCCCCAACCGGGTCACATATCCGTAAGCCTGTTGATCCTCAAGGAAGCGACGGTGGGACTGGCGTGACTTCAAATTACCGGGTCAGCGCGACAATCTTCTCCCAAAACTCCGGGTAGCCCGCGATCAAATCTTTCGCTCGCCTCCTACGGGCCCTTGCCAACGAATCTCAGGAGCAACAGCGCGATGCCGTTGTTGAGAACATGCACGAGTATCGGCAGCCCGAGCGAGCCGGTCTTGTAGCGCGCCCAGCCCAGCACAATCCCAAGGCAAAAGATGGGAATGAAGTACGCCACCTGCAGATGCACCAACGCGAATACTGCCGAACTTGCCAGAATTGCCCCAGTTACCCGGAAGCGCTTTTCGAAGGCTCCATAAATGAGGCCACGGAATATGATTTCTTCGGTAATCGGCGCGATTATGACAACCGTCACGAATGCCGCCAGCGGATTGGCACTCAACGCGTATTTGATCAGGGGAATGATTTCTTGAACCATCACCGGCCGATGCATCACGTGTGCGACCCACTCGGCGCAGTACGAGCCCAGAAGCGTTACCAAAAGCGTCCCAAGCAGTGACACCCATATGATCTTTCCAGGTCCTAGTCGCAACGGCCAGGCAAAGGGGCCACCCCACGGCTGGCGCGCAAATGCCCGCACCCCGACAAAGATGACCGGGATGGCAGCCAGGGTTATACCGAATAGAAACCCCTCAGAGATTCCGAGCAAGGAGAGAAGCATCAGACAGGAGATGAACGCGATTTGTCCTTCAAAGAAAAGGCCCAGCCACGCAAAAGAAAATCCCAGACCGGGAAATGGATGGGGGGAAAGCTTGAAGCTAAAACGCAACAAAATGGCCAATCCGACAAGGTAACCCAGCATGGAAGCGGCGCCGCCGACTACAAGAATCATCGGGTACAACCGATACGCCTTCTCATACTGTGACGATAGCAGATAGCAGCAGAAGAGCGCGGGACGAATCCCTTTGTTTTTCCCTCTCATCTCATACGCCTTCTCAAAACTTGCCGTTGCTTCGTCGAATCGCCCCAACCGAACCAGGCTGAAGCCACTCCACTCATGGGCATCAAAGCTGTCCGGTCTGATTCCAACAGCTTCCCGAAAGGCGTGGGCTGCGTCGTCGTACCTTCCCAGTTCATAGAAGCTGTACCCAAGGTAGCGAAGGCCATGAAAGTTCGTGGGGTCGATCGAGATGCACCGGCGGAGCGCCGTGATCGCCTCGTCGTAGGCTTTCATGTGGTAATGAGAAACACCCAACCACAGGCACGTCTCAGCCTCCCCCGATTTCAATGCCAATGCCCGCTGCAGCACCGGAACGGCTTCTCCATAGTGCCCAAGCCGGTCCAAACATTCACCCAATTCAGCTTGATAGACGGCATTTGTCGGATTGATGGCGACTGCCTGCCGGCATGCTTGCTCGGCCTCACGCAAGCGCCCCAACTGAAACAATGCGCGGTAAAGCTCATAGTAACCGCGGTCACTCTCGGGTTTCAGCGCGATGTATGTTTGGTAAGCATCCGCCGACGCTTCGTAGTTGCCCAAAGAGTAATAGCCGCGACCCAGATCGAACCAAGTGTTTGTTCTTTCCGGCTCCAGCCCGACCGACGTATCACAGGCGGTGACGGCTTCCCGGTAGCGTTCCAATCCAAGCAAGCTGTACCCCAGCCATGCGTATGCCAGGGAATTCGATGGGGCGGCTTCGGTGGCTGATTGGAAATCATCCACCGCCTCCTCCCAGCGGTTGGAAGCTAATTCGGCACGCCCGCGTTGAATCAGTTCCGGCACCGACACAGTATTGGTATCCAAACCCAGAGTTTGTCCTTCTGGGAGTGCCAGTAAGAATAAACATGCGGACCAGAGATGGAGCCACCTCATGTTGGCCCGAAGTACACTCGCTCGCATGGAACTTTGCAAGCGATTCGTGCTCTGGGCCACTCGGCTGTCAGCGCGACAATCTTCTCCCAAAACTCCGGGTAGCCCGCAATCAGGTCTTCTCTCCGCCCGTGCTCGTAACCAGCGGAATCGAAACCGGGCGCGACCGCGCAACCGAGCAGCGCAGACCGCCCGACCGCCATCCAAAATAAATCTTTACACGCCGCCATGAGGGAGTAGACTTCATCGTCAACTGAAACAAACACGCGCGGGGTGCAACGCTGTAGTCGGCCCTCGACTCACCGAAGGTTCGAAGCTCGACTCAAGCAGTGCTCCCCGCCCAATACGAATAAGGAAGCATTATGTCCCAGTCCAATAAGGACCAATCTCTCATCCAGCAACTCATCCAGCAACACGCCGCCAGTTATGAAAGCGGCGACCTCGTCGAGGACATCATCGAGACCGCACTGCGGCTCATCGACGACAAGGCCGACCGCCTCGACATGAAGGTCATCACCTCCACGCTCAAAGAGTTGCGCTATTCCTCGAAGGTCTTCGCGCCGTTCCGCGGCCGGCGCAAAGTCACCATCTTCGGCTCGGCGCGGACCAAACCCGACGCGGCGGAGTACCAACAAGCCGTCGCGTTCGGCAAAGCCATCGTGGAACGCGGGTTCATGGTCATTACCGGCGGCGGGGAAGGAATCATGGGCGCCGCTCAACGCGGCGCGGGCCGTGATAACAGTTTCGGCCTCAACATCCGCCTGCCGTTCGAGCAGGAGCCGAACATCGAGATCGCCGGCGACCGCAAGCTGATCAATTTCAAATACTTCTTCACCCGCAAACTCTGCTTCATCAAGGAGAGCGATGCCATCGTGTTGTTCCCCGGCGGATTCGGCACGCACGACGAAGGCTTCGAGGCGCTCACGCTGATGCAGACGGGCAAGAGCCAGCCCAAACCGCTCGTGTTCGTCGACCGCCCGCGCGGCAATTACTGGAAAACGTGGTGGCGGTTCGTCGAGGACCAACTCCTCGACGAGGCGCTGGTCAGCAAGGAAGACCTCGCCCTGTTCAAGGTCACCGACGACGTCGAGGAAGCCTGCGCGGAAATCACGCAGTTCTACAGTAATTATCACTCGTTCCGCTATGTGAAGGACGCAACCATCGTGCGCGTGAAAAACCCGGTCACCGACAACCTGCTGCGCACACTCAACGCGCGCTTCGCGGATATCTGCGTCAACGGCGGCCAGTTCCGCGCGTCCCCCCCGCTCCCGGAAGAAGAGAACGAGCCCGAGTTGAAGGACCTGCACCGGATCGTCTTCCCGTTCAACCGCACCAATTTCGGGCGGTTGCGCTCCCTGATCGACGTGATCAACCAGCACTAATCCGATTTTGGTGAGAGGTTTCGGCGGCCGCGTCGAACCGTGACGGTACAATCAAGAATTGTCGCAAGCCTACCGCCGCTCTTGCAGGCTCTTCTGGTTGGGGGGAATCAGCTCGCTCTTGTCCCGGCGTGGTTTGCCCGGCACCAGCCAGCTGTCATAAATGCGGCGGATCTGCTGCGGGGGAACCCGCAACAGGAACAGCAATGTCACCCACCATTTCACGAGCGTGGTCCGCACGACGCCATTGGCGTTCCACCGCCGGCCACTGGTAACCAGTCCCGAACGGATAAACGTTAGACGTCCCGCGCGACGCAATCGCCGCGCGAACGAAATGTCTTCCATGATCGGGATCTCGGGGAACCCGCCCAGCGCCTCGAACACCTGTCGCCAGACGAAAATTCCCTGGTCGCCATACGGCAGCCGCAACCAGCGCGACCGGCCGCTGGCCGCCCGCGCGACGAGCTTGCACAGACGACGCTGGGAATCGATATGCAAGTCGAACGCGCCGCCCACCGCGCCGTCCCCGATGATCCGCCGCTGGACCTCTTCCAGGGCGCCGGGCAGCAAAAAAGTGTCCGCGTACAGGAATAAGAGGATGTCACCCGTCGCATGTCGGGCGCCCATGTTCATCTGGCTGGCGCGGTTCGGCAGCGAGCGGAAGACGTACGGCGTGAACGCCTGGGCAAGTTCGCGGGTGTGATCGATCGACCCCCCATCGACGACAATCAATTCCACGTCCGGATGACTCGCCAACTGACGCAACGTCACCGGGAGATTGACCTCCTCGTTCAGGGTAGGAATGATGACGCTGATGACCATGACTGCCTACTCGCCGACGTGTTCTCTACCAGAACCCCCGCCCAAAATCCACTACAAACCTCGCGATTTTCAAATTATTCCACTTTTCGATGCGTGCGACCCGGGATCGGTTGCAGGAATAAGATCGGTAACCGCTCAGTCCTTGTCCGTACCGCGATGTGTGAGATTCTCCAGTTCCAACGACACCGCACTGATCACCCCATAATCGGCCGATCCACGCGTAACTCCCAACGGCGCCGCGACCAACAGCTCCAGGTTCTTCATCGGCCTCCAGATCAATTCGGGCGTCACGTAATACGTGGTCGCAGCGCTGGTCGACTCACCGTTGCCTTCCAGGACCACATACCACCGCTTCACCGGATAAAGGACCGCCACGTTGTACTCGAAATCATTGCGAGGGTCCTCGCCGGCGTTGGTGACGGCCCGCGTCCATCCGCCGTTGACCTGCACGTTGCACCGGCCCAGCCATGTGCTCCCCGTGAAAAACGGTTCCAACGTGAGCCGTCCCTCGCCAAGATTATGCGTGCGATCGCCCGTGGGAATCCCGAGTTCGAGCCCGGCCGTCAGCGCGACCGGTCCTTGCCGGAGCGGAATCACCCCGTACCGCACCGCGGTTTCGACATCACCGACACCATCGGCGCCCGCCGCGTTCTTGGGTCGAAGGAGCTCGTACGGCACGTCGGCATCGATTTCCCAGCGGTCCGTCAAGCCGTATTCCAACTCCGCCTCGGCGGCATAATTCTCGGTTGGTTGCGACTTCGAGTAGCGAAACGTACCGGTGGTTTCCAACTCATCCGCGTCCTGGATCACGACCGAACGCGTGATCGCCAGTTCTTCGGGGAGACGTTTGTCGTCCGTCGGCTCCTGCGCCAGAACACAGGAGAACGGCACCACCAACAGCAGCGGGAGCGCGCGTCTCATCCGAGCGCGCTGAGTACCTCACCGATGCTGCCGCGGATACACGTGAAAATCGGCGTGTCGCGCAGGGTGTACTTGCGGACCTCGTGTTCGCGCATTTCCATGACGAGATCGATGAAATCTTCCGGTTTGTCGCCCTCGAACGCGACGACGAATTCGGGGTCGTCGAGCCCGAAACAGTAAATCGTGTTGATCTTGATGCTCGGGTAGCGATGGCCCGTCTCGATGTGGACATTCATCATCCGCTGGCGTTCTTCCTTCGGCAGCAGATACCAATCGCTGGTTTTCCAAAACGGGTACACGAAAATGTATTTGTTCTGTCCCGGCACCACGCGTCCGCGCCGGCCTTCGCTGCCTTCGTGTTCGTGATGGTCCACGTACATCGACCGTTTGGTCATGCCCAGATAGCTGTACGGCGTCTGACACCATTTGCCGAGGCTGGTGTTGAGCAATTGCGTGCTCATTTCCGTGAAATCTTCCAGCCGCTCGCTGATGCGCCACAGCAGGAAATCCGTGTCCGCCCGCGTGCCGACCGTGCTGAACGGAATCAGCAGCGCGCGTCCCTTCCAGTCTTTCACCACGCCCTCAAATTCGCTCTTGCTGCGGTCCCGTTCGTCACGGGACAGACGCCGCCACGCCGGATCGACCTTGAAAAACAGGTAGTTCACGTACTGCCGTTTGATCTCGTCACTCATGGTTGTCCCAACCACATTTAATGCTATACTGGCCCCGCGATGCAACGGAAAACAGGCGTGCTCATTTTCACCCATGGCTCCCGCCTCAAGGAAGGCAACGAGATCATGGTCAAACTCGTCGACCAGGTAAGAGAGCGCCTCGGCTACGACCTCATCGAGCCCTGTTTCATGGAACTCGGCAAACCGCCCATCCCCGTCGCCATCAAGAAACTCATCCGCCGCGGTGCCAACCACATTTTCGGCTACGCGTTCTTTCTCGTGCCCGGCTCACACCTGCGCGAGGACATCCCGTTCATCTTCGAGCAGACCCTCAAAAAATTCCCCGGCGTCACCTACGAACTCAGCCCCCCGATGATGTCCGACCCCGCCATGATCGACTTCGTCGCCAAACACGTCGAATCCGCGCTGACCGTGTCGGTTCACAAGTGATTCGAGTGTGTCACCCTGAGCTTGTCGAAGGGTCTCTGTCGTTTCTCGCTTCCCGCCCAGGTAGGCCACGTCCCCTGACGCGGCGCAATCCGCGCCCTTTGTTCTGGTAGTGTCCTAATTTGAAATCCGGCCTATTGACGTGAGCGGAGCGGCTACTTTTTGTATGGCACGTCCCTAGGGCGGCGGCGGGATTGGCGGAATCATCAGTTCAACATCTTGTCTGAGTTGTTCTATCGAGGTTTTAGCTGTGAAAAAATCTGCACTTACGAGGACTGGAAAACCTTGAAGAAATGTACGTAGCGCGCTTCGTTCTCGACGTTCCCGGACGAAATCCGCCGTTTCTAGGAGGCAAGATGATGCGCGGCGAACTCGAAAAGGACGCACCTGGCTACGTGGATAAACTCTTTGCCGTCTGGAAAGACCGCGTGCCTCGCGAAGCCGACCTGTGCTGCTACTGGTTTGAGAAGGTGCGCGGGCAAATTGTAAACGGTATCTACCATCTCCCGGTGTCAAGACCTCCGCCCCCGCATGAACCAATGCACAATAGCCACGCAGTGGGGGCAAATTGAGTTGCAGCTACACACATTTTGATGTTTACGGAAACCTTGATGAATCACTGACAACGTGAACGGGCGCGGGCGGCGGCCCGCACGGGGTGTGGGGGCGCGTTTTCCAGCCCGCCCCACCGCTTCACCATGAAACGAACGGTGACGGATGAATCGAAAGAAACCCCACTTGACGCCATCCCGGACACCGTGCCCGCCAACGTAGACAGCCAAGAGTTGACGAAACTGCAACGTCACACCCCTCACGAAGGCGCGCCCGCGCCAAAGATCCAAACCGCCGAAGTTACTCTCGCTTCAAGACTTGCAACGAGTTGACCACCGTGGGCAACACGACGCGTAGTGTCTGAGCGGTTGCCAAATCCGCAACTCCAACGCTTTAGTGCAATGCAATCCACTAATAAATCAAAACGGTTGCGCGAGCGTCGAATCGCGCAAGGTACCAAACGCCAGCAGATTGAGCAGAGCGAACAAGAGCGCTGGAGGCTGAAACGTCGGAAGCTACAAGCGCAAGCGCGAACAAGCACCGCGGCCTCCGTCCGTGGCACCCGACGATGGGTTTCACCTTGTTCGGCGTAGCCGGGGTCAGCTTCGCACTCGTGACGAATCCGCCCATGCCACACGGTCGCACCGCCTGACCCGCTCCGAATCTTCTTGAAATTGTCGCGTCCTTTTCTTACGCTCCGCGCAAGTTCTTTGAGTCGTTTATGTCGTACCACGTCGGCGCAGGGAACGCCGTGAGAATCGGCGACAGTGGCGCTGCTGTAACTGGCTACGAAAGCTTTACCCCGAATTTTCACCCCGATTTCGAGATCGGGGCTTTTCGGGGCCAAACCATCCAAACGGAGAAGGTAAAGCAAGTAGGCCTGCTCCGGAGTATTCCAATACTTCGGAGTAAAAAGCCAGAAGTCAGAATAACGGCCGACGCGCAACCTAACAATCCTTCGAACCAAGGGAGAAGTGTCATGATTCGTCGTCTGCTTGTGCTGTTCTTGTTCGCCTCGTCCGTCCACGCTCAATACGCCACTTCTGTGCTCGAGTACAATCCTGGCACGTCTTTTACCGCTGGTTACACCAATACGTCCGTCGTGCTCGGCGCACCCGCTGCGTCAGCTACGATCACGGCACCGGCCTATAAAAACACCCAGCTCCTCAGTCTGGGCTATGGGGGTTCACTGGTCGTGGGTTTTGCCACTCCCATCAGTAATAATCCTGCCAACTCTTTCGGACTGGATTTCACCATCTTCAACAATTCCTTCTTTGTCGGTACCGCCAGTGATATTACTGGCGACTACCTGCACCCGGGGCTACAGGTGTACGTCAGTCAAGACGACACGAACTTCTATCTCTTGAGTTCTTCCACAAATAATGGTGCGGGGGATTTGTACCCTACCCAAGGCGCTGGGAATCCGTTCCTGCCGGTCAATCCGTCCCTCAATCTGTCATCTTTCACGGGCGGCACTGAAGCCAATGCACTGGCACTGTACAATGGTTCGGCGGGTGGGGCGTCGTACTCCCTCAGTACTGCCGTTGATTCCAACGACAACCCCGTGAGTCTGGGTTGGATCTCCTACGTGGAGGTCACCAATACCTCTGCCAGTTCGGTCGGTGAAATCAACGCATTTGCCGTCGTCGCGCCGGTTCCCGAACCGTCGTCCCTGATGCTGGTCGTCGCCGGATTGGGCGCGCTGTTGTTCCTGAAACGCCGTCAGCAAATCGCGCTGGTGGTTCTAATGGCAACATTCGGCGCGCGAGCCGCCCTCGCCTCCGTCAGTTTCACCGAGAATTTCTCCAGCAATCCGGTTGCCCCCGCGGGCAAATGGTCCTTCGGTATCGGCGACAACAGCAATACCCAGTTTGTCTGGAACGCTACGGCGCCGCCCGTGTACACCGGGGATGCGACAGGCGAGTTCGATGTGGCGTTGAATTCGTCGCTGCCGACCGTTCGCTTCCAGCGCCCGCTCGGTGTGACGCTCACCGACACGAACAGCTTCACGCTGTCCGCAGTTTTTAGCGTCAACATCATCAGTGCCCCCAGCGATCAACAAATGCAGATCGCCTTTGGACTCGTCAACAGTTCCACGACAGGCGGCGACTGCACGGGTTCCGCGACCAACTACACCAGCGACAACGTGTTTAGCACGATCGAATTCGAGTACTTCCCAAACGTTTCGCCGATCTATGGCGGACCGTCGCTCATCCCAACCGTCTTTGGCGCGCAGGAGCCGGGATCTGATGCGTTCGCGAATTCCGCGGCGATCTATGGCTATCCAACCATTCTCGGCGACCACACCAATGGCGTTACGGCGCTGCCGCAAAACGTCCCCCTGCAAGCCATCCTGGCCTACAGCGGCGCAACCAAAACGCTCACCATCACCATGAACCAGGTAAATCCCGACGGGTCCCTCACGCTGCTCGATACGGAGGTGCCGCCGCTGGACCTTGTCGCTAATGGCTACGACACGAACTTCCCGTTCGTGGTCGACACGCTCGCCATCATGGCCTACAACGATGGCTTTACCACGACGAACGATATCTCTCTTGTGGCGGACCTGCAATTCCAGCAATTGGATTTCACCACTTCCGCAAATCCGCCGCCGCCGTGTTACGTGGCCATCAATATCGTCAGCACCAACGTCGTTCTGGCCTTTCCCACGGTCTCCAACAATCTATATGTCGTCCAAAGCACGACCGACCTCGTTTCGGGCGCCTGGAGCTCCATTGCCAGCAATATTCCCGGCACGGATGGCGTGGTGACGAACACGGACGCCGGCGGAGCGAAAGCATCCAGGCGCTTTTATCGGGTGGGGTTACAACAGAATTGAAAACCACAAACATACGAGGGATGGCTCGTAGCGCCTTTTCGCTGATCGAGTTGCTGGTGGTCATCAGCATTGTCAGCCTGTTGGCGGGGATGCTGCTGCCCGCGCTCAAGCAGGCCCGCGAGTGCGCCCGCGCCGCCAGTTGCGCATCCAACCTGCGCCAGATCGGGCTCGCTACCCAGATGTACCTGGACGATTATGGCCGTTTCTTTTTGTACGAGCAACCGGTCAACGGCGGCGCGGACATGCTGTGGTACTTCGGCTTGGAATCCCCCTATTGCCCAAGTTGCGGACCGGGTGCGAGACACATCGATCTAACCCAGGCCAAACTCTATCCCTACTTCCAGACGGTCCACGGCATCGAGGTCTGTCCCAGCTACAACTATTACTCGCCCCTGTGGCGGCAAAAGTTCAACCAAATCACCGACGGCTACGGTCTCAACGTACTCCTGTTCGGCGAATCACTGGACGATCTGACGAATTCCCTCGCCCAGGTCGTCTGCTTCGCCGATGCCGCCGATGTGAACACGATCCAAGCGCCAGCTTCCTCCGCCCACCCGATGTTGGAAGAATTCTACTACGTGCACCCGTACAACAACCAGATTCCCACCACCCACTTCCGCCACAATGGCCGCGCCAACGTCTTGTTCTGCGATGGCCATGTGGACTCCATGCCGATGGTCCCCGGCACACTCGATACCCGCCTGCCCCAGGAAAAAATCGGCCGCCTCAACCCGAACGGGGACATGGGTATGTTTTGGTAGCCAAAGGCGGCGCGTCAGGAGGCGCCGATATGCTTCCTGATCATGCCCGCGATCTCATTCGCAAATGATTTAATTTGACTGGCATCGGGGCCTTCGATGAGGAGGCGGGCTTTGGGTTCGGTGCCGGAATAACGGAGCAGCACCCGGCCCTGGCCGTTGAGTTTGGCTTCGACGTCTTTGACGAGCTTCATCACGTCGGGCAGCGTCTCCCACGCGGGCTTGTCTTTCACCCGGACATTCACCACGACTTGCGGGAATTTCGTGCAGACTTTGCGCAGTTCGCTCAGCGATTTGCCCGTGTCCACCATGATCCGCAACACCTGCAATGCGCTGATAATCCCGTCGCCCGTCGTGGTGAAATCGCGAAAGATCATGTGACCGGATTGTTCGCCGCCCACGTTGAGGTCGTCCTGCAGCATCCGCTCAATCACATAACGATCGCCCACCTGCGTGCGGACGACCTGTCCGCCCGCCTGGCGGATGGCGTGATCCAGCCCGAGGTTGCTCATGATCGTCGCGACGAGCGTGTTTTTCTTGAGCGTGCCGCGCCCGATCCAATCCAGCGCCGTGATCGCCAGCACGTCGTCGCCATCGACGAGGTTGCCGGTCTCATCGCACAACTGCACGCGATCGCCGTCGCCGTCGTGCGAGATGCCGATGTCGGCCCCGTGTTCGCGCACGGCGCGGCACACCACTTCGGGATACGTGCTGCCACAGTCCTTGTTGATATTGGTGCCGTCGGGCCGGTTGTTGAGAACCGTGACTCGGGCCCCCAACTCCTGCAGCACACACGGCGTGCTCTTGTAGGTGGCGCCGTTCCCCGCATCCACCACGATGTGGAGACCTTCCAGCGTCATGCCCTTTGGGAACGCCGCTTTGGCAAACTCGACATACCGGCCGAGCGCGTCGTCGATACGCACTGCTTTGCCGATGGCGTCCGCCATCGGCCGAATCTTCTCGATCTCGCCGCTGAACACCAGGTCTTCGATCTGCCTCTCGATCGCGTCATCAAGCTTGTAACCGTCGTCGCGGAAAAACTTGATGCCATTGTCTTCGTATGGATTATGCGACGCAGTCAGCACAATGCCCGCATCCGCGCGGAGCGACCGCGTCGTGTAGGCGACACCCGGTGTGGGCAGCGGACCGATGAGCAATACGTCCACGCCCATGGAGAGAATGCCGGCCGAGACGGCGTTTTCCAGCATGTAGCCGCTCAGCCGCGTGTCTTTGCCGACCACGATCTTGTGTCGGCCATGTCCTTTGGCCACGGGCGCGCACGTCTTGAACACATGCGCCGCCGCGCGACCGAGTTTCAAGGCCGTCTCCGACGTGACCGGGTCGACATTGGCGACGCCGCGCACCCCGTCCGTGCCGAACAGCTTTTTGGCGTTCCCCATAAGGTTACGGAATCTTTTCTACACCCCGCGCCGGGGAGCTGTCAACCGAGTGACCTGTGCCAATCCGCACGTCCACTTCCACCCAATGCCGCTGCGTCAGTCCTTCCGGAAACGCCAGCGGCGCCAACTCGACGCGCTCGCGGAACGACGTCCGCTGTCCCGTGACATCGATGGGCAGTGTGCTCACATTGGTCATGCTGTTCAACAACGTCTTGGGACCTCGCTCCCGGATTGTCTTCGGCTCGATGACCACGCGCTCGACAGACAAATTGGGAGGCAGCTCGCCGCTAAACTGCGGCTGCACCGGCAACTCGCGCTCGATCATCTGGTCCACATTGACCGTGACCTCGGGCGGGTCGATCTCCGACACCTGGACGCGCCGGGAATGACGGAGCGACTTCGGGGTCAGCTTGACAGTGATCGGCCCCACGCGATTGTCCTGGCTCAAATCCACGACCGCCGACAAATCCTGCCGCGAAACCTGGCGCACGTCCTCGCGCGTGCCGCGGACGATCACGTTGACGGTGGCGGCGCTGGCTTGCAACACCGTCAATCCCGTCCGCGCTTTGACCTCCAACGGCACGCCTTCGATCAATCGCCAGTCACTGGTGATGCCCTTCACGAAAAACCAGGTGCACGTCGCCAGCAGCAGCGACATCAATTTGAGGCGCGCGTCGTTTGTCACCCACCCCATCATGACTTTGCCTCTTCGTGGTGTTTGTCGGAATGCCCCCGGGGATGGCTGCTGTCCTGACTCTCGAACATTTCCGCCGGCCCACCGCTGCCATCCTCCTTGGCTACCGCCTCGCGGATCAGGGGATTGCCGAAGATGCGCCGCGCCAGGTCCGCCAGCCAACTGCTGCGGCGTGACACCGATGTCAGCGTGGTCGTCAAAAATGCGTTCAACCCATCCACGTCCAATCCCTGCACCAGATGCCCGCGATGCGCCACCGAAATCTCTCCCGTCTCCTCGCTCACCACCACCACCACCGCATCCGTCTCTTCCGTCAATCCCATTGCGGCCCGATGGCGCATGCCCGTGCTGGCGCTCAGCCCCCTCCGTTGCGTCAACGGAAATACACAGGCCGCCGCCACGATCTCATCCCCGCGCAACACCACGCCGCCGTCGTGCAGCGGCGTATTGGGAAAGAAAATCGTGGTCAGCAGTTCCGGCGTGGCCTTGGCCCCGATCGGCACACCGGTCTCGAGGATACCGCGGAACCCGATTTCGCGCTCCACGGCCATCAGGCCGCCGCACCGCTTCTGGGACAGCGACCGGGCTGTCTCGACCAGCACATCAATCATCTGGCCGCGCTGTTTCGGACTCCAAAAGAACTGGCGGCTCCCGACTTCCGCGAGCGCCCGCCGCAATTCCGGTTGAAAGATGACCAGCACCGCGATCGCCAGGAATGCGAGGATGCGGCTGAAAATCCAGTTGATCACATCCAGTTGAAAGATTTGCGTCACGCCCACGATGCCGAGCAGGACGATGATGAATCCCGTGAGCACGGCCGCCCCGCGCGTTCCGCGAAACAACAGGAACGTGTAATAAAAAAACGCCGCCAGCAACGCGATCTCGAAGACCGGTTTCCAATAGGCGGCGATGAAATCGAGAATCAGTTCCATTGCGTTGTTACCGTGCCTGCCGTATCGCTTCCACCATTCGAACCACGTCCGTCATTTCGACCACGTCATGGACGCGCACCACGCGCGCCCCCTGCGCGACCGCCCAGGCGACCGTCGCGGCTGTTCCCCAGAGCCGCGCGTCCGCCTCGCCGGCGCGCCTCGCCCCCGTCGCGGCCAGCACCTTGCCGAGGAACGACTTTCTCGACGTGCCGACCACCACCGGGCAACCGAGCGAACCGAATTCGCCCAGGCGCGCGAGCAATTGCAGGTTGTGTTCCACAGTTTTGCCGAAGCCGATACCCGGGTCAACGGCGATTTGCGATTTTTTCAGCCCTTGCGACAGGGCAAAGGCGATTCGCTCGGCCAGGAACGATGTCACTTCGGCAACCACGTCGTCGTACCGCGGACCCTGCTGCATGGTTTGCGGCGTACCCTGCATATGCATCAACACCACACCCGCGCCCGTGTCGCGCACGACGTCAATCATTCTCGTGTCGGACCGTAGCGCGCTGATGTCGTTCACGATGCGCGCGCCCGCCGCCAGTGCCCTCTCGGCGACAACGGATTTCGTCGTATCCACCGAGACAACCAAATCCCGCAAGCGTTCGACCACCGGCACAACCCGCCGCAATTCCTCCTCCGCACCCACCGGCGTCGCGCCGGGCCGCGTGCTTTCGCCCCCAATATCAATGATGTCGGCCCCTGTGCCCGCCATTTTCCGTGCGTGCTCGACCGCCGCATTCACGTCCAGAAAATTCCCGCCGTCCGAAAACGAATCGGGCGTCACGTTGAGCACACCCATGATCAACGCGCGCGTTGTGTCCCATTGAAAACTCGTAGCCACACGGGCACTGTACCCCGTCCCGTTCCAGAAACAACCGCAGAAACGGTCGCTGGAGGATGGTCGAAAGGTGGAGAGCTGATCTTTCTACGACGGCTGCTCCGGGGTTTGATCCGTGCTGTCGCCCTTCAGCAGGTTGTCGAGATTCTCAAACGGGTTGGCAATGGAGGGGCCTTTCGGCTTTTCGTCCGGTGCGGCGCCGTCGACATAACCCTTCAGCTTGTATTTCTCGTGCTCGTGGTCGTGGCAGTAGATGCAGAGCAATTCCCAGTTGCTGCCGTCGGGTGGATTGTTCTCGTGGTTGTGGTCCTTGTGATGCACCGTCAACTCTTTCAGCCTCTTGCCGGAAAACTCGCGCCCGCAACTGGCGCAGACATGCGGGAACAGCCCAAGCGCCCGTTCCCGATACCCTTTCTGCCGAATCTCCGCGTCCCGTCGAAGTTGCGCGAGGATCTGCGCCTGCGTTTCCGCGCCTGGTGGTGATTTTTTTGGCTTCACATCCGGCCGTACGCATCCTGTTGCTTTGTCAACATGGTGCACACAGTTTACGCCAACAGCGCACCGACACAAATGCGAAAAAATTTGCCGGGGCAGTTCGGCCTGCTATCTTGAAACACGCATGCCGTATCCTGATCCATTTCGGGCGGTGATTCTTGAGAATACCGATGGAAGCGTCCACGCCTCGGTCAAACAACTTCCCGCCAGCTCCCTGCCCGAGGGCGACGTTCTCGTTTCGATCGCGTATTCGAGCCTGAATTACAAGGACGCCCTCGTGGTCACGAATCGTGGGAAGATCGTTCGACGTTTTCCAATGGTTCCAGGCATAGACTTTTCCGGCACCGTCGTGGAATCGAAATCGAACGGGTTCAAGCCCGGCGACAAGGTCGTGCTGACGGGTTGGGGCGCGGGCGAGGACCATTGGGGCGGACTCGCGCAACTGGCGCGCGTGAAGTCCGATTGGCTGCTGGCCCTGCCCGAAGGACTGACGTTGAAACGCGCCATGTCCATCGGCACGGCGGGACTGACGGCGATGTTCTGCGTCATGGTGTTGGAAGAACACGGCGTGCGACCCGACAAGGGGGCCGTCCTGGTCACCGGCGCGACGGGCGGCGTGGGTTGTGTCGCCGTGACGTTGCTGGCCGGGCTCGGCTACGGCGTCGTCGCGTCGACCGGCAAAGAGGATGCGCACGAATTTTTGAAGTCTCTTGGGGCCCGGGAAATTGTCGATCGCCACGCGTTCGCGGGGCGTAGTGACAAGCCGCTCGAATCGGGACGATGGGCGGGCGCCGTTGATACCGTTGGCGGAGAAACGCTGTCAGGAATGCTGCGACAGATGAACCGCGACGGTTGCGTGGCGGCGGTCGGATTGGCGGGCGGCGCGGAACTCCACACCACGGTCTACCCCTTCATTCTGCGGGGCGTGAGCCTCGTCGGCATCTCATCCGGCTTGATGCCGACCGAACGACGGCGCGCGGCCTGGGCGCGGCTGCCGCGCGAACTACCGATGGAAACCCTTGATTCGATTACGCAAACGGCGCGGTTGGATGACGTGCCCGCGCTCTGCGAGCAGATGATGTCGGGAACAATCCGCGGCCGCGTGGTAATCGATGTGAACGCCTGATCCCCGCCCACTGAAGGGTCAGGCATTGGCCGGCGACGGGCCGATTCCGGGCGCGGGGAAAACCTCGGGGCTCGTTTCCGTCTTGGCTTTCTCCGGCTGCGGCGGTGTGGTCGAAGATGACAGTCCCGGCGGGCGAGGCGGCGGTTTCTCCATCTTTCCGGTCTCGATGATCTCGATGATCTGCGCGCCGTCGAGCGTCTCGTATTCAAGCAATGCCTCGGCGACCGCGATGAGTTTGTCGCGGTTCTGGGTAAGGATTTCCTTCGCCCGGGCGTAGCAATAATCGATGATCGAGCGCACTTCTTCATCCACCTCGCGCGCGGTCTGTTCGCTGACTTCGCGGCCCTTGAACAAATCGCGGCCGAGGAACATGTGCTCTTCGTGTTCGCTGACGTTGACCATGCCGATCTTCTCGCTCATGCCCCACTCGGTGACCATCTTGCGGGCGAGGTGCGTGGCCTGTTTGATATCGCCGGACGCGCCGCTGTTGCAGTCGCCGAAAATCAATTCCTCGGCGATGCGACCGCCCATGATACCGGTGATCTGGTCGTGCAACTGTTTCTTATTGAGATTGAATTTGTCCTTCTGCGGCAATTGGAACGTGGCCCCGAGGTACATGCCGCGGGGAATGATGGTGACCTTGTGCAGCGGCTCGCTGTGTTCGAGTTTGACCATCACGAGCGCGTGGCCCGCCTCATGATAGGCGGTCAACTTCTTGTCCGCATCGTCCATCACGCGGCTGCGGCGTTCGCGGCCCCAGCGGACCTTGTCGCGGGCCTCTTCCATCTCTTCCATCCCGACGCCTTTTTTGTCGTTGCGCGCCGCCAACAACGCGGCTTCGTTGATCAGATTCGCGAGGTCCGCGCCGGAGAAGCCGGCCGTCCCGCGAGCGATGACCTTGAAATCCACGTCCTTGGAAAGTTTCACGGCGCGGGCGTGGACCTTGAGAATTTCCTCGCGGCCCACGAGGTCGGGCATGTCGATGACGATCTGGCGGTCAAACCGGCCCGGGCGCAGCAACGCGGAATCCAGCACATCGGGGCGGTTCGTCGCGGCGATGATGATGACGCCTTCCTGCGTGTCGAACCCGTCCATTTCCACCAGCAGCGCGTTCAGGGTCTGCTCGCGCTCGTCGTGGCCGCCGCCGATGCCGCTGAAGCGCGACCGGCCGACGGCGTCGATTTCGTCGATGAAAATCAGGCAGGGCGCGCTCTTTTTGCCCTGTTCGAACATGTCGCGGACGCGGCTGGCGCCGACGCCGACGAACATCTCCACGAAATCCGAGCCGCTGATGCTGAAGAACGGCACGTCGGCTTCGCCGGCAATGGCTTTCGCGAGCAACGTCTTGCCCGTACCCGGCGGGCCGACCATCAGCACGCCTTTCGGGATGCGTCCGCCGAGACGCTGAAACTTTTTGGGATCCTTGAGGAACTGGATGATCTCCTCGACTTCCTCCTTGGCTTCCTGCATGCCGGCGACTTCCTTGAACGTCACCTTGTTCTTGTCGCGGCTGAGCATGCGGGCGCGGGATTTGCCGAAACTCATCGCGCCTTTGCCGGCCAGCTTGATCTGGCGGAAGATAAGAAAGTACAGCACCACCATGATAAACACGAATGGCGCCGCCGAGATCAACAGGTTCAGCCAGAACTGGTTGGCCGGCTGGAACTCGAACGGAACGTTGTGTTCATCGAGGAACTTCTCGATGTTGTCGCTCCAGATCACCTTGGTCGAAAACCTGCCTGTTTTCTTCGCGCCGTTGGGCTCGGCCTCTTCGTAATCGCCCTTGATGGTCTCTTCCGTGTCACCACCACGGAGTACCGTGGCTTTCTTGACGGCGCCCTCCAGAACCAGGGTGCGCAGCCGGGTGTAACCGATCTCCTCGACGTTGTCCGCCTGGTATTGCCGCAGTTTCAGAAACAACGGCACCATGATCAGGATGACCACCCACAGGAGAATGAACCTGGTTGGAAATCGCGGATCACGGCCATCCGACGGCCGCTTCAAGCGGGGTAACCGGCCTTTCTTGTCCTTATTGTCGTCTTCGTCCATAAAACACACCACTTCCACAGGCCAAGCTTGCCAATATAGCTCATTCGAGGCCTCCGCGCCATTGTCGAAAATTCCTGTCAACCTACCATGCGCTTCTGGCCAATGCAACACGATTGGTTTTGCGCAGCTACGGCGCGGTGGTATGATGCGGGAATCGCCCATGGTGATTCTCTATTCACCCCGCTGCCTCGATTATGCCGCTGCCGGCCATCCCGAGAACCCGGAACGCGTCCGCGCCGCTGTGGCGCAACTGCACAAGGAATTTCACACGTGGGTTGTCCCCGTAGCGTGCACGGACGAGGACATTTTGCGCGTCCACACTCGTGACCAGCTTGAGGCCGTCCGCTCCGGCACGTTCGATGACGCCGACACCCCGTTTTTCCCAGACATCTTCGAGATCGCGAAGCTGTCGGCCGGCGCCGCCGTGCTCGCCGCCGAACATGCGCTGGCCGGCCGACCTGCTTTTTCCCTGATGCGGCCGCCCGGTCACCACGCCGAACGAAATCGCGTGATGGGCTTCTGCTACTTCAACAACATCGCCATCGCAGTCGCTAAAACACTCCAGTCCTCGCCCCGCCTCCAACGCGTCGCCATCCTCGATTTCGATTGTCATCACGGGAATGGCACGGAGGACATTTTTTGCGGCGATGAGCGCGTGTTGTTCGTCTCGTTGCATCAATCACCCTGTTATCCCGGCACGGGCCTCATGTCCGGGGCCAATTGCATCAACTATCCGCTGCCGCCGGGCACCGGCCCTGAAAAGTTTCTGGAGGCATTGGATGAGGCGATTGGCCGGATTCGCGGTTTCAACCCGCACCTGCTCGCCATTTCCGCCGGGTTCGACTCATTTAGGAACGACCCGATCACGCACATGGGATTGGAAGTCGAGACGTTTTACGAGATTGGCCGGCGCGTGGCCGACCTTACCCGGCCCACATCAACAGCTCCCGCGCTCCCGTGTTTTGCTGTGCTCGAAGGAGGTTACGCCCGCGAATTCGCCCAGTGTGTGGACGCGTTTGTTGGTGGATGGGAACGGCACTAAGGTGGGTAAAGTTGAGGGCTGACGCCTACATCCTGCTGACTTCCATATGTGAGAGAAGGCCGTGACATTGGTACATTCCCAAACAGTACACATTGCGGCATGGAAACTCATTCTTAGAACTTCTTAAAGCTATGGAGCGTTCTTCTCTTCTTGCCCCACTTGAAATCTCCTCAACCAACTGAATGACACGGTCCCTTGTCAATTCGTACATATGGTACATCCTGATTTTATTCTTATGACCCCTCTACAGGGGCAAAATGGTCATCGTTTGCCACCGCTCGCCCGCCGCCGCATGGCGCGCGGCTGTTTTATCGGGTGTGGATTTTTGACTTGACTTGTGTATCGGTATTCCGATATGATTGCGGCTGTTGTTCTTTGAAATAGCCGACGGATCAACGACAGAGATCCTTCGACAGGCTCAGGATGACAACGGGGGGAAGTGAAACGGCGCCCGCCGGTCTGTAGCGCGCGGCTACCCTTCGACGCTGTTCAGGGCAGGCAGGGGGAGGGGCCGAAGGGGTAAAATTACCAAACGAACCCAATTTTGTGCACGCCGGGTTGAGTTTCTTAAATTGGCTTTGAGAAAACGAAGCCATTTTCAGGGGGTGCCGGCCTCGAAATCGGGGTAGATATCGGGGTACGAATGGGGTTTGGGAGGGCATTTCGGGTGAGATTCCGACTCGACGGAGCCAAATTGGGCGTGCCAGTATGGGGCGTGCCTTCGTTCGCGTGACCATGCCTGAACAACTTGAAACCACCGCCACGACTTCCCGCAAACCGGGCAACGGGTTGTGCGTGGCGGTCGTGGCGATGGTGGCAGGATTGACGCTGCTGCGGTTTCTGTTGTGCGGCGTGATCGAACTCATTCCCGAAGAGGCGTACTACTGGACGTACGCGAAACATCCCGCGCTCGGTTACTTTGACCATCCGCCGATGGTGGCGTGGTTCGTCACACTGGGAACCGTTCTATTCGGGGATACGGCCATGGGTGTCCGCATCATGACGTTCGTGCTGTGGGTGGCAACGGCCGGGCTGCTGTTCCTGACGGGGCGGATGTGGTTCGGGAAACGCGTGGCGCTGCTGGCGACTTTGATGTTCACACTGGTGCCGGTCTGCGTCGGCACGGGGTTGCTCGTGACGCCGGACGCACCGCTGCTGTTCTTCTGGGTGGCGACGCTGTACCTGATTTCCAAGGCGCTGCATACGCGTCGCGGCTGGTACTGGTTGGTGGCGGGCGTAACGTTTGGCGGGGCGCTGCTCTCCAAGTATTACGCGTTGCTGCTGGCGCCGTCGCTGTTGTGGTTCCTGTTGCTGTCGCCGAACCACCGTCACTGGCTCCGACGCGCCGAGCCGTGGCTGGCAGTGCCGATCGCGCTGGCGGTGTTCAGCCCGGTGATCGTCTGGAACTCACACCATGAGTGGGCATCGTTCCTCTTTCAATCCTCGCGCACGGCGGGAACGCCGAAGAACACGGTCCGCGATGTCCTGCTTTTCTGGCTTGTCCAACTCGGTGTCCTTACGCCGCCGCTGTTCGCGCTGTTCGCCAGCGCCGCAGCGCGCGGGGTGCGGCGCGGTTGGTGGCAGCGCGATGACAACTGGAACTTCGTCGCGTCGTTTTCGCTGCCGTTGTTCTTTCTCTTTGCCGCCGCCAGTTTCAAGACGCAGATCCACGTCAATTGGACGGCGCCTGCGTTCTTGTCGCTGTCACTGGGCGCATCGGCGATGGCGCTCGATGGACTCGAAAGCGATCAGCCGGCGCGGGCGAAACGCTGGCGATGGGGTGCATGGGTGACGGTCGCTCTCTGCGGTCTGGCCATCGTGTTGTTACACATCACTTTGGCGTGGGGAGTTCCCAATCCAGTCGCCCGCTTCCCCGGTATTGACAGATGGCCGACGGTCGCGAACATGCCGAAAACCTTCGCCTACGCTCATGCCGGTGGTTGGCGGGCGGTCTCCGAACAGGTGGCCGTCGTGCGCGCCAAGGTGCGGGACGAGACCAAACAGGAACCGTTCCTGCTGGGGATGGACAAGTACAACATCGCCGCCGAGCTTGGCTTCCACTTGCGCGCGCCGAATGACTGCGTCAACATGTTCGCCACAGGCGGACAGGGTTTGGGCTACCGCTACTGGACGGACCTGGCGAAATTCGAGGGCCGGCCTGCGATCGCTGTCGTCCCCAAGCCCAGCGCCGATTTGCTGTCACAACTTCGCCTTCATTTCGAGCGGGTTGGAGAACCACAACTACTTCGAGTGCCGAGGTATCAGGGGTTGAACCGTCAGGTCTATCTGCTGATTTGCACCGGCTACCATGCGGCGGAGTTGCAGGCGCCCAATCCTCAGTGAAGTTCGCGTGCTCCATTGACTATGGCCACCTTGCCGCACACGATGATGGTTCTAAATTCGCACTTTCGTCCGGGTTTGTTCCGTTGTATTGTAACCGCGTAAGATCATAGGGGCTGCATCGTGAATGAGCCGTCCAAAGGCATTTCTGTGGGGTGCACAGAGAATCGGGTCTATGTCCGCGTCGTCGGACGCGGAACGTTTCAGAACAGCCAGCCGCTGCGTCTGTTCGCGGTGCGGAAGGTCGACGAAGGGCAGCGGGAATTTGTCTTGGACCTTGGCCAGTGTCAGGGAATGGACAGCACGTTTCTCGGTGTGCTGGCGGGCATCGGCTTGCGCCTGCGGCAAAATGGAGAGTTGGCCACGGTTCACATCGTCAACATCAGCCCACGCAACTTGGAATTGATACAAACACTTGGCCTGGACCGTCTGTTCACCGTGAATTCGAGCGCTCCTCCGCCCTTGGCAGAAGCCGACTACCGTAAGTTGCCCGATACCGATCTCACACAACTGACCCATCCACTGGAGAAGGACGAGACGACGGATTTAATGATCGAGGCGCATGACAATCTGGTGCGCGCTGATGAACGCAACGCGGCGAAGTTTCGGGAGCTGACCCGGTTCCTGCGCGAGGCCGTCGAGCGCCGGCACCGAAACCAGGACACCAAGAAATAGCGACCTTGTGGAGGCAATCACGTGACATTGGCGAGGAGGCAGCCGGTATGAAAGATTTTCGAATTGACCCTGAGCCCCGCGGCCTCGTGCAATTGATACGATTGAGCGGGTCCCTGGACATGTATTCATTTCCGCGCCTCGAAGCGCAACTCAACGCCTTTTTCCAACAAGGTCGGTACTACGTGGTATTGGATTGCCACGAACTCGACTACGTCGGGAGCGCTGGTCTCGGGGCGCTCATCGGATTCGCCAAACAGGCCCGCGAACACAATGGCGACGTGCGACTGCTCAACGTTCCCGATCGGATCTACAAGATCATCGAGCTCTTGGGGTTCACGAAGGTCCTCCACGTGTACAATACCGAAGTGGACGCCGTCGCCAGCTTCGCAACGAAGTAAGCGGTTCCTCCCAAGGTTCCATGGATTCGCCCAACAACATCCGCCGCAAGGAATCGCCCAACAAGCTCCTTCTGCACGCGCCGGGTCACGGGAGTTATCTCGCCCAGATCCGCGTTATCGTGGGTGATCTGGCCCGCAAGGTCGGGTTTGACGAAGACGAGGCTGCCAAGATCGAGATGGCTGTGGACGAAGCCTGTTCCAACGTCGTCAAGCACGCCTATTCCCCCGATAAGAAGTGGTGCTGGCAGCATCGCGACCCCGAAATCCGTCTCGATGTCCGCACGGAAGGCAGTCGCCTGGTCATCGAAATCAACGATCACGGCCAACGCTTCGATTTCGCCAATTACCGTCCCGTGGACATCAAGGACCGCCTGCGTGAAATGAAACGCAACGGGTACGGCATCTTCATCATGCGCAATTTCATGGACGAAGTGCAGTACAACTCCAACGAGCAGACCGGCAACACCCTGCGGATGGTCAAATACTTGAAAAAGGCCTAACTCTGCCCCATTGTAGTGCGCAAGTTTCTTATGACCGCCAAGAACAAATACACAAAGCCTGCGCCGGCTGTCCCCGCCGCTGCCGCAGACGGTGAGGCCGTGGCGAAGGCCGAACCAGCCGCGATCGACTCCATTTCCGTGGAAGAATTGGAAGACTTGAAAGCCAGGGCCGCAAAAGCCGACGAGAATTGGGACAAATTCCTGCGCGCGGCCGCGGAGCTGGAGAACTATCGCAAACGCGTCGCGCGCGAGAAAGAGGAACTCGCCCGGTTCACGTCCGAACGCGTCGTGGCCGCGCTGCTGCCCGCGCTCGACAATCTCGAGCGCGCCATCGACGCCGCGCAAAAGCACGGTGTGGACAATGCTTCGCTGCTCGACGGCATTACGCAGGTGTACACCCAGTTCCGCCGCACGCTCGTCGAGTTCGGCCTCCAGGAAGTTACCGCCAACGCGGGCCATCCGTTTGACCCCAAGCTCCATGAGGCCGTCAGCCACATTGAGTCCGGCGAGCATCCCGAAGGCCACGTGGTCGAACAGCTTCAACGCGGTTATAAACTTGCCGATCGCCTCTTGCGCCCCGCCCGCGTGGTCGTCAGCAAAGGTTCATCCGACGTGGCGGGCCAGGGCGCCGAAGCCGAGTCCACTGCGAAGACCGACACACCTCCCGAGAACTCCGAATGACCAAGCGCGATTACTACGAGGTACTGGGCGTCGGTCGCGAAGCTACACCAGAGGAACTCAAACGGGCCTATCGCAAGCTCGCGCTCAAGTACCATCCTGACAAGAATCCCGGCGACAAGGAGGCCGAGGAAAAATTCAAGGAACTCGGCGAAGCTTACGAAATCCTCAGCGACCAACAAAAGCGCGCCACCTACGACCGCTTTGGCCATGCCGCTTTCGGACCGGGGAGCGGTGCAGGGGCCGGTGGCCAATATCCGGGGGGCGGGTTCCACGACCCGATTGAAATTTTCCGCGAGGTTTTCGGTGGCGCCGGCGGCGGCATCTTTGACGATTTCCTGGAACAGGCTTTCGGCGGCGGCGCCAGCAGTCGCCGTTCCCGGGGCGGCGCACAGCGCGGTAACGACCTACGCTACGATTTGGAGATCGATCTCGAAGAGGCGGCCCGCGGTATCGAAAAGGAGATCACCTTCAACAAGCTCGACACGTGTTCCGAGTGCCACGGGCGCGGGGCAACTGACGGATCACAGGCCGAGACCTGCCCGACGTGTCACGGCCAGGGACAAGTGGCCCACTCACGAGGGTTTTTCACGGTCGCGTCCACCTGCCCGCGGTGCAATGGCACCGGGCAAATTGTCACCAATCCCTGCAAGCGTTGCGGCGGCGAAGGCCGCATGCAACATCGGACCAAACTGAAGGTGCGCACCCCCGCCGGCATCGAGGACGGTTCGCGCCTGCGCAGCTCGGGCAACGGCGAAGCGGGTGTGCGTGGCGGGCCCGCCGGCGACCTCTACGTCGTTGTCCACGTCCACGAACATGAGATCTTCACGCGGCACGGCGACGATCTGTTGTGTGAGGTGCCGATTAATTTCCCCACGGCAACGTTGGGCGGCGAGATCGAGGTTCCGACGCTCAACGGCGCGGCGCGGTTGAAAATTCCCGCCGGCACCCAAAGCGGCACCCTCTTTCGCCTGCGCGGCAAAGGGATGCCCAACGTCCACGGTCACGGTCACGGCGACCAGCACGTCCATGTCATGGTCGAGGTGCCCGCGCGCCTCTCCCGCGCCCAACGCGAGAAACTCGAAGAGTTTTCCGCCCTCGCCAATGACGATTCCTACCCGCAATTGAAATCCTTCCTCGACAAAGCCAAACGTTTTTTCGGCGGGAAGTGACACCCTGGAGAAAGCGGCGTCCAAACCATGCACCGTTTCTTTCTTCCCAGCCTCCAGCAACCAGTGCTCAGTTCCGCTGAGTCGCATCACGCATTGACCGTGCTCCGTCTCAAGGTGGGCGATACGTTGAACGCGTTCGATGGACGCGGACACGAGGCGCAATGTGCAATTGCGGAAGTTACAAAGGATGCGGTCCGTCTCAAGGTGTTGACCCAGACCACCACACCCGCGCTTCCCTTCCGCATCACGCTCGCCCAGGCCATTCCGAAGAAGAGCATGGACCTGATCGTGCAGAAGGCGACGGAATTGGGTGTGGCATCCATCGTGCCGCTGGCTTCCGAACGCACCCTCGTAAAACTCGACGACGATTCCAAAAAAATGGATCGCTGGCGTGAAATCGCCCTCGAATCCTGCAAGCAATGCGGCAACAACTGGCTGCCGGACATCCAACCGCCGCAGAAAGCGCGTGGCTTTCTTGGAGCCTTGCCGGAATTCGACCTCAAACTCATCGCATCACTGCAGCCGGACGCGAAACCGCTCAAAACAATTCTTTCTGGCGCCTCGGCACTCGGGCATCCGGGTACTTCCTCCATCTTGATTCTCATCGGCCCCGAAGGCGATTTCACCCCCGCGGAACTCAACCTCGCGAAATCCGCCGGTTGTCTGCCGCTCTCGCTGGGCCCGCTCGTGCTCCGCGCCGAGACCGCCGCGATCTACACACTCAGCATTCTGCACCACGAATTGCAAAACCGGTAACGGTTGCGTTGGTTTCGGTCACGCGCGTTCGACAGTCCGTCCGCAGGTCAGCAGGAAATCCTCGATGATTTGCGCGGCGCGGAACACCTCGCCCAGTTCGATAAACTCGTCGGCGGTGTGAGCCTGGGCCACGTTGCCAGGACCGAACGCGACGGCGGGGATACCGTGTTCCGCAAACAGAGCGGCGTCACAAAACCACGGCGCGCCAACTGTCTCCTGGCCAAGCGCGCGGACAAACGGATTTTGCGGGTCGGTGTACAATGGTCCGCAGACCCCGATCAACTCCACTTCCACGGACAAGTGTTCGCGCAAGTGCCGCAGGATTTCCTCGTGGTTTTCCCCAGGCACCGTGCGGCGGTCGACTTCGATTTCGCAGTACTCCGGCACGATGTTGATTTGCGCGCCTCCACGGATCATGCCAACATTGGTCGTGGGTGAGCCGAGGATCGGATCGTGGATTCGCTTGAGCGAATCGGCGTACTCCCCGAGCAGATAATCCACAACGCCCGCCATTTTCTTGATGGCGCTTTCGCCCCGCTCGGGCGTGGAACTGTGGACGCTCTTGCCGCGCGTGATGATCTTGAATGCGATCGCGCCCTTGTGCGTATGGACGATGCGGCAGTTCGTCGGCTCACCGGCCACGGCGAAATCGGCGCGGAACCCTCCCTGCAGCAGCGCGCGCGCGCCGTGACTGCCGCTCTCCTCCCCCATCAACGCGCAAAAATAAATGTCGAGGTCTCCCTCGCGAAACTCCTTCTGACGAACCACATTCGCCACCGCTGCCAGCATCGCGGCCAACGACCCTTTGGTATCGCTCGCACCTCGACCATAAAGCTTTCCGTCACGGACCTCGCCGCCAAATGGATCGATGGTCATGCCCGCCACGCTCACGGTGTCGGTGTGCGGCGCGAAGGCAACCGACTGGCGCGCACCCCGCGAGGAAAACCGGCCGACGACGTTCGGCCGACCCGGCTCGACGTCGTGGAGTTCCACGTCGAGCGCAAGCTTGTGAAGAAAATCGGCGATGTACTCGGCGATGCGTGCCTCCCCCGTGTTTTTTGGCGCCGTACCGGGATCGCCAACGGGGCTGACGCTCGGTATCCGCACCAGGTCTTGCAGCAACTGCGTGATTTGCTCGTGGTTCACGGTTTGCGGGCCGGCGGTTGGACAAGCACCCATTGCATGTTGGCGGCTCTCGCCGATGCGATTCCCGCCGTGGTGTCCTCGAATACCAGGCACTTCTCGGGGGCGATGCCGAGTTGCCGCGCCGCTTCGAGGAACGGATCCGGCGCCGGTTTGCCGTGGCGATAATCTTCCACGGTAACGATGGCCTGAAACTTCCCCAGAATCCCCAGCGCGTCGAGCGTCTTCCTGACGATCTCACGCTTGCCGCCCGAGGCGACCGCCAGCGGTTTCAACCCGTGGAATTCATCAACTAGTTCCACCACCGGCTTGATCGGCATCGTTTGCGGGATCATCTGGATGAACAACTGATCCTTGTAAGTTGCGGTCTCGTGCACAGGCAGCGAATAGCCGTGACGTTCGTTGAGGGCCTCGACGATCTGCTCGGTCGGCACGCCGCCCAGTTCGTAAAAGAAAGCCTCCGGAAAATCGCACTGGTGGTTCTTCAATGCCGCGCACCACGCCTGGTAGTGCAGTGGCATCGTATCCGCGAGCGTGCCGTCGCAGTCAAAGATGTACGCGTCGAACTGTCCTTCGGGCAACTGGATTTTCATATCTGTTCCTGGAACCAATCCACAAACCGCTGGATTCCCTCCTCGATGCCCACGCGCGGGTTGTAGCCGAGCAGTCGCTTCGCCTTCGAAATGTCCGCGTAGGTAATCGGCACGTCGGCCGGCTGGGCCGGCAACCGTCGGAGGTGCGCCTTCTTCCCAACCGCCGCCTCGACCAGTCGCACCAGCTCGCGCAACTCCACCGTCCGCGCTTCGCCAAGGTTGATGATCTCAAAACCAAATTCCCGGTCGAGGCACGCCAGAAAACCTTGCACGATATCATCGATGTACGTGTAATCGCGCGCCGTGGTGCCGTCGCCATACATTTCCACCGGCTTGCCGCGCCAGATCGCGCTGGTGAACTTGTGAATCGCCAGGTCGGGCCGCTGGCGCGGGCCGTACGCCGTGAACAGCCGCAGACAAACCACGTCCAGCCCGTGGAGATGGTGGTACACACGGCACAACGCCTCGGCCGACAGTTTCGTGGCCGCGTAGGGCGAGATCGGTTGCAGCGGGGCCGCGTCCTCGCGGAACGGCACCGGCTGGCTGGCGCCGTACACGCTCGATGAGGAAGCGAACACGAACTTCTTCACGCCAAACTCGCGCGCGAACTCGAGCACCTCCAGTGTGCCGAGCACATTGACCTCGGTGTAAAGCTGCACGTGGATGGTGGACGGCCGGATCCCTGCCCGCGCCGCCAGATGCAGAATGGCATCAAACCGATGGTTCTCGAACAGTGACCGCAACGATGCGGCGTCGCGAATATCCGCCGCCACCACGGTCGCGCGTTCGCCAAACCCAGCGGCGTTGCGCCGTTTCACTGCGGGATCGTAAAAATCATTGAAGTCGTCGACGACAACGACCTTGTGCCCGCGCGCCAACAGCCCATCGACCACGTGCGAGCCGATAAACCCCGCGCCGCCTGTCACCAAAATCTGCATCGCGCAAACCTACCACGAAGCGGTTTGCCGTTGCAGCCCCGAAAATCATCGGTAGAATGTCGTGCCATGCGACCTCTTTCCATTGTTCTGGCTGTCCTACTCTCCGCCGCCGCCGCCACAACTTTCGCGGCTGGCAAGGCCGAGCATGTCGTCATGGTGGTCTGGGACGGCATGCGGCCGGACTTCGTCACGGAGTCCAACACCCCCACGCTATATCAGCTCGCGCGCGACGGCGTGTTCTTCCAGAACCATCACGCGGTCTATCTCAGTTCGACGGAAGTCAACGCCACCGCCATGGCCACGGGCTCGTACCCGAACCGCAACGGCATCCTCGGCAATCGCGAGTACCGGCCCAACATCGATCCGCTCAAGCGCATCGAAGTCCAGTCGCTCGAGGTCGTCCGCAAAGGCGACGAACTCACCGGCAATCATTACCTCCACCTCCCTACCATCGCCGAAATTCTGCAGCGCGCCGGCAAACGCACCGCCATCGCGGGAACGAAGCCCGTCGTCATTCTGTTCGACCGCCTGGAGTCGGGTCGGCCCTGCGGTGATTGCATCGATTTGTTTAACTTCAAGACCGTCCCGGCTTCCGCTATCGACCGGCTCGGCCTTCCACCGTTCACGCCCCAGGAAAGTCCGAACACGCGCCAGGACCAGGCAACCACGCAGGCATTGATCGGCCCCATGTGGGACAAGGAAGTGCCGCCGTTCTCGCTGCTGTGGCTCAGCGAGCCGGACTACGCCCAGCATTCCACCGGCCCGGGCTCGGTAATCTCCCTCAAAGCGGTGAGAGGCTCCGACGACAACCTCGCGCGCGTGCTGAAGGAATTGACCGCGCGCGGCATCCGCGACAAGACCGACATCTTCGTCGTTTCCGATCACGGCTTCTCCACGATCTCGCGTGTCGTGAGCGTCACCGATACTCTCAACAAGGCGGGCTTCCATGCCGCGCACGAATTCCAGCAGCCGCCGAACGATGGCGACGTCATGGTGGTCGGCAACGGCGGAACCGCGCTGTTGTACGTGATCGGCCACGATCGCCAGCTCGTAAAAAATATCGTCGCGCTCCTGCAACAACAGGATTTTACGGGCGTCATCTTCACCCGCGAGCCGATGAACGGGACATTCACTCTCGACCAGGTCCGCATCAACACCCCGGACGCGCCCGACATCGCCGTCTCCTTCCGCTGGACCAACGATAAGAATGACGTTGGTGTCCCCGGCTCGATCCCCACCGATGGCTTCTTCGGGGCCAGACAGGGCATTCACTCCAGCCTCAGCCCGTTCGACATGCGCAACACGCTCGTCGCCGCCGGCCCCGATTTCCGTCGCGGCTGGATCGATGAATTGCCCTCGGGCAACGTCGACCTCGCCCCGACCATCCTCCAGCTCCTCGGCGTCTCGCCGCCCGACAAAATGGATGGACGCGTCCTGACCGAAGCCATGCTGCCCGGGCCCACCAAACTGACTCCCATCGAGATGCGCACGTTGGACACCAGTTGCGACTCCAGCAACACCGTCTGGCACCAATCCCTGCACGTCACCGAATTCTGCGGCACCACCTACTTCGACGAAGGCAACGGCTACTCCGCTCCCAAGCGCTGACCCGCGCCGTCCCAACTTGTTCACGGGTTATTCACAGCCCTTTTCGGAACTCAACTCCCCAAGAGCGAAGCCAGGTGACAAAATAGCACACTTAGACTCCTAACACATTGTCCCTCAAGCTAATCCACACCATCAAGCACCTCGAAAACGCCGAGCCGGACGGACCCATTGTTGTAGGTGGTATTTGGGTTCGTTTTTGGCTTCCCAAGAATAATTTTCCACGCCGGCCTGCGTAGACTTGGGTTCGTTTTGCAAAAATACTTTTTCGCGTGGTTCCTTCCCCTTTGGCAGTGCTGAAGCGCGAACCGGCCGTCCGGCCCGCCACCCTCTTGCTCGTAGGGCGAGCGTCCCGCTTGCCGTCGTTACCCCGTCCCTTATGTCAAAGAACCTATCTTTTCCTACCGCCACAATCATATCGGAACACCGATACCAAGTCAAACCAAAATCCACCGCCGATAACAGGCCGCGCTCGTCCGCGCGTCCTTCTTGTAGCCACGGCGCTCTGTCGCCGTGCTGCCACATTTCCGTCCCCCACGAGAGCGCTCACGATCATTCCGCCACAAGTTCGCGCAGCCGCGCCGTCGTCTGCTCGCGATCCATCTCCCCGGTCGCCACCGCGAGCGTCAACTGCTCCCATTTCGGGCCGTCCGGTTTCGGTTCGACACCATTAAGCCGCAAAAACACGATGCATGCGCCGAGCGCGACGCGCTTGTTGCCGTCCACGAACGGATGGTTCCGTCCCAGATAAAACAGATACGCCGCGGCGATCTCGGTCAGGTCGGCGTACAGTGATTTTCCGCCGTAACCCGCCTGCGGGGCCGCCACAGCCGATTCCAGCAACGCCATGTCCCGCACGCCATCCGACCCGCCAAACCGTGCAATGACCTCCGCGTGAATCTCCCGCACAATCGCCACCGTCAGATGGAAACAGTTCCCCGTCGTCCCGCTCATGCGAGCTTCTTCATCGTCCGCGCGTAATCCCTCACCGTCGCCTGGATGACCCGCGACGCGGCCGCCTGCGACGGACGCGGCCGGATCGGCGTCAACGTGATCGTGCCGCCCTCGTGCACCTCCACGTTCACCTCATCGCCCGTCTTCAACCGTGCCAGCTCCATCAACGCCGCGTCGAATATGATCCCCTGCGAATTCCCCACCTTCGTAATCGTCTTGGTCATGCTGTAATACTATGTTTTACAGACAGGAAAGTCAAGTTCTGCCGACCTTGACAGCCGCGTGCCCATGAGCTATTACGCTCGCGAGTGGAGAAAGTGAGGCGCGTCTTATGAGATTGTTCTTGAGATTCGTGGCACCTATACTCGGCATGGTTACGGTCACCCTTCGGGCCGAGGCGGAAACGTACAAGCTTTACGTCAACGACACTCCTGTCGAGGCCAACGTGATCGAAACCAACGGCGCGCTGTACGTGCCACTTCTTGCAGTGGCGAAGGGCTTCGGCGCTGAAGTGGCGATCAAAGCCGATGAGATACGCATCACATCTTCCGCCAAGCCGGACGACAAAACTGCAGGATCGGCCAAGAGCGCAGAAGCGGCCCAAGGTTTTGGCGCGATCAAAGGAACGGTCACGTACTTTTTCAACGAGAATTATGGGGACAAGCCAGACGCGGGTGCGACAGTCACTCTCCTGACGAACGAACAGGCAGTAAGAATCCAGAAATCGACGGGGGGCACGGACAATGACCCGATACCTGAACGCACGAGCCCCGACACCTTGCCCTTTATGCAAGGTCCCTACAATTTCAAAGAAACAAAGGCTGACGGAAGCGGAAATTTTTCTTTCGACAGGATTCCGGTCGGACGATATTTGGTTGTGAGCCGAAGCGCGCATTCAAACGGAAGCCCGAAGCGCGACCTTATCGGCAAAATGCACTGCACGTTCGTAGAAGTGAAGGCCGGTGAAACAGTGGATGTATCACACAGCTTTGGCATGTCTGATTTCTGACCGCAGACAACACCAGCTGCCTTTACTTTACCGTGATCCGATAGACCGAGAAGCACAAGACCGCCTTGCAATCGCTCGAAGTTGGGCTTGCGCCGCTTGCTGTATTGGCAGCGGTGGTGTACCTGCTAGCATCGTGGCTCGCAAAATATTGATTCTTCGCTCACCGCAAAATGAGTGGTACTACCACGCAATTGCGCGGTGTAAGCACTCATAATGAATCCGCTTGCGGAAACCCTTTTCGCGTGTCAAAGCGGAGATACCTCCTTACTTGTAAGCGTGTCTTGTTGCTGTTAAAATAAACTTACATGCATCGCCGTCTGAAAATTGGCTTCGTGATCGACACCAACCGAATCAATTCGAGAAGGACGCTTCCCTACGTGAACCAACTGGAAAAATGGTGCAGTGGCGGTGTCATCTACCTTTACACTACGGATATTGTCCAAAGGGAGGCGGAGAAAAGCAATGACGCACTTAGGATCTCGAAGGCCCGGAGCCGACCTGAAATCGGCATAGTTCAACATAGCTCAAGCGATCAGCGATTTTGGGATGAGATTGCAGCAATCGTATTCCCGAAGTGCGTCCTTGACGAAAACCAACGGAACGATGTGCAGATACTCTTCACCGCACGGCAATTCGGCATGATTCTGGTAACCAACGACGGTGACTCAAAGAACCAGCCAGGGGGAATACTCGGGCATGCGAGGGAATTGCATGAAAGCGTCCATGTCCGAGTGATGCGCGACTACGAAGCCGTGCAGCTGGTTGAGGAAAAGATAGCGATTCGAGATTCCCTCGAAAGGCGTTTTGCGGAGCTGGCAGGACGACCATGGGCCGACTGGGTTGGCAGGGATTGATCGATTTGATAGTGGTGGCACTTGAGTAGCGCTCCCTCGAATCCACCCGCGTAAGTCCTTGTTTTTTGCTTGCTTTCGCACACGGCCCCGCTATCTTTCCCGCCAAAGAAAGGGGTGGGGACCTCATTATGTATCTGAAGAGCATTCAGCTCATCGGCTTCAAGTCGTTTGCTGAAAAGACGACGCTTGAATTTCTGCCGGGCGTGACCGCCATTGTCGGTCCGAACGGCTGCGGCAAATCCAACATCTCCGACGCGATCCGCTGGGTGCTCGGCGAACAATCCGCTAAAGCCTTGCGCGGCAGCGAGATGGCCGACGTGATCTTCAACGGCACCGACGGCCGCAAAGCCATCAATCTCGCCGAGGTCAGCATGACCTTCGCCGAGGTCGACCCGAAAACGCTCTCGCTTCCGGGCGTCACTCTCGATTTCACCGAGGTCACCATCTCCCGCCGCGTCCACCGCGACGGCAACGGCGAATACTTCATCAACAAGACCCCCTGCCGCCTCCGCGACATCCAGAGCCTGTTCATGGACACCGGCATCGGCCGCTCCAGCTACTCGCTCATGGCCCAGGGCCAGATCGACCAGATTCTCAGCGCCCATCCCGAAGATCGCCGCACGATCTTCGAGGAAGCCGCCGGCATCAACAAGTACAAGCACCAGAAGAAAGAGGCCCTCCGCAAACTCGAGTACACCGAGGCGAATCTCGTCCGCATCACCGACATCATCAAGGAAGTCAAACGCCAGATCATCTCGTTGCAGCGTCAGGCCGGCAAAGCCCGCCGGTACAAGGAACTGTTCGACCAACTCAAGGCGCTCGATACCCGCCTCGCGCGCCACAAGTACGATCTCCTCAACGCCGAACTCTCCGGCCTCGAATCCCAGATCGCCAATTTCGTCCATCAGTCCGACGCGTTCTCCGCCCAAATCGCCGAGAAGGAACAACAGATCGCCGACTTGCGCCGGTCGCTCAGCGAAATCGAGCACGCGATCAATGACGCCGTCGCCCGCGATCACGATCTCAAGAGCGAGTCCGACCGTCATCAGCAGCGAATGACGACTGATGCCGAGCGCATCACCGAACTCGAACAGCTCATCGAGAACCATCACCGCGAGACCGCCGGTGCCGAGGAAAAAATCCGCGTCCAGGAAGAGCTGTTAACGTCCCTCAACACCGAATTCGAGCAAATCGATTCCCTTCTCGCCACCGAACAGGCCAAACTTCACGCGCAGCAGGAGGCCGGACGCCAACTCGACGCCGAGCTGTCACGGAAGAATGCCGCGTCGAACGAAGCTAAATCCGCGCTCATCGATCTGGAAAGCGCGATTGCCCGCAGCCGCAACGAACTCGGCGCGCTCGACCAGAAGAAGAAATACGACGTCGTCCGCGCCGAGCGGCTCTCGACGGAGCGATTGCAACTCCAGGACCAGCGCCGCGCCCTCGACCAACGCCTGGCGACGTACAACGACGGCTTGGCCGACCTCCGCGGGGGCGTCAACACGCTCCGCGCAGCCCTTGCCGCCACGCAATCCGAATTGCAGAACACCTCGTCGTTGCTCGTCGCGGCGACCAACCAGCATCACGTCGCCGCATCCGATGCGTCGAGCAAGCGCGCGCGCCTCGAAGTGCTGCAACAATTCTTTGCCGCTCCCGATGGTCGCTCGACCCTCGGTCAAATTCTCGAAGTCGAATCGCAATACGGCGCTGCCATTGAAGCGGCCCTGAATCACGCGATCCACACGATTCTTGCTGATGACCTCAACGCCGCCCGCCAGTTGCTCGCGAGCGGTCTGCAGAATCCAGCCATCGCCGCGCCCGAATCGCCCCGCGCCAACATCGAACAAGCCGCCACCGAATTGCCGCCCGGCGCCATGGCGTGGGCCAATGCCATCACGCAAGTCCGTGATGCGCGATTCGAGCCGCTCGTCCGCTCCCTGCTGAACGGTGTCGCCATCGCCGGCGACCTCGATGCCGCGCTCTCGCTACGCCAGCACCACCCGCATCTCGCTGTCGCCACGTTGCGCGGCGAGCTCGTCGACGAACACGGCATCCTCAGCGCTGTCTCCAAGAGTCACATCGGCGAGATCAGCGCGCTCACACAGGAAGTCGCTCAACTGGCCACGCAAGTCTCCGGTCAGGAACTGACCAGGACCGAGTTGGAGCGCAACGAAGCCGTCCTCGAAACCGAGCTTTCGGTTCTCCGCGCCGATCTTCACGCCAGGGAAGTCGCGCTCGCCTCGAAAGAGGGCGAACTCAACGCGCTCGCCACCGAAGGCCGCGACCTCGAAAGCAAAGTCCACACGGTCGTGTCCGAATTGCAGTCCATCGAACAACAGGACGCCGAGGAGAAACAGCGCCGCGAGTCCATTTTGGAAAGTTTGCGCGAATCGGAAGCCCGCCAGACCGAATTGCAGCAGCAGGTCAGCGCCGCCCAACGCGCGCTGGATGAATTGCTCGCTCGCAAAGAGCAGATGACCCTGCAATTGACCGAGTCGCGGGTCAGCGTCGGCGGCATCGAGCACAAGCGCCGCGCCATCGAGAGCCAGCGCGAACCGATTACGGCCCGTGTGCGCGACCTCCGCGAACGCATGCAGACCTGCGCCACCGAAATCACCAGCTACACCGCCCGCATCCAGCAATTCCGCGCCGAGATCGCCGAGTCGGAAGCCGCGATTGCGGAACTCGTCGTGGCCCGCGAGCAATCGCAGCAACAGATTGCCGGGTTGCAGCACCAGCGCGGCGAAGTGGCCACCGGCATCGAGCAGGCCGAGGAAGAATTACGCGCCGTCCGCAAACAGGCCAACGATGCCCAGTCGCAGAAATCGGGCCTGGAAATTCAGCTCGCGCAAAAGCGGATGGAAGCCCAGAACCTCAAGGACCGCGTCTGGCAGAAGTATCAGGTCAATGTCGATGATGTCCGCAGCGATACGATCAATATCACCATCGCCGACCAGGGGCCTGCCATCACCGAACAGGTGCCGATGCCGACCGATTGGGACGCCATCGAGCAGCAGGTCGCCGAGATGCAATCGAAGCTCGACGCGATGGGGCCTGTGAACGTCGAGGCGATCAACGAGTTCGAGGAATTGGAGGAACGCTACAAGTTCCTCTCGCAACAGTACGAAGACCTGATCAAGGCCAAGGACCAGCTCCTGCAGGTCATCACGAAGATCAATATCACCACAAAGCAGTTGTTCCAGGAGACTTTCGAGAAGGTCCGCGAGAATTTCCAGACGATGTACGCCGAGTTGTTCGGTGGCGGCAAAGCCAACCTGATCCTGCTCGACGAAACCGATCCGCTGGAAAGCGGCATCGAAATCGTCGCCAAGCCGCCCGGCAAGCAACTCCAGAGCATCACCCTGCTCAGCGGCGGCGAGCGGGCCCTGACCGCCATTGCGCTGTTGTTTGCCATCTATGCCGTCAAACCGTCGCCGTTCTGCGTGTTGGATGAATTGGACGCGCCGCTCGATGAATCGAACATCAACCGCTTCATCCGCATCATGCAACGGTTTGTGCAACAATCGCAGTTCGTCATTGTCTCGCACAACAAACGCACCATCGGCATGGCCGACGCGCTCTACGGCATCACGATGGAAGAGCACGGGGTATCGAAGGTCGTCAGCGTGAAATTCAGCCCGCGCGAGGAATCCGAGCGCAAGGTTACTGAAAAACAGCGCGAGGAACAGGAAGACCGCATCGACGGCTCCGCGTCCGCCCCCGAATCGTTGGGGGCTACGGCGGACAAGGCCGCTTACGGGTTGCCTCCGCACGAGGAAGAGTTGCACAACGATCTGTTGGTGGAGAAAGAACAAACGATGGCCCCGATTGCCGAGACCGCGCCCGTCATGTCGCAAGCCGAACCGACCCTCGGCCAGCGCGCGCCCGACGACATCAAGGCCGAAGTCCAGGCCGCCGTCGCCGCCGCCGCCGAAGCCTCCGAGTCTGTGGAGCAAACAGTCGAAGAAGCCACGCCGAAGCCTGCGGAGGGCGAGCCGCCCGCCGAACCGAAGGCGTAGTCGCAGGCTTTAGCCTGCGTCCACCCTGATTGTAGGGTAGGCGCTCCGCCTGCCGTCGTCGGTTAATTAGGCCACCTCCGCTTTGTCATTCTGAGCGTAGCGAAGAATCTCTGTCGTTTGCCCAAGACTCATAATTGCCCTGTCGCCAAATCTGTATTGACCATTGATGCCGAGAGGAGTGTAATCGCCTTGCCCTGCGCGGCGAAAAAAGACACATCGGCATCGCTTGTGTACTACACTTTGCCTGTGTTTATTGTGGCCCCATCTGGGGTTTATCGGAGGAGCAATGTCATACATCCTTGATCTACTGAGTGGAACCGTTCAACCCACACCGGACCGCATAACGCTTGAGCGATTTGTCATCGAGAACGCCTACATCACGAGATACCTGTCGCGAGTGGTCAAGGACAAAGCATTGGTCGTGTACCATGCTCTCTTCTACCTCTCCTGGTTTGAGACCGGCAAAGGTCAAGTAGTCGTGCCGTGGGCACGCGTGGGAGAATTCATCCGGTCAGAACAAGGGAACATCATCGACGACAACACCACTGTTAAAAGACGGCTCCCCGACCTTACCAGGCATACCTGCATCTCAGTGAGCCGTCGACGAAGCGGAGCAAACGAGATCTCAGTACATCTTCCCAGCGAAATTGCAGCCTGCCGCGTGTTGATTCAGAAGGACTCCGTTGCTGTCCCTGAACCTACGGATCCCGATTTGCGCGACTACTACAACGATCCGGAGCGTCGCCTTCAAATCCTGAAACGCGACGGTGGAAGGTGCATGTATTGTCTTGTTGGTGTTACCGAGGACTCATTTGTTCTCGATCACCTGGTACCGCCTGTAAAGGGGGGCACCAATCGCAAGAACAACTTGGTCACTTGCTGCGAACCATGCAACGGGCGTAAGCTTGACGACGATCCAATAACCCTTCTGCTTGGCAATTATCGTAGCCAGTTGCTTACTCAAAGCGAATTCGTGGGGCAGAAGAACTACATCGATGCTCTGTTGGCGGATAAGGGATTGTGATATAATTCCTCCGTGCCCGTCGAATTTGATCTATTCGACTCCGCGTACAACGACGTGCTGGCGGCTACAAGCTACGTCGAACTCCGCCAGCGCCTGAATTCCTACAACTGCCAGAAATGCCCGCGCGGCAAGGCCCGCAACCACATCGTCATCGACCGCGGCAATCCCGACTCGAAACTCCTCATCGTCAGCGAACGCCCCGGCGACAACGAAGACGTGATGGGACAGGCCTTCGTTGGACGCTCGGGCGAATTGCTCGACAAGATCATGGCCAGCATCGGGCTCGACACCAACCGCGATCTGCTCATCGTCAACGTCGTCAAATGCAAGGCCGAGGTCGACCGCGCGCCCACGGCTCACGAAGTCGAGGCGTGTTTCCCCTGGCTCCGCCGTCAAATCGAGTTAATGAAGCCGAAAGTAATCCTCCTGCTCGGAGCGGTCGCATTGAAATACCTTGTCAAAGACCGCGGGGACGAGTTCTCGATGGAGAAGGAAGCGGGCAAACTCTTCACCGCGCCGGACTATCCCGACATTCACTTCATGGTTCTCTACCACCCCGCCTTCCTCCTCCGCGATCCCACCAAGAAAGCCGTCATGTGGGAACACGTCAAAAAACTGCGCGCGTTCCTTCATGAACACGGTTGGGCTCCGAATTAGGTTTGGCAAGCGCAGCGCTTGCCCTACAATCCGCTCACCATGTTGGAAACAGCCATCGAGGCGGCCAGTGAAGCGGCGAAACTCCTGAAAAAGAATTTCGGATCGACGCTGAACGTCAACCAGGCCACGCACCACGATATCAAGCTGGAGATCGACGAGCTATCGCAGCAGCTCATTGCCCGAATCATTCTCGCGGACTATCCCGACCACTGCATTCTCGGCGAGGAATCTTCGGCGGGTAACCCCCAAGCCGACGTGCGCTGGGTCGTTGACCCGCTCGATGGGACGGTCAATTATTTTTACGGCATCCCACATTATGCCGTGTCCATTGCGGCGCAGGAACGACGGGGCAACGACCAGTGGGACACAGTCACGGGCGTCGTGCTGGCGCCGGAGCTTGACGAACTGTTCGCCACCGAGAAGGGCAAGCCGGCCATGTTGCACGGCCGGCCCATCCATGTCAGCAACCGCACCCAACTCTCCGAAGCAATCGTGGCGATCGGCGTTTTCAAGAATCCCGACGCGATGAACCGCAGCATTCAGGATTTCGGGCGACTGATTTACCAGGTGCGCAAACTGCGATTGACCGGCTCGGCGGCGCTCGACACGGTCTACGTGGCCTGCGGTCGATTCGATGCGTACATCGAGTACAGCATCCGGCTTTGGGATATCGCCGCGGGCCAACTCATCCTCGAAAACGCGGGCGGCCGCGTCCAAAGCCGGCCCACGGCCGAACCGCACTCCTTCGATGTGCGGATGTGGAATGGGAAAATCCCGATCGACGAACTCGGCTTGCCGCCGCTGTAATCATCTTTGCCTTTGCGGGCCCATCCGCTACAGTCGCGTCCCAATTGGGTCACCGCTGGTAAGCACGATGAAGAAAGTCCTTGTCAGCCTCGTCGTCCTGGTCGGCCTCGGCGCGATCCCGACTTTCGCCGCCGGGCCAATGGTTCCGTCGCCGGAACCCCATCCCTTGATGCTAATCCCATTCGTTGTGTTGCTGCTGTGCATCGCCCTGATGCCCTTCATCCACAAGCATCACTGGGAAAAGCATTACCCGAAGGTGGCGATCGGGTTTGGGCTGGTGACCGCGTTTTACTACGTCGTGGTCCTGCACAACGCGCCGCGGATGTTGGCGAGCGCAATCGAGTACGCCGGGTTCATCGCGTTGATCGGCTCGCTGTTCGTCATCGCCGGCGGAATCCACATCAATATGACAGGTCGATCGACGCCGGCCCTCAACACCACCCTGCTGGCGGTTGGCGCGGTCCTGGCAAACCTGATCGGCACGACCGGTGCCTCCATGCTCTTGATCCGTCCGTTCCTGCGGATCAACTGTCGCCGCGTCGCGCCGTATCACGTTGTGTTCTTCATCTTCCTCGTCAGCAACATCGGCGGGGCGTTGACCCCCATCGGCGATCCGCCGTTGTTCCTCGGTTACCTGAAGGGCGTCCCGTTCTTCTGGCTGCTGAAGCGCCCGGAGGTGTTGCTGCCCTGGCTGATGTGCGGCGGCGCGTTGCTGGCGCTGTTTTTCTTCATCGACACGGCGAACTTCCGCAACCACAAGGCTGACGACGGGGCAGTGGAAACCAACCGCATCGAATTTGAGGGCTCAGAGAATTTCATCTGGTTATTCGTCATCCTTGGGCTGGTGCTCGCGCAAAAGGCGGAATGGCTGGAGGGATTGGAGCATTGGTCGCCGGTGGTCTCGCTGGGAAATGTGACCGGCTGGAGCCCAGAGAAGGCGACCGAGAGTTTCATCACACTTGCGGTCGCACTGTTGATGATCCTTACCGCGTGCCTGGCCTACAAACTCGCCAACCCGGACACATTGAAGAAGAACGAATTCGATTTTGCCCCGATGCGCGAGGTTGGGTTTCTCTTTGCGGGCATCTTCGCGACGATGGTGCCCGCGCTGGACCTGCTCGAAAAACACGCCGGCGCCATCGGCATCACGACCGTGAGAGGGTTTTTCTGGGGCACCGGCGGTTTGTCCAGCGTGTTGGACAACGCGCCGACGTATCTGAATTTTCTGACCGCCGCGTTTGGGTTGCAGCACTTGTCACTGGAAAACCCGATCCACGTGCACGCACTGCTGCATCCGGATATTATCAGCCAATACACCCCGCAGCAGTTGGTCGATCTCGGGCTTCACCAGCTCGACCCGAACGGGTGGCAGTACGTGGTCGCGGTGTCACTCGGGGCGGTGTTCTTCGGGGCCGGCACCTATATCGGCAACGGCCCGAACTTCATGGTCAAGAGCATCGCGGAATCCAGCGGGGTGAAATGCCCGAGCTTCTTCGGCTACGTCCTGAAATACGCCGTGCCGATCCTATTGCCGCTGTTCGCGCTCGTCTCGTGGCTGTTCCTGCGCTGAGGAACCGCCGCTGGGATTATCTCCGCGACTATCGCGACACGAGCGGCTCGGTCTCGAATTCGTGAATCCCACCATGACGAATGGACGGAGGTGGGGGCAACCGGTTCGCTCCGCTTACGCCCCCGTTTCCGTTTTCATCCGTGGCGCTGGTGGCATCCGGATTTTCGGCCGCAGCGAGCAACTCTTCCTCCGTCCACGGTGCACCTCGGGGCGAACGGCAGTTCGGGAGAGCGCCCATCCGCTTCAGCAACTCATCCTTGGCCGCGGCTTTCTGATACGCCTCGGCGGGCTCAATAATCCCCTTCGAGAGCAATTCCAACAGCGAATCGTTCAGCGAGCACATGCCTTCTTTGCGGCCCATCTGGATGAAGCTGGGGATCTGCTGCAGTTTGCCTTCGCGAATGTTTGCGGCGAGGGCGTAGTTGCTCATCATGATCTCCAGGGCCGCCACGCGTCCGCCACCCTTCCTCTTGCACAACGCCTGGGAAACGACCCCGCGCAACCCTTCAGCGAGACTGCAACGAACCTGCGGCTGTTCATCCGCGGGAAACTGATTGATCAAGCGATCCACCGTCGTGTGCGCGCTATTGGTATGCAAGGTGCCAAACACCAAATGCCCCGTCTCGGCTGTTTCCAACGCAATCCGCACCGTTTCCAGGTCGCGCATTTCGCCCACCAGAACGATGTCGGGATCTTCACGTAGCGCCGCCCGCAACGCGCGCTTGAAGCTGTCCGTATGGGAATGAACCTCGCGCTGATTGACCAGGCACTTCTTGTTCGTGTGCACGAACTCGATGGGGTCTTCGATGGTAATAATGTGATCGCATCGATGCTCGTTAATGAAATCAATGATCACGGCCAGCGTGGTGGATTTGCCGCTGCCCGTTGGCCCCGTTACCAGCACGAGACCCTTCTGCAAAAAACACAGTTTCTTGACCGAGTCCGGAAGTCCCAAGTCCTTAAACCCAAGTATCTTCGATGGAATCAGCCGGAATACGCCGCCAATCCCGCGGCTATCAACGAATACATTGCACCGAAACCGGGCCACGTTGGTCAGGTCATACGCGAAATCCGTGTCGTGGGTTCGCTCCCATTCGAGCCGGTTGCGTTCCGGCATTATCTCATAAATGAGCTTTCTAACGGCGTCAGTCGTGAGAATTTCCTTGCCGACAATGGTGATTGACCCCGAGATCCGAAACGTGGGGCAATTCCCGCTGGATAGGTGAAAGTCCGAAGCCCCCTGGGCCGCCATAGCTTGGAAGTATTGGTCTAATGCAGGCATGGACTACC
>JBKQMH010000013.1:0-17855 GCA_052146795.1 Verrucomicrobiia bacterium
TTGCGGTTGAGCGCACGTCTCGCTATTGTCATTGCGGTATGTGTGGCCGATACACCCTAACCGCAGACATGAAGAAAGTTGCTGACCGATTCGGCGCACCGATGCCGCTGGATGAATGGGCAACGCGTGCACCGCCACGCTACAACATCGCCCCAACGCAAGCGGTGGTCGTGGTTGGTGACGACGGCAAGCGGTACATTAAACAGATGCTTTGGGGACTGATTCCCTCATGGGCAAAAGATCCCGGTATCGGCAACCGGATGATAAATGCCCGCGTCGAGACGTTGGCAGAGAAGCCCGCCTTCCGCGCCGCGCTGAAGAAACGGCGCTGCATCATACCCGCTGACGGGTTTTATGAGTGGCAAAAACTCGGCAAAGTGAAGCAGCCGGTGCGAATTGTGTTGAAGTCACGCGAGCCGTTCGGGTTTGCGGGCCTATGGGAGCATTGGAAGTCGCCAGAGGGTGAGGAAGTGCTGAGTTGCACCATTGTTACCACGGAAGCCAACGAGCTGCTGAAAACCGTTCACGATAGGATGCCGGTGATTTTGACGCCGGATGCTGAGGCGCTTTGGTTGGACGCGAAAACGCAAGAACCTGAGAAATTGTTGCCGCTGCTGAAACAGTATCCGTCCGAAGAAATGGATTTCTACCCGGTGTCGAGAGAAGTCAATTCGCCAGCCGTGGACAAGGCGAGCAACATCGCGCCCATTAAGGCGTAATAGATACGATCCGCAACGGTCGCGGGAAGACAATTTGCAGCAGCACGCCATAACCCCGTCGCCGCAATTCGGCGGCGCGGTCGTCCTTCCACGTTCGCGTCACTGCTGCGATGCGCGCCCGTCCACCGTCACCGAGATTGAACATCGGGGAACCGCGCGGCAACATTCCGTGGCCATCGGAGCCGTAGTAACTGGTCATGGAGCATCGTGTAGCGCGGGACACGGGACAGTGTCAAACAGTCTTGCGCGAACGAACCGCGCTTGCCCGGTTTGCTTTGGCCTGCTAACCTACGCAGCCATGAAACGCACACTGTTGATTACGGTCATATTGGCGTGTTCGGCGGTGAGAACGCAGGCCTGGCTCGACGCCACAGAGCAACAGTGCGAAGCGCGGTACGGTAAACCACGACTTGCCGAAGTTCCTACTCCCGGTTCTGATAAGACCATTGGCTACCGGAAAGATGACATCCGCGTCAGCGCAGAATTCGTGAAAGGAAAGTGTGTGCGGATCGAGTACGCAGTTTTTGGCAATTTGACACAGGATCAAATCGACATCTTTTTCAAAGCAAACGGTGGTGCTTCTGCTTGGGCGCACTTTGAAGGCGGAGGAGCGGATGATTACGTGCGGCACGACGGGCTGGCCACTGCGAAGATTGGCAGTCGCTATAACGGCGGCGTTACCTTCACTTACACTCACTGGCAGAAGGCGCACGATCAGGCCGTAAAAGACCTCGAAGCCGCAAGACAAGCCTCTGAGAAGGAGCGCCTCGACAAACTCAATCGTGACTTCTGAAGTTCACCAGCGAATCAACTTTTCCTCTCTGACAGAAGTGCGCCTTTGGTTCCGGTGGTGATTGTTTCCAACGTCCAACCCTGTCGCGCCGCGTCAAGCGCGTGGCGCAAATCGAATTTTACGAAGCCGTGTCAGGCAGGAACGCCCTTCTGAATCCACCGAAATCCCCTCGCGCGAGTTAATTGCGAGCAAAACGCCAAGTTCATTCAACGTGGCTTCCGAGCACCGGAAAGGCCCAATTCAAATGCCACTCGAAAGGTTCTTTCTTTCAAGTATTGCGGGGAGCCAACTTTTAACCCGTTGGGAATCAACGGGGGTTGCTCGCGGAGGGCGTCAAAAGGGCCCAACTGCCAGGGAAACTGTCAGGGAACCGTGCAACCCTCCGGGGGTCGATATGCCCAACCTGTTGTGATTGCCTAAATTGCACAGATTGCTGAGGATTCCCGCATTTCTGTGTCGAGCATTGAGGAGTATCGAAGTGCATGGAATGGCAAAGATTGTGGCACGGATGTGGCACGGATTCCGGTACCGAAGACCCTGAACCCTGGTGATCCTGACGGTGTCATCACAAGTCGCCAAAGAAGCGAATTGTCACCCAGATAGCCAAGGCAAACAGGACTGCCTGCTCGATCTCGCTGACGATCCAATACCAGTTGCCCGTGGCTTCGACAGCCACCGGCGTGTCGGCTTCGCCGCCACGCAGGGCGGCGCGGATCGCGTCGGGCGCATGCTTGATGCGTCGTTGGCGAGCCACCTGCGTTTGGATATCTTCTCGTTCCATCAAGGTGTAGTACTTGTGACTGTCAAAACTGATATACTCTCTGATGCGTGCCTCCGTTCTGGTTATCCACCCAGTGCGATTATAAGCGCGAGGCGGACATTGCTCCGCCCGGAGGCGCGCTTTCATATATTCAGCCGGACACGTCGACGCTGGCACCTGCCGCGCCGCCATCCCGTGCGCGACGGAGGCCGGAGAATGCTCGGCGGCGCCAAACGGGCACCCCGGCGGTAGCATCGGCAAGCTGGTGGCTGACTGAATTTACCGCTTGTCTCGTTGCATTTCTGAGCTAGATTTGTCGGGGAGGCCGGTGTGGTCGTGTCGCTTCGTATGCTTGGTGCTGAAGATCTGCAAAAATCGTTCACCCCACTTGCGCTGGCGCTGAAAGTGCGCGATATATTGACTGCTGAAGCTTGAGTTGGCGACATGAAAGAGCGCAAGCCAGCCGCGCCGTTGCGCCTCGCCGAACTGCTTGACCTTGCGCGAGAGGGAATCTTCGTGCGGGACATGGCCGGTGCCATCACGCTCTGGTATCACGGCGCCGAGCAGATGTATGGTTGGACAAAGGAGAAGGCAGTTGGGCGGGTTTCCTGTCATCTGCTCCAGACGAAATTCCCCAAGCCGCTGTCGGAAATCGAAGAGGACCTGCTTCGTACCGGCTATTGGGATGGGGAACTCATTCAGACGCGGTGTGACGGCGGTCAACTCGTCGTGGAGAGCCGCTGGGCGTTGCACCGGGACGTTCGCGGCCGGCTGGTCGAGATTCTCGAAATCAACTATGACATCACCACGCGGAAGCGCGCCGAGGCGGCCCTGCGAGAGAGTGAAGAGGGGCAACGCACGCTGTTCGAATCCGCGCCGGATCCCATCGTCGTGGTTGACGCGGAAGGACAGATGCAGCGTGTCAACCGGCGGGCCGAAGCAATGTTTGGGTATCAACGGAGCGAACTCATCGGCCAGCCGGTGGAGATGTTGATCCCCGAACTGTTCCGAAGCCGTCACGAGCGACATCGCGCTGGTTACATTGGCTCGCCGTATTTGCGTCCGATGGGAGCCGGATTGCAACTCTACGGCCGACGCAAGGACGGCACTGAGTTTTCCGTGGACATCATGCTTAGTCCGCTGGAAGCGGAGCGCGGCACGATGGTCATCGCCGTGGTGCGCGATGTCACCGAGCGAAAACGCGCCGAGGAGGCGCTGCGTCGGTTATCCGGGCGACTTCAGCGTGCGCAGGATGAGGAGCGACGCCGCATCGCGCGGGAATTGCACGATTCGACAGGGCAGAATCTGGCGGCGTTGTCCATGAATCTCAGCCTCGTTACCCGTTCCGCCGCATCGCTGGACGCGCCCGCGCAGCGGGCGTTGGCCGAGTGTATTACGATGGCGGAGAAATGTGTGCAAGAGGTTCGAACGTTGTCGTACCTGCTGCATCCACCGATGCTCGACGAGGGCGGGTTGACGTCTGCGCTCTGCTGGTTTGTGGATGGTTTTAGCAGGCGTAGCGGCATGCGTGTCAATTTGGAAGTGGCGCCGGACTGGGAGCGCCCGACTCGGGAAATGGAGGTCGCCTTGTTTCGCGTTGTGCAGGAGTCCCTGACCAACGCTCATCGCCACTCCGAGAGTCCGACGGCCACGATTCGGGTTTATAGAAAAAAAGCGGCCGTTTGCCTGGAAGTCGAGGATGACGGAAAGGGGATGACGGTGCCGACGGATGGAGGTTGGCACGAGGGCGTCGGCATCATGGGGATGCAGGAACGGATCCGGCAATTGGGAGGGCAATTGGACGTCGAGAGTGGTCGCACGGGCACAACCGTTCGGGCGACGCTTCCGATGGAGAAGGCGACGACATGAGCAAGCTGCGTATTCTGGTCGCTGATGACCACGAAGTGGTTCGGGCTGGCGTCCGGTCCATTCTTCAGAGCGACCCGGACTGCGATATCTGTGCGGAAGCGCTCACGGGCCGTCAGGCGCTGACCCTGGCCCAACAACTCAAACCGGACATCGTTATCCTGGATATTACGATGCCGGAGTTGAATGGGCTGGACGCCGCGCGCCAAATCCTGAAGTCGGTTTCCGATGTGCGGGTGCTGTTCCTCAGCATGCACGAATCCGAGGAACTGGTGCGGGAGATTCTCGAGATCGGCGCGCATGGCTACATTCTGAAATCGGATGCGGGCCGTGAACTGACAGTGGCCATGCGGGCCCTCCGCCGTGGCGAACTGTTCTTCACTTCGCGGGTCGCCCAGATCGCGTTACGCGCCCATCTCCATCAACAGCAAGGTGGCCATGTCGAAGCCGCGCCTGACAGCACACTGACACCGCGGGAGCGAGAGGTGCTGCAATTGCTCGCGGAAGGCAAGAGCAACAAAGAAGCGGCGTCAGCGCTGGAAATCACCGTCACGACGGTGGAAACACACCGTGCCAATATCATGCACAAATTGGGGGCGCACTCAATCGCCGATCTCGTCCACTACGCCATCCGCAACAAGATCATTGCGCCGTGACTTGATCGACGTATCGTAACGTTCCACTTGCGCTGGTCACCAGGGTTATACCCTAGGCTTCTCCCCAATTCACAGTATTGCGGAATTGCGGGCGCGACTCCTATATTGAGATTCGGAGGTGGTCGTGTCGTTCAACAAGCCGATGAAAAACTGGCCATGAGTATTACTGCCCAAAGCCGTCCGCCAGTCGCCGAACCGTTGGTGCGCATTCTCGTGGCCGACGATCACGATCTGGTGCGCCAGGGGCTGCGGTTCATGCTGGAAGCGCAATCCGGATGGATCGTCTGCGGAGAGGCCGGGACCGCGCAGGAGGCAATCAACCTGGCTCGGCAACTTTGCCCGCAGGTGGTCATCGTTGACGTCCACATGCCGGGCATGGATGGCTTCCAGGCGACCCGCGAGATTTTGGCCAGCAATCCGCAGACCGAAGTTCTCATTCTCACGCTTGATGAGACCCAGGAGGTGGTGCAGGCCGCCACGGTGGCCGGAGCGCGCGGTGTGGTCATGAAATCAGACGCCGCACGCGATCTCGTTGCCGCCGTGGCTGCCCTGACGCGGCACGAACTGTTTTTCGCGCCGCAGGCGGCGCAACTGATGATCCAGGATGCCGTGCATCCCCTGGGTGATCCGCCAACCGTATCGGACAAGCTGACCCGGCGCGAACGGGACGTGGTCGTGCTGGTGGCGGAAGGCCGCAGCAACAAGGAGATCGCCAGCACCCTGACGATCAGCGCGAAGACCGTCGAGACCCACCGGCGCAACATCATGCACAAGCTCGGATTCAAGTCGGTCGCTGAGCTCGTGCGGTATGCGGTGCGAAACCGCCTCGTCGAAGCGTAGCGCGAAGCGAGTCGTTCGGGCCCCCGCCGTGATCACGCGGACGGAATTGTCCGTCCATCTGTTTGTGTCGTGGTTTTCCCCTACGAGTAACCAAGGGGGGTTCCCGTGTTTCCCTGATTTTGCAACGTTTCCCCCCTCGACGGCTTGGTGACTGCTCAAAACCCGCACATGGTCGTGCTATGAAGTGGACTCTCGAAAACAAGAAACGCACGGCGGTCCTTCGGCAAACGACTGGGAATTTGGAAGCCGAAATCGCCGCTCGTGAGAAAATGGCTTCTGTCCAACTGGCAGCCATTGTGAAGTGTTCGGATGATGCCATCATCGGAAAAGATTTGGACGGCCTGATCACGAGTTGGAATGCCGGGGCCGAAAAGATTTTCGGGTATTCCGCCGGGGAAATCGTCGGTAGCTCGATCTTGCGTTTGATTCCTCCTGAACTCCAGGACGAGGAGCATCAAATCCTCGAAAAGATCCGGCGTGGTGAAAGCGTACGGCATTTGGAGACCGTGCGGCGGGCCAAGGACGGACGGCTGATCAATGTCTCGGTCACCGCCTCGCCCATCAAGGATTCGACCGGCCAGATCGTCGGCGCGTCGAAAGTGGCTCGCGACATTACGGAGAGCAAGCAGGCCGAACAGCAACTGAAAAACTCGTTACGGGAGATTGGTGACCTGAAAGCCGCGCTGGATGAGCACGCCATCGTCGCCATTACCGATGCGCGTGGGAAGATCACCCACGTCAATGACAAATTTTGCGCAATCTCCAAGTATTCGCGCGAGGAGCTGCTCGGCCAGGATCACCGCATCATCAACTCCGGCCATCACCCCAAGGAGTTTTTCCGCAACCTTTGGACAACGATTGCGCAAGGCCGCGTCTGGCATGGAGAGATTAAGAATAAGGCCAAGGATGGTTCCTTTTACTGGGTGGACGCCACGATCGTACCATTCCTCAACGAGCAGGGCAAACCGCGCCAATACGTGGCCATCCGCGCCGACATCACCGAGCGGAAACAGGCGGAGGAGGAAATCCGCGAGCTGAACGCGAAGCTGGAACAGCGCGTGGTCGCCCGCACCGCGGAATTGGCGGCGGCCAACAAAGAACTGGAGGCGTTCTGTTATTCCGTCTCGCATGACCTGCGCGCGCCGCTGCGTGGTCTCGATGGCTTCAGTCAGGCCTTACTCGAAGATTACGGAGACAGGCTCGGTGAGGAAGGCAAGAACCTGCTGAAGCGCATCCGCGCCGGCAGCCAGCGCATGGGTCAACTCATTGACGATCTGTTGAAACTGTCGCGCGTATCGCGGAGCGAACTCCGCCGCGAGCCGGTGAATCTCAGCGGACTTGCCGTCGAGGTGGCCGAGGGGTTGCGCGAGCGCGATCCGCAACGACACGTCGCATTGCAAATCGCCGAAGACTTGAAGGCCTACGGCGACCCGCAGTTGCTGCGTGTGGTGCTCGAAAACCTTCTCGGCAACGCCTGGAAATACACTTCCAAGCAACCCCAGGCCACGATCGAATTTGGCCGCGACCAGATCAATGGGGATTCCTCGTTCTTCGTGCGCGACAATGGCGCGGGATTTGACATGCAGTATGCCGACAAACTGTTCGCGCCGTTTCAGCGGCTGCATAGGGTGACCGAGTTTCCCGGCACGGGCGTCGGGCTGGCCACCGTCCAGCGTATCGTCCAGCGCCACGGCGGCCGTGTCTGGGTACAAGCCGAGGTCAGTAAAGGGGCGACGTTCCATTTCACGCTGTCGTGAAGAGGTGACACTATGAACGCATACGATCGGTTTTTAACCACGTTGTTGGCGGAGTTCAAACGCAAGGCCCAACCCCAGGTCCGGTCCCTCTGGGCCGACCTGATGGAGCTCGCGGAGGCGGCGGACGAGCCCGCGTTCGCCGCTGCCCGTGAACAGGCGTTGCATCGCAACCACATTCTGGGGCGGGCCGCTGAGGCCGCCCATGCGCATGCCGTGCAATCCCTCAGCAACACGCTCGAGCTCACGCTCCGTGTTCTCACGCAAACGCATATCGCGGCCCGTCCCGGATTGATTGACGCCCTGTACCAGACAATGAACCGGCTGACCGAAGCGCTGTGTCTGATCGACACGGAAGCCCCCTTACACGAGGAAGACGCCGAGTCGGGCGACCGCGCTGAACTCGTCGCGTCCTGCGCCGAATGAAGGAGACCGCAGATGAATAACGGAGCCATCCTGCTTGTCGAAGACAATCCCGACGACGAGGCGCTGACCCTGCGAGCGCTCAAGAAGAACGATATCTCCAACGAGGTTGTCGTGGCCCACGACGGGGTCGAGGCGGTGGAGATCCTGCTGGGCAGCAGCAACGGGCATGCGCCGCCGGCGATTGTGCTGCTCGACCTGAAGCTGCCACGAATGGACGGCTTGGAAGTTTTGCGGCGCGTGCGAGCCGATCCGCGGACGCGCTTGTTGCCGGTGGTCGTCCTGACGACCTCGAAGGAAGAGCAGGATCTCATCAACGGATATCAGTTGGGGGCCAACAGTTACATCTGCAAGCCCGTGGACTTCGCCCAGTTCACCGAGGCGGTGCGTCAGCTTGGATTGTATTGGCTGGTGCTGAATGAATCCCCGCCTTCTCCACGGAGCTACCCATGAACACACCCCTCCGAGTATTGATTGTGGAAGACAGCCAGGACGACTGCCTGCTCGTGACGAACGAGTTGACGCGCAGCGGCTATGATGTCACGTGCGAACGCGTTGAAACCGCGGAAACGATGAAGGCGGCGCTTGTGGGGGGCCGGTGGGACATTGTCATCTCGGACCACCGCATGCCACGGTTCAGCTCGCTGGCCGCGCTGAAGTTATGCAAGGAGCACGAGTGCAATATTCCCTTCATCGTCGTGTCGGGCACCATCGGTGAGGAGTTGGCGGTAGCCGCAATGAAGGCGGGCGCCCACGATTATATTATGAAGGACAATCTCACGCGGCTCGTGCCCGCTGTCGAACGCGAGCTGCGTGAGGCGGAGTCTCGTCGCCAGAGACAGCGGGCGGAGCAGGAGTTGGAACAGTGGCATCAGCGCACCGAGTCCATTCTGGAGGCTGCCGGCGAAGGAATCTGCGGTTTGGATGCCAAGGGGGTCATCAACTTCATCAACCCGCGCGGGGCAAAACTGATTGGATGGGAGGCCGGGGACCTGATTGGCGAGTCGTTCCACGAGAACGTTCATTACAGCCGTCCGGATGGAGCGCCATTTCCCAAGCAAGATTGCTCGCTCTGCGCCACCTTGCGTGATGGTCTGATCCATTGGATGGATACGGAAGTCTTCTGGCGCAAAGATCGCTCGGCCTTTCCGGTGGAGTACATGTGCGTGCCCATGCGGAAGGACGGCAAGATCGTGGGCGCGGTGCTGACATTCTAGGACATCACCGAGCGGAAAGGCGCGGAGGCGGCCTTGCGTGAGGCCAATTACCGCCTCCAATCCAGCCTGAAGGAACTGCGGCAAACCCAGCAGCGTCTGGTGGAACAGGAGCGATTGGAAGCCTTGGGCCGAATGGCCAGTGGCGTGGCCCATGATTTTAACAATGCACTCTCCAAAATGGTCGGATTTACAGAACTGCTTTTGACTTCTCCCGAAAAGCTTCAAAACACCGAAGTCCTGCGCGATCACCTGTGCAAGATCAATGACGCTGGCCGTGACGCCGCCCGTGTCGTGGAGCGCTTGCGAGAATTCTCCAGGCCGCGGCGTCACACGGAGCCGCTCAAGGTTGTCGACCTCAACCAGGTCGTCGAGGAGAGCGTCTCGTTGACCGAACCAAGGTGGAAACACGAACAGGAAATCAAGGGCATCCCGGTTCAAGTCCAAACAGATTTTCAGCCGGGCGTATCGGTCCTCGCCGACGCCGCCGAAATGCGAGAGGCACTTACGAATCTTATCTTCAATGCCGTCGATGCCATGCCCCAAGGCGGTTTGATTACCATTCGCACGAGGCGCCACGAGGAACACGCCATTCTGGAAATCAGCGACACCGGCACGGGCATGACCGAAGAGGTGCGCCAGCGCTGTTTCGAACCGTTCTTCTCCACAAAAGGAGACGCCGGCACGGGGTTGGGGCTGGCCTGTGTGTATGGAATCGTCCAGCGGCATGGTGGTGAAATCAGGATTCACAGCCAGCCCGGCAAAGGCTCCACCTTTAGTATCCTCTTGCCCGCCAGTTCGGACCAACCAGCACAACCGCACGAGGAGGAAACGCCCGCCGCCCCGAAGAACCATCGGCTCAATATTCTGGTGGTGGAAGACGAGCCGATGGTTCAGGAGATTGAGGTCGAATACCTGCTGGCTGACGGACACACCGTGGAGACCGCCGGGGATGGTTGTGAAGGCTTGAGTAAATTCCGCAGCGGCAAATTCGACCTTGTCCTTGTCGACCGCGCGATGCCCAAAATCAATGGCGACCAGTTGACCGAGGCAATCAAGGAACTGACCCCGAACATGCCTGTGATTCTCGTGACCGGGTTCGAGGCCACTTTCGGAGACAATCCGCACCAGCAACGACGGGCCGATCTGATCCTGACGAAACCATTTAGCCGGGCGACCCTGCGAAAAGCAGTCGGAAAGGCCGTCGCGGCATGACGAAATCACGGGCCAGTATGCGCGCGGCGATGCGCATGACGGTGTGCGACCAACTCTCCGGATTAGTCGCGCTTCGTTGTCTCGGTCTCTCGCCAACAACCCAGGGAACAACCATTGCATGAGCAATAAACGCATTCTCATTGTCGACGACGACGCGGCGTGTGCGCGCATCTTGAAAGCCGGCTTGGAAAGAGTCGGCGAGTACGACGTACTAACGGAGCAGCGTGCCGCGTGCGCGCTGACAACCGCGCGACAATTCGAGCCTGATTTGATCCTGCTCGACGTGTGCATGGTCGATGGCGACGGAGGCGACGTGGCGTTCCGCGTGCGCAAGGATCCGTTGCTTCAAGACGTTCCGATTGTTTTTCTGACATCCATTATTTCCGAGCATGAAGCCCAGGACGGCACCCTGTTGCGGGGCGCGTTTCCCTTCTTGGCCAAGCCTGTTCGCCTGAAGCAGGTGATCGCTTGTATTGAACGGCACACCGGCAGTGGCGATTCAACGAGCCAACGCTCCGTCGAAAGGAGATCCGCATGAGACCAAGACGAATCCTGGTGGTGGACGATGACATTCAGGCAACGCGAATCATCAAACTGGGACTGGAACGAACCGGCCGGTACGAGGTGATGGAACTCAATAACTCCGGCCGCGCGATCAACGCGGCGCATGCGTTTAAACCGGATTTGATTCTGCTCGACGTGTGCATGCCATGCACCGAAGGCGTGGAGCTTGCGTTTCAGGTTCGGGCCGATCGGGACCTTCAGACCGTGCCTGTCGTGTTCATAACATCGCTTGTTTCCGAGCGGGAGGCCGTGGGGGACGGCACGATGGACGGAGCGTTTCACTTCGTCGCCAAGCCGTTGCGGCTGCAACGGGTGATTAACTGCATTGAAAAAAGCCTCGAAGCAAAAACGCGGACGGGTCGAGTGCCCGCCACACGGGAGGGGTCATAAAAAAGAACCGCATATTGGTCGTCGACGACAACGCCAACGCGACGCGTATCACCCGATTGATCCTGGAGCGGACTGGCCGCTATGAGGTCCGTGAACTTAACGATCCTCGCGTGCTGCTCGATGTCGCACGAGAATTCGGGCCCGACCTGTTCCTGCTCGACGTGTGCATGCCGGATACCGGCGGGAGTGAAGTTGCGGAACGTATCAACGGCGACCCGGACTTCGCCGCCACGCCGATTGTGTTCCTGACCTGCATTGTGACACCCCGTGAAACCGGCAAGAACGGCACCCTGGTCATCGGCCAGCACGAATACATGGCCAAACCGGCACAACCCGAACAACTCGTGGCCTGCATCGGACGCAATCTGGAACGCGCTCGTCGTCGGTCAGCGGACGATTCATTTGCCGTTCACGCCTTGAAACATTCTCCATGGACGTGACCGTGCCACAAATACTTTTGTTTTGCCCAATGGCCGGCCTGATTGGCGGGCTGGCGATCATCAACCGCCGACAGGCGCGACAGGCCACCGCTGCCCTCGCGGACAAGGAGCGCGCCAAACAATTGCTGGAGGAAAGCGATCTGCGGTTCCGCGTGCTGACGCGCGCCACCAACGAGGCGGTACGAGATTGGAATATCGACTCGGACAGAGTGTGGTGGAACCGAAATGTCCAAACATTGTTCGGATACACGGAAGAAGCCATCGGGTTGGCAAACGACTGGTGGGCGGAGAGCATTCATTCCGACGACCGCAACAACGTGGTGACCGGTCTCCAGGCGCGCGTGCGAAGCAACCAGGATTTTTGGTCCAGTGAATACCGCTTTCGGCGCGCGGACGGCTCGTACGCCGACATTCTCGATCGGGGATACATCCTGCGCGACGCGGAGGGGCATGCCGTGCGCATGATCGCCTCGATGATGGACATGACCAAGCGGAAACGGGAGATGGAGTTGGCGCGCGCCCGCGACGCGGCCCTGGAGTCGGCCCGGTTGAAATCCCAATTCCTGGCTAATATGAGCCATGAAATCCGCACCCCCATGAACAGCATCATCGGCATGACGGATATTCTGCTGCACACCGAATTGACCTCCGAGCAGCGGGAATTTGTCGAGGTCGTGCGCATGAGCGGCGAGTCGCTGCTTACCATTATCAATGACATTCTCGACTTCTCCAAAATCGAAGCGGGAAAACTCAAGTTTGAAATGCTGGACTTTGAGTTGCGCACAGCCGTGGAAGAAGTCACGGTGATGCTGTCCGAACAGACGCGTGCCAAGAACCTGCACTTATGTACAACCATTGACACGGGCGTGCCGGAGATGGTGCGGGGGGATCCGGGCCGGTTGCGGCAGGTGTTGACCAACCTGGTTGGCAACGCGATCAAATTCACGCCGCAAGGCGACATCAACGTTCGAGTGACCAAGGAGTCTGAAGACGACGCCCATGCGGTGTTGCGGTTTGCGGTGACGGATACTGGCATCGGCGTTCCGGAGGAAGCCCGCGTGTGTTTATTCCAGCCGTTCTCCCAAGTCGACGCTTCCACCACGCGGAAATATGGCGGCACAGGCCTCGGGCTGGCGATCTGCAAACAACTTGTCAATCTCATGGGTGGCAGTATTGGATGCGACAGTGCCGGCAAAGGCTCAACCTTCTGGTTCACGGTGCAGTTCGAGACGACCGAGAACGTGCCGGGTTTAACGGAAGCTCGCGCTGAGGCTGATCCCAAATCGCCGCTTCCCGTGCGATTGTGGCCAACAGAAAATGCTCGTCGGCGAATCCGCGTACTTATTGCCGAGGACAATGCATTCAACCAAAAGGTTGTCTTGCGTCAGGTGCGGGAAATGGGGTTTGGGGCCGACGCGGTGGCCAACGGGATCGAGGTGTTGCAAGCCCTCTGTACGATTCCCTACGACCTGGTGTTGATGGATTGCCAGATGCCGGAGATGGATGGCTACGCGTGTGCCGCGGAAATTCGACGGCAGGAAGATAACGCACGGCACATCCCCATCATCGCCATGACCGCCCATGTGATGAAAGAAGATCGTGACAAATGTCTGGCCGCTGGGATGGACGATTTCTTGAGCAAGCCGGTGCGGGTCGCTCACTTGGAGGCCGTTCTCGCCCATTGGCTTGCCGCGTCTTCTCCGAATGCTGCTGGCGAAACGCCCCCATCATCCGATCGTACCGATGAGCCGCTTGCGCGGAAGGACGCGGAAAGGAACCGCTCCGCCGAATCTTCTTCATCTTCATCCGTGGATTGGGAGATCTTTGAGGAATTATCGGGTAACAACCCGCACCGTCTCCACGAGTTATCCGGACGGTACTTGCAGCAGACGACTGGCCAATTGGCCAAACTCCGTGATGCGATCGCGACAGGATCCGCGCCCGACATCAAACGCATCGCCCATGGTATTGCTGGCTCCAGTGCGATGTGCGGGATGAACCCAATGGTCGCACTGATGCGCCAACTCGAGCAGATGGGACAAACAGGACTGCTGGCTGACGCGCCGCGCGTATTCACCCAGGCCAGCGATGAATTCACGCGCATTGGGCAGTTTTTCCGCGATCAGATCAAAACCGAAGTAAACCTCAGGGCATAAGGGAAGGGTAAAACCATGAAGAACATTCTGATTATCGAGGACGATTCGCTCGTGGCCGATGTTTATCGACAGAAACTTAGCGAGGAAGGCTTTGACGTCGAGGTTGCCGTCGACGGCAGGGACGGGCTGGAAACATTTCAGAATCGAAAGGTGGATCTGGTGTTGCTCGACCTGCTATTGCCACAGATCAATGGCATCCAGTTGCTCCAACGAATCCGTTCCGAGTACAGTCCCAAGGAACTTCCGGTCCTGGTGTTCACCAATGCCTACCTGGGTGGCGTCATGCAACAGGCGTGGGATGCGGGGGCGAACCAGGTAATTCCCAAGGCGGGGGTTCGTTCCGGTCAGGTGATCCAAATGATCAAGAATGCCCTGGTTGACCCACCGCCGGCGGCCATACCAAGCCAAACGAGAAGCAAAATTGTGCCTGAGCCCGATCTTGGGGTGCGAAAACGACTTCTCGATTCATCTTCGAAGACGTTTGAGGCACTCTGGCGCCCATTAAAACAGTTGGCGAGCCGGGGCCATCATCCGGATAGCGAGAAATCTCTCCGTGAATTGTTTCGGATCATCCGCCCACTTGCGGCCGCGTCGGCGATCGCCGGGTTGGATGGGATTGCTCAAATGTCCTCGGCTCTGGAAGCACTGGTGAAGGAACTCTGTGACAAACCAGAGCACTTGAGTCCGTCCACCCTGCTCACCATTGCCCAGGCCGTGGACACACTGGGATTTCTGTTTCAATACCCCGACAGCGGCTCGGCAAAAAACGTTTCCGCGGCACGCGTTCTGGTCGTAGACGACGATGAGTTTGCGCGGCGAGCTGTCAGCAACGCATTGGCGCGCGTCAATTTGCGGGCCATCTGTGTGGACGGTCCAACGCGCGCCCTCAAGCGGCGGACCGGAAAACGGTTTGACTTGATCGTTTTGGACATCGAATTGCCCGACGCGGATGGATTTCAGTTGTGCTCTCGATTTCGCGCGATGCCCGCCTGTAAGGACACCCCGATTATTTTTGTCAGCATGCACAAGAGCCTTGAGGATCGCGTCGAATCAGCTTTGCGTGGAGGTAGTGACTATATTGCCAAACCATTTCTCTCCATGGAACTCGCCACCAAGGCCCTCAGCTTTGTGATTACCGGTGCGTTGAACCATCTTCACGCAACGGCAAGATCAAACGGCAATGGTCCCGAATCGGCCTTCTCGAGACGGGACCTCAAGGCGCTGAAGCAAGCCCTTCTGGCAAGCTATAATTGATTCTCGAAGGATCTGTGATCCAGTCAGTCTAGAACACCGGATGAGCCGAGAGGAAACGTGCGAGTCGGGTTCGCACCGTCACCGTTCCTTCGTCCGGCACGGCTTTAATGACGTTTATCACAACGTTGATGAACACCTGCTCGATTTTGTTGACATCGAGCCACAGCGTTCGCCAAAACCCTCCAGCAGCGCCAGTCTGAACAGCTCCACATCATCCGGGCTGTCGTCCACAATCAAAATCTGCATCGCCTTCCTGAGATTCTCTAGGTTCATGGTGTATTCGCCTCACCGGTGGGAATGGTGAACCAGAATGTCGCTCCCTTCCCCGGTTCCGATTCAACCCAAATCCGTTCGCCGTGGCCCTCAACGATCCTCTTGCAGATGGCCAGCCCGATGCCGGTCCCTGGATATTCCTTTGTGGTATGCAGCCGTTGAAAGAGCCCAAAGATTCGTTCATTGTACTGCGGATCGATGCCGATGCCGTTAACAGTCCCCACCGGAAGCGGCAAGCCTTCGGTGGTGTCAGGGAAACTGCCAGGGGAAAATACTGGAGGAGTACGTCCGGATAGTGGGAGAGTAGTGACGGATTAGTCTTGATTCTCCAAAGCTGACGCGTAAAATCCTTGGGAGATTCAGAGGTACGAAGGCGCGAGTCCTTCCTGCGGAGCCAATTTTCTCCGAGTCCCTCCTGTTGTAGGCCGTGTGCCCTGACGCGGCGAGTTTTAAACAACCGTTCCCATCTGGCTTTACTGTGAAACTGTTCTCCGGGTCGAATGCGATTTGTGCGGTCGTGCCTTCGGTGGGCCAGGCCTGAACAAGGCGATTGTCGCGGTAGGACAGGTCAACGCATGCTTCGATTGCCTGCTCACGAGTGGAAGCGACTGGGGAACCTCTGCTGAGGGTGTGGGCTGGCGAAGCCCTAATCTCGGGGTTGCTTCGGCTGTTGAGGAGGAGGGGGGATTTCGTTGTGGTTCAAGGAGGATCGGTGTTACACTAGGTAAATGTGAGGCCGTTTATTCCTGTTTGGAATGCTGTCGGAAGGCATTTGTGAGAATGCGCGAGACATGGCTGGGTTTGACCTGTTCGCTTGCGCTCGTCAGCTTTGCGAATGCTCAAACGAATTTGTTCATCCAAGTCATCGAGCAGAATCCGGACGGTTCGGTTACCATTAGCTGGCCTGCCCTGCCCGATTGGGCCTACCAGGTAATGTCTGCTGATTCACCAGGGGGGCCTTGGCAGGACTTACCCGATGGGCAATTGAGGTCAGCGACAAACGCTACGCCGCTCTCTTACACCGATACGAACGCGGCTGCTGTGTCGCAGCGGTTCTATAAAGTGAGGACAACCAGTCGTATGCCAGTAATCATAACTCTCGTGCTGGATCATGGGGGGTACATGAGCCCGGTGTCCGGGACGACCGGTGGCGGCACCTATCTTCCCGGGGCGGTCAGCAGCTTCATCAGTTACTTTAGCGATACCTTCGATGAAGCGTCCATGGTGAGTTTTGGCTCCACGGCAACAGTCAACATCCCCATGGAACAGCCGTTCATATCGGACATCGCGATCGCGGCGAGCAACCTATTTTGGTGTGGGGGTAGCTACTCCGTGGGTGGCCTGACCAATGCCCTACTTCAAGAGAACAGCGTCACCATTCCTCCGAATCAAAACGTACTGCAAGTCATCGTCTTTTTCACCGATGGTCTGCCCAACATGATCGAGCAATCGTTTGCTTGCTCGCCGACAAATGCACTTATCTTTGGGGGTGAATCTCCGCCGGTCAGTGGTGTGTGGTTTTTCGGTACAAATACGCCCTACACGTGTAGCGCGCAGGACGGGGACGGTTATGCTTGCTATGTCCCCGACAACGGCAGTGTTAGTCTTCCCAACGATTATTGCTCCTCGTGTGGCATCAACCAGTTTTGGTCCACTCAATACGGCGCACTGGAGAACTTCACGAGCGCCAACGTCACTGCCGAAGCACAGTACCAAGCGATTCAGGTCGCCAACTTAATGCGAAGCAACAATATCGTGGTATATTCGATTGGGCTGACTGGTGCAAATGTCAACATGGATTTCCTCGCGCTAGTTGCGAACGCGACGAATAGCCCGGCCGACAACCCCTGCCTGCCGACGGGTCAGGCCGTGCTCGTCGGAGGGGGTAATCTTCAGGCCGCCTTTCAGCAAGTCGCTTTACAGATCTTATCACTCGCTGCTCCATAAGAGCTAAATTCGGTGGCTGCGTGGCGGCGTCGGCGACACCCAGTTCAGCAGTGGATTTTCGGGGGACTACAGTCAGCGGTTGTCCGCACGGCAGTCCTTGAAAACGCGAATTGCAAGGTTCGCAAAGCGTCCAAAGCGGGGAGCCAATTTCCCGCCGACGCAGCGGTACCGCCTTGCCTGTCATTCCGAGGCTTGCCCACCGGAGCCCTGGCGAAGGCGGGTTGTCGAGGAATCTCTCCGTGCGTCGATTGCCTGCGGAAGAGTAGAGGCAAAGTATCCGGCTGACGAACGACGTACGACCCGGGCAGTTAATGCCGCGCCACGACGTAGGGTTCTCGGTTGCGTGTGGGCGGGACGTGTGCTTGGATTCGTTTGCATGACTGTCAGCCGGGCAAAGTTGGTTGGAATAGGTCTGATGATCTTTGCGGTCACTGTCTGGCTGTATTGGCCGAGCGTCCATGGCGAGTTCCTGGGTGGGGATGATAACGAGTACCTGCGGCAGTCGGAGCGGTGGAACGGCCTGACGTGGAGCGCGGTGAAATGGGCATTTACGTCCACGGATTCTTTTTACCATCCGTTGCCGAGGTTGTC